>NZ_JAQGKZ010000078.1 GCF_028289855.1 Sphingomonas bacterium | reverse complement strand
GGCGCCGGTCGCCGCGTTGCTGGCGTTGCTCGGCCCCGGCAGCGTGTTCAGCCAGATCGCGACTTTCTTTTCGACGATTGCGATGGTGACGTTCGGCGGCGCTTATGCCGTGCTTGCTTATGTCGCGCAGGAAGCGGTGCAATCGTATCACTGGCTAAGTCCGGGAGAGATGCTCGACGGGCTCGGCATGGCGGAGACCACGCCGGGGCCGCTGATCATGGTGCTCCAGTTCGTTGGGTTCCTCGGCGCGTATCGTCATCCGGGGCTGTTGCCGCCGCTCCTCGCGGGGACGCTGGGCGGGTTGCTCGCGACCTGGGTGACGTTCGTGCCGTGCTTCCTGTGGATCTTCCTCGGCGCGCCGTTCATCGAGCGGTTGCGCGGCAACGCAGCGCTGGCGGGCGCGCTGTCGGCGATCACCGCGTCGGTGGTCGGCGTGGTGCTCAACCTGGCGATCTGGTTCGCGCTGCACACGCTATTCCGCGCGGTAACGCCGGTCGCGGCGGGGTCGCTCCGGTTCGACATGCCGGTGCCGTCGAGCATCGATCCCTGGGCACTCGCGCTATCGGTCGCGGCGATGGTCGCGATGTTCCGGTTCAATGCTGGCGTGATCGTCACGCTGGCGGCCAGCTCGGCGCTTGGCGTCGCGCTGCACGGGGTCGGGCAAATCTGACGGCTGACAGCGATCGGCACGACTCCCCGGACCGGCACGGCACCAAACGAGACGTCGCACGTTATGCCGCCGCCGTCGCCTTCGGACGCGGCGTGTAACGGCGTCATCAAGGGACGATCATGGCCACGCTTGCCCATAAACTCTATCTGTTCGGTTGCAGGGTGTCCGATCGTGGCGCCAACCTGGCGGGCCATCCCGCGGCGATCGCGATCGTCGCGATATTCTGCGCCTTATGGTTCATTCATGGCGGCCCGAGCGGGGTCAACACGCTGACGCTGATCCTGTCGGTGCTGGCGATCACGCTGACCCAGATGGTGCTCAACCAGCAGCGACGGTCCGAAGCCGCACTGCACATGAAGATCGATGAGCTGATCCTGTCCAAACGCGGCGCGCGCGACGAGCTGGCCGGGATCGAGCGCAAGACCGAGGACGAGCTGGAGCAATTGCGCCGTCACGACGACGTGCCGCGCGACTGCGATGCGCCCGACCCGGAGAAGTCGCGCCCGTCGCGTGTCGCAAGCACGGTGGGGGAGGCGGCTTAGCCGCCCTTGTTCAGCGTCGCCGCGGCTTGAAGCAGCGCCGTGAGCGCGGGGGTGTCGATCGCGTCGCCTTCGTGAAAATCGATCGCGCGGCGCACATTGCCGTCGAGGCTCGAATTAAACAGCTTGTTGGGATCGTCGAGTTTCGCGCCCTTGGCGAACGTCATCTTGACCGCTGCCTTGTAGGTCTCGCCGGTGCAGATCATGCCGTCCGCATACCAGGTCGGCACCCCGCGCCATTTCCATTCCTCGACAACATCGGGGATGGCATCCCTGATGACCGCGCGAATGTTGGCGAGGGTCTCGCCGCGCCAGTCGCCGAGCTCGGCGATGCGTTGGTCGATCATCTCCGAGGGCGCCTTGTCGCTCATGCGCGGACTCCCCGACGCGCTGCATAGGGCAACGTGAACATGAACAATCCGCTCAGCAGCATCAGGAACAAAGGCGGCAGCGGCGAATAAGTGATCCAGGTGGGCACGGCCCCCACAGTCATCGCGACGAAATTGGCAATCACGGCGAGCGTGAACAGGATCGACAGCCAGCGATGACCCTGCCGCACCCATTTGTTGAAACTCATGATATCCTCCCCAGTACGTCTTCCAGTTTGTCGAAATTCTGTTGCCAGCCATATTTGGCGCCCCCCGACGCGCGCGGCTGATCGGGGCGGAAGCCGGCTTGCTCCATGCGCAAATGCGTGCCCGCCGCGGTCGGCGTGAGCGTGAAGGTGACGACGCTGCGGAGGTCGAACTGCGGATCGTCGTGGACGTGGTCCCAGGTGTAGGACAACGTCTCGCCCGGCTCGACCGCGAGCACTTCGCAATCGAGCGTGCCGCCCCATTCTCCGCTGAGATTGAACTTGTGCCCGACCGTGGGCGCAAAATCGTTCTTCATCAGCCAGTCGGCGATCAGATGCTGCTGAGTCAGCGCGCGCCACAGCCGGTCGGGCGGATATGCGAAGTCGCGTTCGACCACGACGGAGCGCGTTTTGGCTTCGGTCATTGGTCCATCCTCTTGAGCAGATCCTCGAGGTCGTCGAACTTGCTCTCCCAGAACGCGGCCATCTGGTTGGTCCAGTCGATCAATGGCGCGAGCCCAGCGCCGCGCGCGCTGTAATGCGTCTGGCGGCCGGCGGGACGGTCGAGCACCAGCCCGGCCTCGCGCAGGATGCCGAGATGCTTCGACACCGCGGGCTGCGACACACCGGCGTATGCGGTCAGCACGCCGACGGTCTGCTCGCCGTCGCGGCACAGCCGTTCGAAGATCGCGCGGCGGGTGGGGTCGGCGAGCGTGCGGAACAGCTGATCCTGGCGTTGCGGTGAATCCATAACCTGAGGGTTATCTATTTAATCGATAACCGTCAAGTTATGAGTCACCTCCTGCGCGGCTAAAGTTGCGCGTGACCGCTAACCACCCACTAAGGGCATGCTCGGCTCGCCGCACAATGTGCTCCAATTGTCTGCATACCCGCTGAGTCGCCTGGAACGTTCATGTGCCCGAAAGGTTGGGCCGAACACCGGGTAATCCAAGGCGTCCGAGTATGACTATGCGCCGCCCGTCCTGACGGCGCCGGTGCAGCGAGTTCAACCTGCCGTTTCACGGCAACACCGAGACGACCGCCGGACGATACGCTGCGATCGCGCAGCCCCGGTCGGTCAAATTTGAAGGAGCAACGCGATGAGCGTCATTTTCAGAAGTTCAAAAGTTCTTTTGCTGCTTGCCACGGTTACGGTGTCGGGCAGCCTGTTTGCGCAGGACGCCCCGCCCGTCCCCGGCCAGCCCGCCCCCGGTCAAACTTCCGACATCACCATAACCGGCACGGTGCCGGCCGACCTGTCCGGGATGCAGGCCGGACCCACGGTCGAAGGCTTCATTTCGGCGCGCAAAGGCGAGAAGCTGCGAGTCGCGACTATCGGCGGCGGCAAGACGGTGGTCTTCGTCAGCGATGCGACGCAGATCAGGTCCAGCGGTGGTTTCCTCGGCGTCAGCCGCAACAAGCTCGGCGCGGACTCGCTGCTCAACGGGCTGCCCGTAAGCATCAAGACGGTGCAATGGGGCGACGCGCTGATAGCGAGCCAGATCGCGCTCAAGACCAGGGATCTCAAGACCGCGTCGATGATCCGCAACGGCACCGACCAGCGCTTCGACGAACAGACCGCCGCGACCGAGGCGTTGCGCGGCCGCGTCGCCGATATCGACAATTATATCGTCAAGGCGACGACCAACGTGAACTTCGACACCGGTAAGGCCGATCTGTCGCCGCAGGCGAAGGCCGATCTGTGCGCCGCGGCGGCCTCTGCCCAGGCGACCAACAACGCGCTGCTCCTGGTCCTCGGCTACACCGACTCGACCGGCAGCGAGGATACCAACCAGGCGCTGAGCGAGAAGCGCGCCGCCAAGGTCGTCAATTACCTCCAGCAGACGTGCGGCTGGAAGCCTTATCGCATGCTGACCCCGACCGGGATGGCCACCGCCGACCCGGCGGCGGACAATTCCACGCCCCAAGGCAAGGCGCAGAACCGCCGCGTCGCGGTGAACGTCATGGTCAGCAAGGCCGTCGACGGCATGTGAGGCGCTTCGGGGTGGCATCGGCCACCCCGGCTTCACTTCTCTGGGCGGTAGGCGATGGTCGCAGTGCCGTACGCCTGGACCGGCAGGAACAGCCCCTGGCCGGTGACGACGATCTTGCCGTGGGTGACGCGCGTGATGTTCGCCGACAACAGCACGTCGCCTTCGCGGCGGTTGGCGATCGCGGTGCGCGCGGCGACCAGCACGTGCGCGTAATCCTTGGCGAAATCCTCGGTCAGCGCGGTGCGGATCGATTCGAGCGTGGCGGGATCGCTGAACAGCTGGATCAGCAGGTTGACCGTCTTGCTGTCGGTCTGCGTGGCGATCTTGAGGTCGTCGATGCGAATCCGTTCGGAATTGACGTCGTTGACGGGCAGCCCCGACAGCCACACTTGGCCCTTGGTCTCGCCGAGCAAGCCCGAGCGGAGCTTGGCCTTGACCTTCACCCCGACCGCGAGCCGGCCGTTTTCGGTCGCGTAGATCGTGACGTCGCCGAACTGCGCATCGACCGCGCCGAGCTTGGGCAGCGCGATCCCCTTGGCCGCGCGTTTGATCAGCGCGCGCTGCACCACCGGCTGCAACTCCTTGTACTGCGCCAGCACGGGAATGTTGAACGCCAGCCCCTGCTGCCCGAGCCCGCTGGTCAGCGGCGGCAGCGGGGAGGGGGCGGGGTCGCTCGGGCGATCGCCGACGAAGGTCTCGGTCAGCGTTTGCGCCTGGACGTCGAGCAGCAAATCGCCACCGCGGACACGGTAGCCGCCGAACCCGAGTTTTTGCGGCGTCGTGCGCATCCACACCGGCGGACGCTCGCGGTTGAGCTGGATCACGGTGAAGCCTTGCCGCCAGGCCGATGCGAGCTTGTCGCGCACGCGCAGCTTGGCGAGTTGCTGCGGCAAGCTGCGCTCGAGCCCAGCGATCACGCCTTGCAGCTTGGCGTCGGCCTTGTCGGCGAAGGTGATGCGTTTGCCGAAGATCGTGATCCCCGGCGGGTTGGTCCAGTCGTACGCGATCCGCACCGTCGCGGTCGGGTTCCAGTCGCGGTTGAGCGACAGCCGGACGGTGGCGCGCACCGCAGCGGCGCCGGTCGCGGTCTCGCGCTTGACGATATGCCCGATATCCTGTGCGCTGACTGTCGCGCGCACCGGGAGCGTCAGCGTGAGCACGCTGCCATTGCCCGACAGCGTGATCGGCCCGCGCACCGCCTGACCTGTGATCCGGCACGACAGATTGGGCGTGACCTTCAAATTCTTGATGCCGATCCGGCACGACCCGTCCTTGCGCTTGATCGCGCAGGCGGTGACGCGCTGCGCGGGGACGCAGGCGCTTTCCTGGCGGTCGATCGTCCACAAGGTTTGCGGCGTCGCCTGGTTGAGCTGCGCGGCGAGGTCAGCGAGCCTGGCGTTAACGGGCACGACGATGGTCGAGGCAAGCTTGGGAATATCGGGCGCGGTGTCGATTCGTTTGGGCGCGGGGTTGCCTGCGTTGCCGCTGCACGCCGCGAGCAGCAGCGCCGAACCGATCATCGCCAAACCAATCGTCGATCGTGCCATCATTCGGCGATGTTCCCCCTGCGGCTTGCGGAACCGCTCTAACTGGCCAAGGGTTGCATCCGAAACGTTTTAATGGAGGGCGATATGCGCATGCAGGCGGCGATTGGAGCGATGGCGCTGGCGGCGCTGGCGGGCTGTTCGGACGAGCCGCGGGTCGGCGCGCCGGTAACCGGCGGGCGAGTCGCGGTGGCGACGCTGCGGACGCCGAGCGGCCAGGACGTCGGCCGCGCGACGGTGCGCGAAGTCGCGGGCGGGCTGCGCGTGACGATCGACGCGCGGTTCCTGGCGCCGGGGACGCATGGAGCGCACCTCCATACTGTCGGCCGGTGCGAGGGACCCGACTTCGCCAGCGCCGGGCCGCACTGGAACCCGACAGCGAAGAAGCACGGCGCGATGAACCCGCAGGGCCCGCACGAAGGCGATCTGCCCAATCTGGTGATCGGCGCCGACGGGCGCGGCACGTTGGGGATCAACATCGCGGGCGCCAACTTCGACGCGCTGATCGACGCCGACGGCGCAGCGATGGTCGTTCATGCCGGACCCGACGACATGATGACCGATCCCTCGGGCAACAGCGGCGGGCGGATTGCGTGCGGGGTTTTGGTCGCGGGATAGCGCTCAGTTAATGGAGCGGTCGTTGGCGGCGTGCGGCCCGGTTGCAGTCTTCAGCTGCAGTATGTAACATGCTAGGAAGCCACCACTTTAGAGGGAATCCCGATGATCGTGCTGGGTTCGTTGATGGCTCTCTCGCTCGTCGCCGACAGCAGCCGGCTGGACTTCCAGTTGATGACGTCACCGGCTTACGACTCGTTCGCACGCGCGGCCGACGCGCGGTGCCCCGATCGCAAATTGCGATACCTTCACCCAGCCGATCTTGGCGGCATCGAGGAGGCGTTCCTGCCGGCGTTGCCCCGGCGAGAAAGGAGCCGGATTGCCGCAGCGGATACCGGGTTCAAAGGCTGCCCGCCTGCCGGCATGTCATGCCCAGCCCAGCACACATTGAGCGCGATCGTCAGAGCGGGAATGCTCAACAATTTTGTTCGGTTCGCCTGTTCGGCAGCTAATTAGCGGCCGCTCAACACCGGTAGCGGGAGCTGCGGCGGCTAACGACCCAACGGCAGGACTGCTGCGCGGGTCCGCTTTTCAGCGCTTCCTCACCTTTTGCTCATGCCGCGCATCGCGACGGCGGTCATGATGCGCCTGCAGACCCCGCAGGAGATGAGCACATGATCCGATCGAACCGAGGCCGGAGTTACTGTGCGGGCATGGCCATCGCCGTCGTGGCATCGTTGCTTACCGTGTGGACCACGGTCGTTCGCGACGACGGCACGGGGATGAGTTACTTCCCCAGCATCATGGCGGCGGTATTGGGCGGGTTTTCCGCTTGGTTCCGGCCCGCAGGCATGGCGCGGACCATGCTCGGTGTCGCGGTGATGCAAGCGCTGCTCGGCACAGCCTTGGCGACCGCGCCTTCGACTGCAAGCCTGCCAGGCGGCCCGCCAAAGGCGTTGATGGTCAGCGCGTTCTTCGCGGGGCTGTGGCTCGTATCGGCGGCCTTTTTTCGCATGGCCTCGAAGGGAAACGACGGCGCGACCGCAACGCCGCCTTAACCATTGCCCGGCAAGCCTTTCGCGAAAAAATGGCCGGGAGTGCGCGATGCAGGGGTGGAAGGTCGGATCGCTGGCGGCGGCCGCCATCGCGTTGTTCGTCGGATGGTATGTCGGCTCGCCGTGGCTGACGCTGTACAACATCAAGTCGGCGGTCGAGCGCCACGATGTCGAGGGGATGATCGGCTATGTCGATTTCGACGCGTTGCGCCTGAATTTGAAGGATCAGGTCCACGCCGTCGCGGCCGCGCAGCGCGTGCCGCCGACCGATAGTTCGGGCTGGTCGACCCCCAATCCGGTCCCGCAACAGCTCGCGGCGCTCGACCAGCAGATCGATGCCTATGTCACCGCCGAAACCGCGCGCGCCTTGTTCGCCAAATCGGAAGCGCCGCGGCCGGGGGCCGACACCGCGCCCGGCGAATTAGCCCAGGACGTCACGATCGACCGGGAGACGCTGGGGCGGTTCGTGGCACGCCGGAAGAACGACGAAACGGGCGCGGGGCTCGTTTTCACCGCGCACGGGCTGGGCTGGAAACTGTCGGGGTTCCGCTTGCCGGCGAACATGTCGCAACCCGGCGCGATGATGCGGTCGTTCGAGCGGCAGGGCCTATAGCGCGAAGCGCGCGATCGCGTCATAGCTCGCGCCGTGGCGGCCGAGGCGGCTTTCGTAGAGGATCAGTGCGTCGAGCGTGAAAGGATCGCTCGTCAGCGCGGCGTGCCGCGCGCGCCATTGCTCGATCGCGGGGCCGGTCCCCGCGCTGCGCGGCAAGCGGGCCATGGTGATATGCAGCAAATACGCGCGGCGTTCGGGCTCCAGCCCGATCCGCACCAGCGCCTGGTCGATCTTCTTGTGGAGCGCGGCCAGCGTATCGTGCGGTGCGACGCCGGCCCACAGCGCATCGACGCGCTTTTGCTTGTCGAACGCGCCGACCCCGGTGAGTGCGACGGTCGGCGCGGGCGCATGGATCTGCCCCAGCGCGAGCGCGACATCCTCGGCGACCGGGCGCTCGACTTCGCCGATATAACGCAGCGTCAAGTGGAGTTGATCGTCGTCCTGCCACCGCGCGTGCGGCACGCCGCCTTGGGCCGAGGCGAGCAGCGCGCGGATTGCGGGCGGGGGACGGAGCGCGACGAACAGGCGGTGCATCGCGATCCCTTAACCCATTTGCGCCACCAGCGTCCTGTCGTGTTTCGCTTGAACAACGCACCCGAACCCACGATATTGCGCGCAAGCGGCCATCGTGGCCGTGCAGAGGAGTTTTCTTCGATGGCCAATTGGTCTGATCCCCGTCCCGGCCTGGCGCCCGTCAGCGCCGCTACCGGCGCGCGCGGCGTTACGTACGACGCGGGGCTTCGCTCCTATATGCTCTCGGTCTACAATTACATGGCGTCGGCGGTGCTGCTCACCGGCATCGTCGCGATGGGCGTGTTCTATTCGGGCGCGTACACCGCGCTGATCAGCGCGACCGGCCGCGGCCTGTCGGGGCTGGGCTATATCGTCGCGTTCGCGCCGCTCGGCATCGTGCTGGCGATGAGCTTTGGGCAACAGCGCATGGCGACCGGGACGCTCCAGGTACTGTTCTGGGCCTATGCCGGGCTGCTCGGCGCGTCGCTATCGACGATTTTCGTGGCGTATTCGGGCGCATCGATCGCCGGTGCGTTCTTCGCCACGGCGGCGGGCTTCGCGGGCCTGAGCCTCTACGGCTACACCACCGAGCGTAACCTGAGCGCGTTCGGCAGCTTCCTGATCGTCGGACTGGTCGGCCTGATCGTCGCGATGCTGGTCAATGCGTTCCTGCATTCGGGACCGATGGCGCTGGTCATCAGCGTGGTCGGCGTGCTGATCTTCGCGGGTCTGACCGCGTACGACACGCAGCGCACGAAGAGCATCTATTCCTACGTCGCCGGGACGGAGGGAGAGGGCCGCGCCAAGATCATGTCGGCGCTCAACCTCTATCTCGACTTCATCAACATGTTCCTGTTCATCCTGCGCCTGTTCGGCAGCAGCCGGAACTAGGCGCCGGACGACGGCAAATCGGAAGCGCCCGGCGGAGCGATCCGCCGGGCGCTTTTCTTATCCGGCCAGGATGATCGCGGCGACCTCATCCTTGGTGCCGACGACGAGCAGCGAATCCCCGCCGACGAGGCCGACCCGAGTCTGGCCGTTTTCGTCGTCGCGCAGATAGGCGACGTTCGCCGCCACGACGAGATAGTTGCCGCCGCGCGACTGGAGGGGGATGAACTTCATGATGCGTGACTCCCGATGTTCCGCTCTAGCGGCGCGGATTGTCATTTGCGTTAACGCGCTCCAGCGGAACCGCCTTGCAGCGACAGCCGTTCTACATCCGAAACCATTGCAGGAGGCGACGATGACCGACCACCCGACGACGACCACCGACGCCAAAGGCGACGAACGCGTCGCGCAGGACCCGCGTCAGGACGCCGGCCAGGACAAGTCGATCGAGAAACGGCTGAAAAAGGACCCCGAGAACGAGGATGCGCAGCTCGACCGCGGGCTCGACGAATCGATGGACGCCTCCGACCCTCCCTCCGCGACGCAGCCGGGGACGAGCGGCGAACCGCCCAAATCGTCCGGGTTCGACGAGGCGGCGGAGGCGGAGCGCCAGCAGGATAGCTGACACCGGCAGCCGCCGTTCGTCGATTACGTGCAGGATTCGAACTAACCCGTGTTAAGGCCGGGGTGTGCTTGCACCGTCAGGGAAGGCTTTCGCTCCGCGAGCCTCTGATTCCCGAAGGCTTCGGCCATGGAACTATTTACGCCGATCCTCCCTGAGGCTGCCAACAGCCTCGCCATGGCGCTCGTCATGTCGTCCCAAGCGCCGCTGCTGCTGCTCAACGAGAACCTCACCGTGATGCGCGCGAGCGGGTCGTTTTGCGACGCGTTCGGCCTCGATTGCGACGTGATCGTCGGCAAGAAGCTCAACGATCTGGGATCGGGTGAATGGGGCGCGCGGCAATTGCGGTCGTTGCTGTTCGCGACGATTGCGGGCGATGCCGATATCCACGCCTATGAAATGGACTTGGTGCGTCCCGGTCACGAGACCCGCTGCGTCCTGCTCAATGCGCACCGGCTCGACTATTTCGACGCAGAACACGTCCTGATCGCACTCGCCGTCACCGACATCACCGACGCGCGCGCCGCCGCAAAACTGAAGGACGATCTGGTCCGTGAAAAGCAGGTGCTGCTTCAGGAACTCCAGCACCGTGTCGCCAACAGCCTCCAGATCATCGCCAGCGTGCTGATGCAAAGCGCGCGGCGCGTGCAGTCGGAGGAAACCCGCGGTCATTTGCGCGACGCGCATCACCGCGTGATGTCGATCGCCGCGTTGCAGAAGCAACTGGCCGCGTCGAAACTCGGAGAGGTCGAGCTTCGCCTATACTTCACCGATCTGTGCCGCAGCATCGGCGCGTCGATGATCTCGAATCACGATCGCCTGACGCTGGCCGCGACCGTCGACGAAAGCGTGGTCAGCGCCGATATTTCGGTCAGCCTGGGGCTGATCGTCACCGAACTGGTGATCAACGCGCTCAAACATGCGTTCCCGGGGCGCAATCAGGCGGGGGCGATTACCGTCGAATATGCTTCGCATGGCAGCAGTTGGAGCCTGATGGTCGGCGATGACGGCGTTGGCATTCCCGTCGGCGACGGCAGCAAGCCGGGTCTGGGCACCGGGATTGTCGATGCGCTGGCCAAGCAATTGGGCGGGACGGTGACGATCACCGACCGGGCGCCCGGGACGCTGGTGTCGATCACGCACCCCTGACGCGCGCCCAAAAAGCGTTGCCAAAATCCCTCACTCGTTGAGCGATCGGCACGCCTGACTCGCTTTGTCGCAATCCATGTTGCGCCGCAGCGCGATCCGTGATTCTTTCCTGAACGCGGGGCGACTGATGCGTTAAGCTTTCCGTTAACCATATCGGCGCATCATCCTCCTCGTGATTTGTAGCGGGTGGGGTGGTGTTATGGGTGCCAGCAAGAGACCGGCGGACGGCGCGATGACGTTGGCCGAGATAAAGGAATTCGCGGGGTTCGCCTCGTCGACGCAGCGGTACATCCGGCGCAGCCTCGACGTAGGCCTGGAGCGCGAGGACGCGATGCTGCGCTGGTCGCGCGACGCGGTCGAGGCCGCCAGCATTCGCGCGCAGGCCCGCATCTACGACCGGCTCGAGGAAATCCGCCAGATGGTCCCCGACGATAGCGGGCTCGACGCGATCGAGATGTTCATCGCGCCCTTGGTGACCGTGACCGCGTTCGACCTGGGGCAGGGGCGGCTGACCAGCTTCTCGGCCTATCGCTTCCTGTACGAGCGGTTGATCGGCGCCGAGGTCCGGCCGTGGCTGCCCGGCGCGTTCTGCGCGGGCGCGGCGTTGCCGCATCTCCATCCCGAACTGCGCCGCAAATTGCTCCAGTCGATCAGCGAGGCGGCGGCGACGGCGTCCGGCTGGTCGAACCGCCAGCCGAGCTTCTTCCCGGCGTGGGTCGAAAAGGTCGATACCGGGGCGGCGCTGTCGAACTGACGCGCGCCGCGCGGTTCAACCGCCGCGGGCGAAGTCCATGTCGGTGGTGAACGTGGTTGCGGGGAAGCCGGCCGGAAGCGCCGGGCGCGGTGGCTGGCGGAGGTGGAGACCGCTCGCGTCGCAGAAGAAGACATGGCCGATCGATTGCGGCGGCCCGCGGCGGGTTTCGTTGAGAACGCCGTTGGGGGCGTGCTGTTCGTTCTGCAGCGTGATGAGGTTGTTGCCGCCACCGGTATAGACGGTCAGCAGCATGTTGCCGACGACCTTCCAGGTGAAATGCGTGCCCCCGGTCTTGACCTGACGCAGCCATATCCGCGGGTCGCTGGTCCGCACGATCGTCTCGACGCTGTCATAGCTCAATGAGCCGGTATGGTCGGGGTTGAGCCGGAGCGTGCGACCGCCGCCGATATATTCGATTTGGCTCGGGGCATAGGCTTCGAACCCCGTTTGCTCGAAATAGTGCTTCACCGACTCCGGCGTTTCCGACCATGTGCCGAGCGGACAGGTGCATACGCCCGCGCCGCCGCCATTTTCGGCGCGGATGTCGATGTCGCTGAACTTGGCGGTGCTGGTGCTGGTATAGAGCATGCGAAAGCGCTGCGCGCCGTCGCAGGTGACGACTTCGGTCAGCGGCGGACCCCAGGCACCGCCCGAATCCTTGCGCCACACCATCCGCTGATCGGACGCCAATGGCGAGTAGGTGAGTACGAAGCGCTTATGGGCGGGAAATTCGATGACCCGCTCGTTGAGCGTATACGGCGTGAAGTTCGGTGCCGGGATATGCTCGCTGCCGCTGACGACGTGCGTGCCGCCGATCCGCGGCGACGACGGCATCGGGGTGGTGCCGTCGGGCATTTTGATCGTGCTGTCGAAATACGCCTCGGCGAAGTCGATCAGCCGGTCGGCGGTGATCGTCGCGGACATATCGGCGGTCACGCGCGGGATAATATCGCGCACCGCGGGCGGCCCGTCCGTCGCGCTCATCCACAGCCAGAACGGCACCGCTTCGTACGCCATCCTGCTGAGTGGGGTCGATTGCGTGCTGCTGTCGAAATCGGCGATGAAGCCCGGGCCGTAATCGGGCTGCGCCAGATAGGCGAAATATTCGGCGGTCGCCTCGGTCAGCCATTGCTGATCGAGCATCCGCGGCCAGTTCTGATACTGCGCGCAGTGGAACACTTCGTGCGTCAGAATGAAGGTGAAGTACGCGGACGAGGTCGCGTCGGCATTCTTGTAATAGCCGACGGGGCAGTCGTTATCGAGGACATCGACCGCCGCGGCTTCGTACGCGCCCTTGCGGAACGTATTGTCGCGCGGCGTCCCGGGCGAGACGTAGTCGGTGAACAGGACGGTGATTGGCGGCAGCGTCAGGCTCCCGCCCAGCCGATCCATCGCGCGGCCCATCCCGGCGGCGGCGGCATCGATGTCGGCGCTGAGCTGGCGAATGTTGGTCAACGGCGCGGCGCTGGTCAGCCGGATGGCGCGAATCGTGCTGCGCCCGCCGCGCCAGACGATCGGCGCGCTATGGATGATTTCGCACGTCTGCGGAGCGAGCCGCTCGTCGATATAGGCGAGGTAGTTCGGATGCGTGCACAACGGATATTGGTTGGCCTTCGCCGCGTGCGGCCAGAGAAAGGCCAGCGCGATGACGAACGAGATCGCGAGGATAGCTCTGCGAATCATGACTCGTCATGTACGCGTCGTGCGCCGTCAGGGATTGGACGGTTGCGTCATCCGCTCAACGAGGCAGCGGCGATGCGTCAAGGTCGCGCCGCGCGACCATCATCGCGCCGACGATGCAGCCGGCGAACAGCGCGCCTTCCAGCGCACCCGTGACGCTCTGCGCGATCGGGCCGAACCCGGCCTCGCCGAACCAGCGGCCGATATGATCGAGCCGTAGTCGCGAGCCGGGCAGGCTGCGTGCGAGCAGATCGAGACTGCCGCCCATCAGCCGCCCGCCGATCGGCGGGATCAGCGCGCCGGCAATCCCGCCGACACCGCTGGCGATGGCGATGCTTTGCCGCCGTGACCCGCTGCGACGGCTCGCCAGCCATCCGCCCAACCCGACCGCGCCGCCGAGCAGGGCGCCCTCGATCCCGCCGGTAATATCCCCCGGCGAACGGCCGAGCAGCAGGTTGAACGCGTCGAGCCCGAGCAATTTGACGACCCCGCCAACCACCAAGCCGCCCGCCGCGCCACCCGCTGCGCTCCAGCGCCACGGATCGCGCGACATGCGGCCCGCCGCCGCAATCCCGAACGCCACGCCCGCGCCGCCGATCAGCGCCATCAAAATGGTCAGGCACCACAAGACGAGCAGTACCGACGCCGCGCCCATCCCCGGCTGGAGCGGCTGGGCGGCGCCCGCGAAGCCGTAGAACAGCCCGCCGACTACGCCGGCGATTCCCGCGCCGATCGTCCCTGCGCCGGTCAGCAGGAAGAGGTCGCGCCACGACGAGGCCGCTGCAACGACGGGCGCGACTTCATCCGCCACCGCCACAGGGGCGATGAAGCGATAGCCATGCTTGGGCACCGTTTCGATGAAGCGCGGGCGCGCGGCATCGTCGCCGAGCTGGCGCCGCAACGTTTTGATGCATTGCGTCAGCGCTTCGTCGGTGACCGGCACGCCGCGCCACACCTCGTCGTGAAAGCGTTCCTTCGACACCAGCTTGCCGGCCTCCCGGGCCAACAGCGTCAGCGCGTCGAGATACCGCGCGTTGAGCTCGACGGCCACGCCGTCGCGCGCGAGCAGCCGGTCGCGCGGATCGAGCACGAAGCGATCGAAGCGAAAACTGCCCGGCGTCATTATTCAGCGATTCCTCACGCCTTGCTCATGCCGATCCCCGCGCGGCCACGCTAGCCATCAGCATCGATTATCGATGGGGACAAGGCAATGACGACACATGCGGAAACCGGCGGACGGCCGGGCAATCGATGGACTCCGCTGATCTGGTCGGTCGCGGCCGGGCTGATCCTGCTGCCGTTCGTCGCGATGCAATTCACGCGCGAGGTTAGGTGGACGGCTACCGACTTCGTGTTCGCGGCAGTGATGATCGGCGGCAGCTGTGTGGTGCTCGAGCTCGCGCTCAGGCTGACGCGAAACTGGGCCTATCGCGGCGGTGTCGTGCTGGCGCTCGCGGCGATATTCCTGCTCGTCTGGATCAACGGCGCGGTGGGAATCATCGGCAACGAGGGTAATCCGCTCAACCTGCTCTACGGCTGCGTGATCATGACTGCGATCGGCGGTGCGATGGGCGCGGGATTCCGCGCGGCGGGCATGGCGCGGGGGATGGCCGCGGCGGCGGTCGTGATGCTGCTGATCGGCATGTTCGTCGTCACCAGCGGGCGAACCGACCCGCCGGGGGCGATCGACTATGTCGCCATCCACCTGTTCTTCGCAATGATCTTCGCCGGGTCGGCGCTGCTGTTCCGCAAGGCCGCGCGCGAGCAGTCCTAGCGGCACACCGACCATCCGCCGCGCGCCGCTTCGTCGAGATGCAGGTGGTCGCGGTGCGCGGCGTTATAGTCGGGCGACAGCGTGGTCGAAAACAATCGGCATGCGCCGTCGCGGACGTCGCGGAGGAATGCGGCCTCCGGATCGTTACCGGTCCAGTCGCGCGCGACGGTGATGCGTTTGCCGTTCGCCAGCACGAAACCACCGATGTCGATGGCGCGCGCGTGGGCATGCTCGCTCAACGTCGCGCTGCCGGCGATGTAGCGGCAATTGTACGTGCCGAAATGTTCGAACGTGACGACGCGCGACCCGAACCGGCGCAAGGCGGCGGGTTGGACGACGTTCCATTCCCACATCGCCAGCGCCGCGGCGACCGGGCACGCCATGCCGGGTCTGGCCGGATCGAAGCCGATCGTGCGCGACCCGCCGGGGTCGAGCCGCACCGCGTCGGCATAGCCGCATTGCCCCTTCGCGATCGGCTCAAGCCTGGCATAGGTCACACCCGCACGGGCGAGGAGTGCGCGGCATTGCGGATAATCCTGGCCTAGCGCGGCAAGCTTGCTGCCGGTGAATAGTCCGACGGGCTCGGCGAGATCGAGTCTGGTCCACGGCAAGTCTTGCGGCCGCCCGCGGAAATGCAGCACCGCGAGTACGGCCATGGCGGCCAGCACCATGGCCGCGATGATCGCGGTGCGCCGCGAACGGCGCCGGCGGCGTCTCATCCCCGCATCGCCCCGGTCAGTCTTTCGCTCGTCACGGGATAGCCGAGACCGTCGGGGATGCAGAGGTGTGGGACACCGTCACGCTCCTCACTCCACGGCGTGATCGTGCGCGGCGGGTGCGCCAACGCGTCGGCGACGGCGTGGGCGTAGTCGGCATATTGTGCGAGCCGTTCGAGGTTGCGGCGGGTCGGGAAGATCACGTGCGCACGGCCCGCGGCGCACTCGTCGAGCACCTCGGCAGCGCTCGCCCAGAGCAAGCGGACATTCTCGGTATCGTCGACCACCGGCTCGGCCGCGCCGTCCGGCCAGCGCGCGAGGTAGAACCGCGTGTCGAAAATCCGCATATGCGCATGCGCGGGCAGCCAGCGCGCGAAATAGGTCAGCGCATCAAGATCGACCGCAAGGCCGTGCGCGTCGAGCAACGCGCCGAAACGCTCACCGGCATGCAATCCGGCGCGGATTGCGGCGAGCGCTTCCGCGCCCGGGGCGGGGGCGAGGCCGACGGGGACGCCGGCTTCCTCGATCGTCTCGCGGATCGCGGCGATGCGCGCCGCGCCGTCGTCGGCGTCGGGGCTGAGCCTCGCTGCCAGCGCATCGTCGCCGGGATCGATCCGCCCGCCTGGGAACACGAGGGCACCGCCGGCGAACACCATCGCCTTGGCGCGCTCGACCATGAGGAGGTCGGGCGTGGCGCCCGCGCGGTCGCGGATCAGCACGAGCGTCGCGGCAGGGATGGCGGGTTGCGGGGTGTCGGGCATCGCCGGACGATATGCGCGGGCCGCGGGCGTTGCGCCACCCCAAGCTCAATCGTCACCCCGGCCTTGTGCCGGGGCCCGCCAAGCCAGAGGCATAGCGATCGAGGTTCTATCGATGCGTTCGCCGTAATGCGGACCCCGGCACAAGGCCGGGGTGACGATTGAGGCGTATCGGCTCCTCTAGAACAACCCCGGCGTCTCGCGTTGCGCGGTGCTCGCACCCAGCGGCACGAGCAATTCGCGCGGCTGCTCCACGACCGCCTGCTTGCCGAGCCCGGCATTGGCGGTGATCTTCGTGCAGGCCTTGCCCTCGAGGAAATCGAGCGCCGAGCGAGTCGAGGCTTCGCGCGGATCGCCCAGCGGATAGGCGATGTCGTCGCCCGCCTGGCAGCTCGCCTCGACGAAATTGGCGAGGCCGTCATAATAGGCGCCCTGCCGCGCGGCGTTCTGCACCGCGAACGCGATCACGCGCAGCCGGTCGTCGCACGCCGTCTTGTCGAGCGCGATCTGGCCGACCGGCTTGCCATAGGTGTTGGTGCCGATCAGCGCGGCATTGGCGTGGAGATAGGGAACGAAGCCGTTGATCAGGATCTCGCTGGCCGATGCGGTTCCGCCGGTGCCGATGAACGCGATCTTGATCGGCGCGATCGATTGCGGCTGGACGGTGAAATTGTGGCTCGAATTGTTCGCCGTCTTTTCGGGGCGGAAGGTGAGATATTCGAACGCATCGCTGGCGTTGCGGTTGGCCCCCATCAGGTCGCCGAACAGATCGGCGATCGAGACCAGCCCGCCGCCATTGTAACGCAGATCGACGATGACATTGGTGACGCCGGCCGCCTTGAACTGGGCGAAAGCATCGCGCAGCGCCGGGTCGGCGGTGGTGATGAACGTGCGCAGGTTGACGTACCCGTATTTCTGCCCGCCTTCGGTGATGATCTTGGCGCCGTAACGGCTCGACACCGGGGTCAGCGAGTAATCGGTCTTGGTCACGGTGACGGTGCTGGTCACGCCGCCGGTGACGACCTTGAGCACGCGGCTGGTGCCCGCTGTCGATGGCCCGAGCGCGTCGCTGACGCCTTGCGCGCCGGACGCGGTGAAGATCGAGGCGACGGTCTGGAGGTTTGCCGTCGTCGTACCGATCGCGACGATTTCGGTGCCGCGGTCGATTCCGGCGGCGAGCGCGGGCGCGCCCTCGAAGCTTTCGGCGACGAACAGCCGCTTGCCGGCCGTGTCGTACGACAGCCGTACGCCGAACCCGGCGCTCGATCCGGAGGCGTAGAACGCGTCCTCGCCCGCGATCGAGGTCAGGTACGTGAAATAGCGGTCCTTGTGCTGTGCCCGCGCGGTCGCTGTCAGCGCGTCGATATAGTCGCCGACGGTGGTGTAGGGACTTGGGTCGAGGCTGGCCGGGAGCGTGTCGGGGAACAGATACCATTCCTTGAGCTGCGCGAAGGCCCAGTCCTGGCGCTCGCGCAGGGTGCATCCCGCGGTGGTCGTACCGCCGCCGGTACCGGTGCCGCCACCGGTGCCCGACGCCGTCGTGCTCCCGCCGCCTTCGCCGCAGGCGCTCAGCATCGCCAGCGCAGCGACCGTGCTCAGTGCCTGCCCCAGTTTTTTACCGTACATATCAAGCCCTTCTACGCGCCGGCCCGCTCGGCCCAGCGACCGCTCCATGCACCAATCCACGAGCGAAGTCACTGATCCGTAGCAGCCGTTGCCAAGCCGCGGCCGCCGCGGCATGCCAGCCGCGTGACCCGCAAGATCATCCACGTCGATATGGATGCGTTCTTCGCCTCGGTCGAGCAACGCGACGATCCGGCGCTGCGCGGGCGGCCCGTGGCGGTCGGCTCGGCGACCGGACGCGGGGTTGTGGCGGCGGCGAGCTACGAGGCGCGCGTGTTCGGCGTGCGATCGGCGATGCCGTCGGTGGTGGCGCTGCGGCGCTGTCCCGACCTGGTGTTCGTGCCGCATCGTTTCGACGTCTACCGCTTCGTTTCGCGCCAGATCCGCGAGATTTTCCACGATTACACCCCGCTGGTCGAACCGCTGTCGCTCGACGAGGCGTATCTCGACGTGACCAACAACCTGAAGGGGCTGCCCTCGGCTACCGCGACCGCTAGCGAAATCCGCGAGCGGATTCTCGATGTGACTCGGCTGACCGCGTCGGCCGGGATTTCGTACAACAAGTTCCTCGCCAAGCTGGCGTCCGACCGGAACAAGCCCAACGGTCAGTTCGTCATTCCGCCGGGGCAGGGCGCGGACTTCGTGGCGGGGCTGGAGGTCGGGCGGTTCCACGGCATCGGGCCCAAGACCGCGGAGAAGCTCAACCGGCTCGGCATCGCGACCGGCGCCGACCTGCGCGCGCGCGACCCGGCGTTCCTCCGCGCGCATTTCGGCAAGGCCGGCGACTGGTATCACAAGATCGCGCGCGGCGAGGATGACCGCGAAGTTACGCCCGACCGCCCGCGAAAATCTTCTGGTTCTGAGACCACATTCGAGCAGGATCTTGTCACGCCGGATGAGGTTCTGGCGGCGGTGCGGCGGATGGCCGACCAAGTGTGGGACTGGTGCGAGCGCACGCGGACCAGCGGCAAGACCGTGGTGGTCAAGGCGCGCTACGCCGACTTCCGCATCGTCACGCGCAGCAAGACGCTGGGTGTCGCCGTGGCAAGCCACGCCGATTTGATCGCGGTGTCCGAGCGGCTGATCGCGACGCTGTTTCCGCTCCGCGCGGGGATTCGGCTGATCGGGGTGACGCTCGCGTCGATGGCGCCGCTGGACGAGGCCGATCAGCTCGCGTTGCCGGTGGATTAGCCGAACCGATACGGGTCGAAACACGCCGCATCGGCGTCGGGTTCTCCCGCCAGTTCGCCCGCGATCAAGTCCGCCGCCAGCGCGGCAAACGATACGCCGTTGCCGCCGAATGCGCCGGCCAGCCACAAATGACCGTGGTTCGCCGCGCGGCCGATCGCTGGGAGGCCGTCGGGCGATCCGCCGAACGCCGCGCTCCACGCGCAGTCGATCGCGACGTCGGGCACGGCGATCATCGCCGCCAGCTTGCCGGCGATCGTCCCGCTCTTTTCGGCGATCAGCGCGTCGCGGCGGCGCGCGTCGGCGAAATCCTCGTCCTCGCCGCCGGCGATGACTCGGCCATCGGCGGTAGCGCGGGTGTAGAGATAGGGCGTCGACGCTTCCCAGATCATCGCACCCTCGCGCCACAACGGCGCGGTGCCGGGCGCGGTGGCGATCGCGTAGCTCGACCCGACGGTGAAGGCGGGCGGCACGAACCACGCGGCGCGTTCGTAGCCTGTGGCGAGGATGATTTCGCCGGCCCGCACTCGAGCACCGCTGTCGATGATCAGCGTATTCCCTTCGATCCCGACCGCATCGCACGGGAAATGGATGGCTGCACCGTGACTCCGCGCGCGGTGAAGCAGGCCAAGCGTCAGCCGGACCGGATCGACCTCGTAGCATCCGTCCGATAGCAATGCCCCACGCGGCGCGATGCCAAAGCGGTCGGCGACCGTGGACGCGTCAAGAAAGACCGACGGCAGGCCGTGTCTGGCCCGCATTTCGCCCTCGGCAAGCAGTGCTGCATCATCGAGCAGGTTACCCGCCAGATACAGTTCGGGCCGGTCGATCCGCGAGCAGTCCACGCCGGTCGTGTCGATATGCTCGGCCAGGTCGCGCATCGCCCGATACACCCGTCGCCAGCGCCGCGCTGCCTCAGCCTCGCCAATCTCCTTCGCCAGGTGCGTCAGCGGCACATCCGCCGCCCACATCACCAAAGCGGTCGAGGCGGCGGTGCTGCCATGCGCGGGCGGCCGGCGGTCGAGCAAGACGACACTACGGCCTTGGGCGGTGAGCCGGTCGGCGAGCATCGCGCCGACCGCGCCCGCACCGATGATCGCGACATCGACCGCACCGGCGGGCAGCGGATCCGATGTGAGCGTGGTGTCATCGTCGGCGGTCCAGCATGGGCAACCGCCGCGCAAGTCGCGATGCTCGGTCAGGCCGATGGCTGCGGAGATCGATGACGGCATGAAAGTCCAATTCGAAACGCGTCCGAATCGTTCCGCCCTTATCGAACGCACATCGCGCTCCTATCTTCGCCGCATCCAGCGAAGGAGCCATCCATGACCGACCCGACCGACTATGTGCCGCCCAAGGTGTGGACGTGGAACAAGGACAATGGCGGCCAGTTTGCCAACATTAATCGCCCTATCGCCGGCGCGACGCACGACAAGGAATTGCCCGTCGGCAAGCACCCGCTGCAGCTTTACTCGCTCGGCACGCCGAACGGGGTGAAGGTGACGGTTATGCTCGAGGAGTTGCTCGCGGCGGGGCACGCCGGTGCGGAATACGATGCCTGGCTGATCAACATCCGCGACGGCGACCAGTTCGGCAGCGGGTTCGTTGCCGCCAATCCCAATTCCAAAATCCCTGCCTTGGTCGATCATAGCGACCCCGCCGCGCCGATCCGCGTGTTCGAATCGGGCGCGATCCTGATTCATCTCGCCGAGAAATTCGGCGCATTCCTGCCGACCGATCCGGCCAAACGCGCCGAGGTGCTGTCGTGGCTGATGTGGCAGATGGGCAGCGCGCCGTTCCTGGGTGGCGGGTTCGGGCATTTCTACGCTTATGCCCCGTTGAAGATCGAATATGCGATCGACCGCTATGCGATGGAAGTGAAGCGGCAGTTGGACGTGCTCGACCGCCGGTTGGGCGAGAGCGAGTATCTCGGCGGGGCGGACTATTCGATCGCCGATATGGCGACATGGCCGTGGTACGGCGCGCTGGTGAAGGGGCTGGTGTACGAAGCCGGCGAATTCCTGTCGGTCCAGGATTACACGAACGTCATCCGCTGGACCGACCGGATCGGCGAGCGCCCCGCGGTCAAGCGCGGCCGCATGGTCAACCGCGCGATGGGCGACCCCGCGAGCCAGCTCCACGAACGCCACGACGCGAGCGATTTCGACACGAAGACGCAGGACAAGCTGGCGCCGGCCGAATAAGCCGGTCGCCAGCGGCCTGAGGTCGGTTAGGCCGACAAGCGCCGGGCGTTGGCGGTCGCCTGAGCGTGGATCGGAAGCCACCACGCGCTGGCGACGCTGAGCGATCGTTCCCACCAGTCCAGCATCGTCATGCCGTCGTCGATCAGCGCGGCTTTCAGGTCGGTCACCGCATGCTTCCCCGCCAACGCGCGCGACGCGCCGGCGTTGGCCTTACCGAACGCGCTCGTCTTCTCCGGGATCAGCCGGCCGAACTCCGCGAACGGGATTTTACGCGAGTCGCCCATCCCGGCGCCCAGCATCCTCATGCGCGCCCCGATCACGGCTTGCGATGCGACCATCGTCTCGGTGACCTGGAGCGACAGCCGCCAGGTATCGAACGCGACCGCCGTCAGCCGGCCGAACGGATTGGTAGGTGACGTCATGTGTGCTTCTCCATCGCCGGCCCAACGGACTATCGGCGATTATGTTGCAGCGCACAATAAATATCGTTGATGTGGCCGGACGAGCGGCTTGGTTTACGGATGGCGATCTCACCGCGAGGTTTGGTGGAGCTGAGGGGAATCGAACCCCTGACCTCTGCAGTGCGATTGCAGCGCTCTCCCATCTGAGCTACAGCCCCGCTCCACCCCCGAAAAGGCGCTTCGGCCCCTCGGGAGCGGTGGCCTCTAACGACCAATTTGAGCCTTTGCAACACGCGCCTCTCGGCGTGCGCGTGGCACGTTATTTGGGCCAGATCGGTCCCGGACTGGGGTTCGGCGCCGGTGCGATGACGGCGCGCCAGATCGGCGGGATCGCCAGGTCGTCGATGCGCGGGAACCCGGGAAAGCGCGTGCGCGCGGTGGCGAACAGCGCGCGCGCGGTCGCGGCGCCGGGCGCGGTCACGCTGATGCCGACCCAGCGCCAGTGCCATGGTTCCCACGTTACACCCTGGGCATTGCCTGGCGGAAACGACAGTTCGAAGCCGAATTCTGCGGCATGCTGAAGTAGCCATTGACCGGGCGGGGTTCGCGCGATGCAATCGCTGACGTCGCCGCAGCGCTGCGTGAGCGGGCGGATGCCGAAATCGAGCGCGTAGCCGGTAGCATGCTCGCTATAGCCCGGAGGCCCGGAGCTTTTGGCGCGCTCTGCGGCGTTGGCGCAGCGTTTCCTGGGGCCGATCTGGCTGCAGAAAATCTGGCGCTGGCGCTCGACGGTGCGAAAGCACGACACGCCGCGCAGCTTGCCCTTGACCGCGGGCACCAGGTCGGCGGCGGCTAGCAACTGCGCCATCGCCGCGGCGGCGTCGCGGTGCATCACGCACGGGCGCCCGACACCGAAATCGCCGGGGATCGTGACCAGATCGGCGGGGTTGGCCTCGGGGTAGGGCAGGTGGCCGAGCATGCGCCCGTCGGGCATCGGCTCGACAGTTTGGCCGGGGCACAGCGTGACGGGGGTGAGCGCGGTCGCGGCGGCTGGCGCCATCATCAACAACCACGCCAACCACCGAACCCGCATCGACACGCTCCACCACGAAAACCGGCAGAGTCACTGGCATATGGATGCGGCGTGGCGCAAGCGCGCTATCGGTCGTAGGGGGGCGGACACTCAAACGACAAATCTGTCTCGGACGCGCCTAACGGTACGGGATCTATCCCCGGCACTGCGGCAAAGCACTTGCGCGCCCGCGCGAAAATCTTGCGCGCATCAACTGCGCCTGCTGGCAAATCTTCTGTGGTTTTGGCTGACCCGTTCGCTCCAACCCAGCGCCAATGCCACGGCTCATAGGTGACGCCTTGGCGCGTCTTTTTGCACTTCTGCTTGCCGTCGATAGTGATGCCAAATTCCGCGCAAGGGAACGACAATTCGAACCCGTACTGGCCAGCCACAGTTGCCAACACTTGTCCCGCGGATGTGCCGGCGAAATCTTCAGTCAATTCGCCGCAGTCGGAAGGCGTATTCTTGAGTCCGACGGTTTTGCAGGTCGTAAAATCAAGCGTGTAGCCTGTCGCATGCTCGCTGTATCTGGACGGTGCTGACGATTTCGCTCGATCCTCGGGCTTCCGGCACCATCCTGGATGGCCGTCCGCTGAACAAAAGAGGTCGATTTGGTCGTTTATGCGGCGGTAGCACGAATAGGCAAACAACTTTCGCCCGTCGTCAAGCTTTTGGGCATTCACGTATGCAAGCAGACCGATGAGGGCCTTTTTAGGTTCGGGCAGGAGTTGGCACAGGCGCGGCTTGCTACGTCGATCGACGCCCCAAAGTTCGGGTTTGGTATTAAGCGCCGCTGGCTCGGGCTCGCTCTTGTATGGCAAGTGATTGAGCACAGGTTCGTCGCCATTCCCGGTGATTGCTTTCTCATATGCCGCATCGCGACGCGTATAATCGTCGGGAAACTTGGGTCCGGCAGCCAAGGCGCCGACGGTGAGAAAGCAAAAGACCATCAGTCCGACAAGCCAGCGCATAGTTCGGGTCCTATCTCAGCTTCTGGAGGCTAGCGTCGATGGCTTCGTACTGGCAAGGCGATGCCTATGCTTTTGGACCGAGTTCTTTTTCTCGACGGCGAGGCGCTCGTCATCGACAAGCCCGCGGGCTTGCCGGTCGATCGCCCGCGCAGCGGCGCGCTTAGCCTGGAAAACCATCTCGACAGCCTGACCTTCGGGTTCAAGCGCTGGCCGGTGGCGGTTCACCGGCTCGATCAGGATACGTCGGGCTGCCTGTTGCTGTCGCGCAACCCGAAGGCGCACGCCAGGTTCCAGCAAGCGTTCGAACAGCATCTCGTGCAGAAGCGGTACATCGCTGTGCTTGAGGGGTTGGTCGAAGGGGAGGGGATGATCGACCTTCCGCTCGCCAAGGTTTCCACGCGGGAAACGGGGTGGCGCATGACCGGCTCGCCAGAGGGCAAGTCGGCGCGCACCGGGTGGAAAGCTCTGCGTCAGCAAGACGGGCGGACGTTGGTCGAGTTCCGGCCCGAAACCGGGCGCACGCACCAGATCCGCGTCCATGCGCTCGAAGGATTGGGCGTCGCGGTGGTCGGCGACCCGGTATACGGCAAGGCCGACCCGATCGGCATGCTGCTCCACGCCGCTGAGCTGACCATCCCGCGCGCGGGCAAGGAGCCGATCGAAGCCAAGGCGCCATTGCCCGAGCGGTTCGCGAAAGCCGGGTTCGGCGACGCGCTGGAGCAGCAGGCATAATCGGGCCGATCGGACATGCCGATGATCCCCGTCACCCGATCGATCGGCATCGACAGCGACGAGCTCGACGAAAGCTTCACGCGGTCGGGCGGCGCCGGCGGTCAGCACGTCAACACCACCGACAGCGCGGTGATCCTACGGTTCGACGTGGCCAGCTCGCCCAATCTGCCCGAGGCCGTGAAGAACCGGCTGGCGTCGCTCGCGGGGTCGCGGATGACCAACGACGGGGTGCTGGTGCTGCGCAGCGAGGGCGCGCGGTCGCAGATGCTCAACCGGCAGGAGGTGCGCGAACGCCTGTTCGACCTGATCCGCGAGGCGACGATCGTGCCGAAGAAACGCCGGCCGACCAGGCCGAGCAAGGCGGCGAAGGCGCGGCGGGTCGACGAAAAGAAGGGGCGCAGCACGGTGAAGGCGGGGCGGGGAAAAGTGAGGTTCGAGTAGCTGTTTCCGTCATGCTGAACTTGTTTCAGCATCCATCGCGCCGCAAATGATGTCATCGCTTGCTGCGCGGTGGACCCTGAAACGAGTTCAGGGTGACGGAAGGAAGAGAATGTACGCCTTTGAAGTCGCTTCGGATTCCAAGCCCGACCTCTACAGCGATGTGCTCTCGGCGATCGACGCGATCACCGCGGGCGAGCCCGATGCGGTCGCTAACATGGCCAATACGGCCGCGATCCTGTGGGAATACCTTCCCGATCTGAATTGGGCGGGCTTCTACCGCACCATCGGTGACGAGCTCGTGCTCGGGCCGTTCATGGGCAAGGCGGCGTGCATCCGCATCCCGATCGGCAAGGGTGTGTGCGGCACCGCCGCTGCGACCAGCGCGACTCAACTGGTCGAGGATGTCTACGCGTTTCCCGGCCATATCGCATGCGATGCGGCCAGCCGGTCCGAACTCGTCGTACCGATCCTCGCAGGCGGCCGAGTGATCGCGGTGATCGATCTCGACAGCCCGACGCCGGCGCGCTTCGATGCCGAAGACGCCGCCGGCGTGGAGGCGATCGCACGGATGTTAAGCGACAGGGTTAACGCCTGATTCCTGATCCAGAACGGGACGCGATTCGAACGCCCGCGAAACTGGCGGAAAACCGCGGCTTTTGGTAACACGATCCATGAACGGTCGAGCGGCGTTGGTTAACGTCGGCGGTGCGGAACAGGGAGTGTTAACCATGCGAACCCTTATGATTGCTGCGGTTGTGGCGACGATGGCCTTTGGCGGAACCGCCGCAGACGCGCAGCGAATCGGGCCGCGCGGCAAGCCTCCGATGCCGATGCCAATGCCGATGCCGCCGCAAGGGCAGCCGATGCCGATGCCCAAACCGATGCCGATGCCGCGCCCCAATCGCGGCAGCTGGCAGGGCGCGCCGCGCCCCAATCCGCAGCCGATGCCCCGGCCCAATCCGGGTGGCTGGAACGGTGGCGGTCAATGGCAAGGCGGTGGCCAGTGGAACGGCGGCAATCGCGGGCAATGGAACGGCCGCAGCCGCTGGGGCGGCCGGATCGGCGGTTTCTGGTGGGCTGGCGTCCAGGCGCCGGGCGGCTGGAACTCGTATGTCCGCGTCAAGCGCGGCAAGCGGCTGCCAAGCTATTGGGTCTCGCCCAATTACATCATCAACGATTGGCAGATGTTCGGCCTGGGCGCGCCGCCCTCGGGCTATTACTGGTCGCGTTATTATAACGACGCGGTGCTGATCGACCAATACGGCCAAGTCTATGACTCGATCGGCAACGTCGATTGGGACCGCTATCAGGGCGGCTCGGCCTATGATGAGGACGATGCCGGGTTCAGCGACGGCCGCGGCTATCCGCCCGCCGGCTATCCGGCGCCGCAGGGTCCTGGACCGGGCTATGGCGCGCCCTATCCGGCGCCAGGTTATGGTGGCCCGGGCTATAATGGTTCGAGCAGCACACAGACCTACACGTACACGACCGGCGGGGGATACTCCGGGGGTGGTTATGCCGGTGGTCCGCCGCCGATGGGCCCGCCGCCGCGTATTGCGTATGGCGAGACCTATTATGTCACGCCAGGTTCGACCGTGACGGTCACCATGCCGGGCGCGGTGACGACCACCACGACGACGACGACCGAATATATCTATGAGCGCCGCTATGTCGCCAAGAAGGTTTGGCGCAAGCCGGTCCGCAAGTGGCGGCCGCGCTGCAGCTGCGCGCCGCGGCCGATCCTCGGCAGCTGAGCCTTAACCCTTGAAGGGGGAAAGCCGCCCGTCTCCGCGCAAGCGGGGGCGGGCGGTTTGCTATTTTCGCGGCGCCGGTCCGGCGAAGGTCACGAGGCTCTCCGACCCGTCCGCCGCGACCGCGGAGACGCCGACGAAATTGTCGTCGATCGGCACATTCTTGAGAACGAGCTCGGTCGCGCCGGGGACGTTGCGGCTCATGCTCCAGGTCTGCGTATCGGCGCGGCGCCAGTGGACTCGGTATTTGACCGCGCCGGGCACCGCTTGCCACGCCACCGTCGTGTCGCGCGACAGCGCGCCGGCGACCGTCACGCCCTCGGGCGCGGCGGGGGCGCCCGCTAGCCGGCGGATCGTCGCGATGTTGATCGCGGCGACTTTCGACAGATAGACGAAGTCCATCTTGTCGATCGTGTCGCCGTACGCGACGCCCTTTTCGGTGCGGACGTACTGGTGCTGGCCGTCCCAGCGCTCGGCGGCGACGGTGAAGCGCACCGCGGGATAGCCGAGTTCGAGGAACGGCAAATGGTCGCCGCCGCGCCCGAAGCGGTCGGGCCGTCGCACGATGAACGCGTCGAGCCCGCCGGGGATTCCCGCCGCCACCCCGTCGATCGTCTTGGCGAGCGCGCGGCTGGGGCCGTCATCCTCGCCGCCATTGGCGCGGCGCGCGAGGTCGCCCTTGAGATCCTCGACATTGCGGATGCCCTCGGAAAAAACGCGGACGGTGCGGTTGGCGATCACGCCGTCCTTGCCGACCGAATTGCCGACGATGTCGTTGTTGAGCATCGCGCTGACTTGCCAGCCGCGTTCCTTGGCGGTGTCGGCGAGCAATTTGCCGCCCCACAATCCCTGCTCCTCGCCCGAGAAGACGGCATAGACGATCGTCGCCTTGAACTTGTGGCGTGACAGCAGCCGCGCCGCCTCCAGCACCACCGCGACGCCCGAGGCGTCGTCATTGGCGCCCGGCGCGTCGGCCTTCGAGTCCATCACGTCGCCGACGATCGAATCGATGTGCCCGCCGACGATCACAACACGGTTGGGATCGCTGCCCTTCTGGATGCCGAGCACGTCAACGATCTCGACGCCGTTCGGCGCGCGCGGACCGGTGAAGGTGCGCGCGATCGTCTCGGTAGTGATGCACCCGCCGCACGTCGCGCCGATCGCCTCGAACCGCGCCTTCGCCCAGGCGCGCGCCGCGCCGATCCCGCGCTTGGGATCGGTCGGATCGGACAGCGAATGCCGCGTGCCGAAACCGACGAGCGCGGTGACCGTCGCCTTCATCGCGGCGGGCGAGGGTGCCTCACTTGCCGGCGCGGCGGCGAGGAGCAGGACGATAGGCGTCTGCAATAAGCGCTTCATGTCGTTCCCCTAGCTCAACCGGTCGATCGCCTCGCGGTCCAGACTCCCCGGCACGATCATGATCGGCACGGTCAGTTTGCCCGAATCGGCACCGGCGAAGTGCGCGACCAGCGGACCGGGGGCGCCGCTCGCCGCCGCACCGAGCACCAAAGCGGCGATGTCCGGATTGGCTGCGATCATGTCGAGGATGATCTTCGGCCCGTCGCCTTCGCGCACGGTGATCGACGGCTTCAATCCCGATTCCTCGAGCAACGTCCCCGCCGCGCCCGCGACCAATGCTTCGGCATGGAGCCGTGCTTCCTCCTCGATCGTCGCCTGGACGCCACCGAACGCGATGAATTCCTGCGGCGGCAGCAGCGCGAGGATCTCAACCCCGCCGCCGGTCTTGACCGCCCGCCGCGCGGCAAAACGCAGCGCGACCCCGGCCTCGGGCGTATCGTCGATCACCACCAGGTAGATGCGCATGGTCGCGGCCCCTTTTTGGCCGCTGACGCGGCGGCGGTACCCGCCCGCTCCCCCGCCCGACAGCCCAACCACGAATATTCTATGGGCGGTCGGGTGGGGGGAGCGGGCCGGTACCGTTCTTCAAAACAATACGTGGCGCGGAACAGCCGCCCGCGCAAGCGCCCGGTCTTGACCCGAACGGTGGGCGGGGCGAAAGCGTTGGCGACGGTCCGCCTCCCCGGGACGGGCGCCTGAGAGGACGAAGAATGCCCATCGAGATCAAGATGCCCGCGTTGTCGCCGACGTTGGAGGAAGGCACGCTGGCCAAGTGGCTGGTCAAGGCAGGCGATACGGTGAAGTCGGGCGACCTGATGGCCGAGATCGAGACCGACAAGGCGACGATGGAATTCGAGGCGGTCGACGAAGGCGTGATCGCCGAGATCGTTGTTCCCGAGGGCACCGATAACGTGAAGGTCGGCGCGGTGATCGCGATCCTGGCGGGCGAGGGCGAGGATGCTTCCACCGCGAAAGCCGCGCCAGCGCCCAAGAACGAAGCGCCCAAGGCAGAAGCGCCGAAGGAAGAACCTAAGGCTGCTGCTCCTGCGCCCTCGCCATCCCCGGCGCCGACTCCCGCCGCATCGGGCGATCGCGTGAAGGCGAGCCCGCTCGCGAGGCGGATCGCCGCCGAGAGGGGCATCGAGATTTCGGCGCTGAGCGGCTCCGGCCCCAACGGCCGGATCGTCAAGGCCGATGTCGAAGGCGCGAAGCCCGGCGCGGCGCCCTCGCAAGCCGGGAGCGTGTCGGCGGCGGAAGCGCCCGCGGCTGCGGCCAAACCGGCGACCGTGCCCGACATCCCGCACGAGGCTGCCAAGCTTTCCAACGTCCGCAAGACGATCGCGCGCCGCCTGACCGAATCGAAGCAGACCGTTCCGCACATCTACCTGACGGTCGATATCCGGCTCGACGCTTTGCTCAAGCTGCGCGGCGATCTCAACAAGAGCCTCGAGGGGCGCGGCGTGAAGCTGTCGGTCAACGACCTCATCATCAAGGCGCTGGCGGTCAGCCTGATCCAGGTGCCCAAGTGCAACGTCATGTTCACCCCCGACCAGCTGATCAGCTTCAGCCGCGCCGACATTTCGGTCGCGGTATCGACCCCGTCGGGGCTGATCACGCCGATCATCGTCGGCGCGAACACCAAGGGCGTCGCGGCGATCTCGACCGAGATGAAGGACCTCGCGGCCCGCGCGCGCGACAACAAGCTCGCTCCGCATGAATATCAGGGCGGCACCGCCAGCCTGTCGAACATGGGCATGTTCGGGATCAAGCAATTCGAAGCGGTGATCAACCCGCCGCAGGGCATGATCATGGCGATCGGCGCGGGCGAGAAGCGGCCGTACGTGATCGACGATGCGCTGGCCGTCGCGACGATCATGTCGGCGACCGGCAGCTTCGATCACCGCGCGATCGATGGGGCCGATGGCGCCGAGCTGATGCAGGCGTTCAAGGCGTTGGTCGAAAACCCGCTGGGGATGCTGGCGTAACGCCATGTCGGGGCACACCGTCGCCGAATTCTGCTACATGCTCGCCAGCGCGGCGGTGACGTGGTTCGTCGCGTGGGGCGCGGCGTGGAGTTATCCGCAAGGCGCCGGGACGATCTGGCCGATCGGTTGGGTATCGATCGCTTTCGTCGTCGGGTTGGGGTTCAAGCCGTTCTGGGATTCGTGGCGCGCCGACAAATTGCGCGCGCGGCACGGCGACGATGGCTGACGCTCCCCCCGACCGCGCGCCCGACATCCGCGTGACGGTGATGGCGGCCGATGCCAACCCGTACGGCACCGCGTTCGTCGGCTGGCTGTTCGGCCAGATGGCGCTGGCGGGCGGGAGTTTGGCGTCGCGGCGGACCGGCAAGCGCGCGCCGGTGGTCGCGGCGGATGGGTTCGAATTCACCGCGCCGGTTGCGGTCGGCGACGAACTGTCAGTTTGGGCGGAGGTGGCGCAACAGGGTCGGACCTCGATGACCGTAGAGACCGAGGCATGGGGCCGTGACAGGCATGGCGAGAAGACAAGCCGGGCAGCGAAGGGCCGCTTCGTGTTCGTGGGGGTTGACGGCTAGTGATTTCTCCATCTCTCAAGGCGGCTAGCGGCACATCGCGTTTCGACGATGTTACGCAGGCGATGGCGGTGACATGGTGGGTTTGTCTTCCGATCATGACGGTAATTGCCACGGCATGGTTCGGGCTTGTCGATGGATTCAATTTTAGGCCGGAAGAGACCATCTGGGAGATGGCCGCTATGCTGATCATCGGCGTGGTGATGATCATGATTGTAGGTGCTATCGTAAGCCTTACCGGTTTTCTGCTTTTCGGTTTGATCGCTGGTTTTGCCATCCGCTGGTGGGGCGGAGGGCGCGCCAAAAACATGGGGATTGGTTTGTCGGTCTGCGCCGTTGGCGGTGCAGTTATCTAGTACTTGTTTTACTCGATGGGTCCCGACGACCGGCTTGGTCTGGCTTTTGCCTATATCTCATTGATCTCGGCACCGATCTACGGCGCGGTCCTGAGTGAAGTTATCACGAGGAAGTTCAATGCCTGACACCTACGACCTCATCGTTCTCGGTTCCGGGCCCGGCGGCTATGTCGCGGCGATCCGCGCGGCGCAGCTGGGGCTGAAGACCGCGATCGTCGAGCGCGAATTGCTCGGTGGGATTTGCCTCAACTGGGGGTGTATCCCGACCAAGGCGCTGCTGCGCTCGGCGGAGATTTATCATTACATGCAACACGCGAAGGATTACGGGCTGGTCGCGGAGAAGATCTCGGCCGACCTCGACGCCGTAGTGAAGCGCTCGCGCGGGGTGGCGAAGCAGCTCAACCAGGGCGTCACGCACCTGATGAAGAAGAACAAGATCGCGGTGCACATGGGCAGCGGCAAGCTGCTCGGCGGCGGCAAGATCGAGGTGACCGGCGACAAGGGCAAGGAGGTCCTGACCGCCAAGAACATCATCGTCGCGACCGGCGCGCGGGCGCGCGACCTGCCGGGTACGCCCGCCGACGGCAAGCGCGTGTGGACGTATCGCCACGCGATGGTGCCGCCTGAGATGCCGACCAAGCTGCTGGTCATCGGTTCGGGCGCGATCGGGATCGAATTCGCCAGCTTCTACAAGGACATGGGCGCCGAGGTGACCGTGGTCGAAATGCTCGACCGGATCGTGCCGGTCGAGGATGCCGATGTCTCCGCCTTCCTCGAAAAGGCGCTCAAGAAACAGGGCATGACGATCATGACCAAGGCCGGGGTCGACAAGCTCGAGGTCGGCGCATCGGGGGTCAAGGCGACGATCAAGGACAAGGACGGCAAGGCCGCCACGTCCGAGTTCAGTCACGTCATCGTCGCGATCGGGATCGTGCCCAACACCGAGAATATCGGGCTGGAGGCGCTGGGCGTCGCGATGGACCGCGGGTTCCTCAAGACCGGGCCCGACTGCAGGACTAATGTCGAGGGACTCTACGCGATCGGCGACATCACCGCGCCGCCCTGGCTGGCGCACAAGGCGAGCCACGAGGGCGTCATCGCGGCCGAGGCGATCGCGGGCAAGCATCCGCACGCGATGGACCCGCTCAACATCCCGGGCTGCACCTATTGCCACCCGCAGATCGCCAGCATTGGGCTGACCGAGGCCAAGGCGAAGGAAGCGGGCTACGACCTCAAGGTCGGCACCTTCCCGTTCATCGGCAATGGCAAGGCGATCGCGCTGGGCGAGGCCGAAGGGTTCGTGAAGACGGTGTTCGACGCGAAGACCGGCGAGTTGCTCGGCGCGCACATGGTCGGCGCCGAAGTGACCGAGATGATCCAGGGTTATGCCGTCGGCAAGACGCTGGAGACCACCGAGGCCGAGCTGATGGAGACGGTCTTCCCGCACCCGACGATCAGCGAAGCGATGCACGAAAGCGTCCTCGCGGCGTACGGACGAGCGCTGCATATCTAGTTTGGGTCGGAGGGGGCCATCGTGCTCAGATATCTAGCGCTCGTACCGGTCACCCTGCTGATTGGTGCCGCTCCAGCGGACAAGTTTGGCGCGGATGACTATGCGTCGGATGCCAAGTCGCTCGCCGGATTGATCCGCGACAATTACGCTTATCTCGACGACCTGCCCGGCGGGGTGGTGCCGTCATCCCCGCAACTCGACGCCGAACGCGACGCGGTGCGCGACCGCGATTCGCTGCTCCATTATGCCGAGGACATGATCGCGGCGCTGGCCGATCACCATGCACTGACGGGCAGCTCGTTCAAGGACGATTGGGGGATCGTGCCCAGCTACGCCGATATCTGGATCGTGAAGCGCGGAGATGCGTACGTCGTCGATGCCGTCAAGGACGGCAGCATCGCGGCGAAAGCGGGCGTGCGCGTCGGTGAGCGGCTGGTGAAGGCCGACGGCCGGCCGATCGACGCGGCGGTCGCGGCGTTCTGGTCGCGGCTGGGCCTACAGCCGGTCGGCGAGCGCGCGCCCTTCGCCGCGCGCGTGATCGCAACGGGGAGGCGCGACCGGGCGCGCGTGCTGACGTTTGCCGGGCCGGGCGGCGAGCGAACCCTTACACTCGACAATCTCTACGATAATCAACACGACCGTGCCGATTTTGTCCTTAAGCGGTCGAATGATGGGAAAACGATAATCCGCTTCGGCAATTCACTCGGTGAAAACACAACGATTGCGACGTTCGACGCGATTATGGCCAAAATTCCTCCGAGCCAGCCGGTAGTGCTCGACCTGACCGACGTGCCTAGTGGCGGAACAAGCAGCGTAGCCCGCGCAGTCATGAGTTGGTTCATCACCAAACCGATGCCCTACCAAATGCACCAATTGCCGTCGGAAGAGCGCGAGACGGGCATCAAGCGGCAATGGGTCGAATATGTCCTGCCACGGCCCGGTAAATACCACCCCGGCCCGGTCAGCGTGCGCGCGGGCCGCTGGACCGGCAGCATGGGCGAGGGGATAGCGGTCGGCTTCCTGGCGCTGGGCAAGCCGGTGTGCGGTGGGCGGATGGCGGGCCTGAAGGGCGGGGTGTACGATTTCGACCTGCCCAAGACCGGGCTACGCGTGAAATTCCCTGCCGAGCGGATCTACACCGTCGCGGGCGCGCCGCGCGAGAAGGTGGTGCTCAAACCGTGTATGCCCTGAGCGGATGACCACGCAGCACACACCACGACAGATCCTCGCGCCGCTGTTCGCGATCCAGTTCCTCAGCTGGAGCGGCATGTTCTGCCTGTGGATCTACGCCGTGCCGGTGATCACGCGGTTCGTACTGCATGCTGCGCCAGAGACTATGACGTACCGGAGCGGCCTGATCCTGATCAGCGCGTGTTTCGCGTTTTACGCATTGCTCGGCGCGAGCCTGTCGTTCGTCGTGCCCGGCGCGGTCGCACGCTGGGGAAACGGGCTGGTGCACGGCATCGCGCTGCTTATCGGCGGGGCCGGGATCGCGACGGTCGGGCTGGTGACCGGACCGGCCGGGCTGGCCGTCGCCTTTCCGATGATCGGGGTGGGATGGGCGAGCATATCGACCGTCCCCTATGCGATCGCGAGCGCCGCCGCACCCGAAGGGCGCGGCGCGCACGTCATGCGCGTGTTCGGGTTTTCCACGGTCATTCCGCAAGTCGTCGTGACGATCGGGCTGGCGGTGATCGTCCCGCTGTGGCTGGGCGACGCGGGCAATCGGGTGCTGGTCATCGGCGGCGCGATGATGGCGGCGGGCGGGCTGCTCACGCTCGGCTGGCGGCGGCGGCTCGACCTTCCGATCGATCCGTGGTGACCTAGCGCGCGGCGAACTCTGTCGTCAGCGTCTGGAAATCCTCCATCGGCGGGAATTTCTCGTACGGGTGCGGAGAGCCGGCGAGCGCCCAAGGCAGCGCCTCGCTGGTATAGGTCTCAGCGAACGGCACGAACCATGACGGATCGTCGAGCATCGTCGCGCGGACGTTGACCACGCCCATCGCGGGCGGGACTTCGGTGAACATCCAGCTCTTGCACCAGTCGCAATGCTGATGGCGCCCCTGGTCGCCGTGCATCCCGCCGATCGCCGTTTCGCCCTGCGTCACCGCGAAGCCGTCGACCGGCACGATGACCGTTGTCGAAAACGCGCTGCCGGTCATCCGCTGGCACCCGGTGCAATGGCACAATATCGTGATCAACGGCGGCTTCGTAATTTCGAACCGCACCTTGCCGCAGCGGCAGCCGCCCGCCATCGGTAACGTCCATTCTGCCATGGCATTCCTCCGTCTGATCGTGCAGCCTTAGCGCATGAATCGGGGAGAATTTCCATGCAGCCGTTCGCGATCCTGTGGCCGACCTTTGCGCTGGTAGCGCTGATCGTCACGATCTGGTTCGTCCTGTTCCTCCAGCGCATGCGCCATATCCGGAGCAGTCCGCCGACCGCGGCCAATCTGGCGAGCGGGGAGGCGGCGATGCGCTACTTCGCGCCGGTCGAGATGCCGGCGAACAATTTGCGCAACCTGTTCGAGATACCGGTCCTGTATTTCGCGCTGGTACCGTTGCTAATGATCACGCATCAGGCGCACCCGGTGCAGATCGCGCTCGCCTGGCTGTTCGTCGCATCGCGCGTCGCGCACAGCGTCGTTCACGTGGTCGTCAAGCGCGTACCGTTGCGCGCGATGATCTATATCGTATCGTGCGGGCTGCTGTTCGCGATGTGGATCGGGTTCTTCATCGACACGATCAACGCCGCCACCGCGTACGACGCGGCGATGGCGAATGTGACGATTTGACCGGCCTAGGCGGCTTCTTCGGTCTCGCTCGGCGCGTCGAACATCTTGAATTCCTTGGGCGCGCCAAGCGCCGGTTGCGCAACGCTGACCGGCGCGGCCTTCAGGTTGGACGTGTGGCGCAATCGGCCGTCGATCTGCGCGCCATTCTCGATCGAAATCGATTCGTAGTCGACGTCACCGGAGATGCGCGCGCTCGCTTCGACGACGAGCTGGCGGATCGCGACCGATCCCTCGATCGCCCCGGCGATCCGCGCACTTTCGGCGCGCACCATGCCCTGAACCGATGCTTCGCCGCCGAGCACCAGATTGCCGCAATCGAGATCGCCTTCGACTCGCCCCTCGACGTGCAGGTCGGCGGTGGCGTGCACGTTGCCGGTCACCACGACGTCGGGACCGATCACCGAAAAGCCGCCCGGCGCGGCGCGCTTGCCGTTGCTGGCGGGCTGAAAGGTCGATGACGCCGGTGCGTCGTCGCGCTTGTTGAACATGTAATGACCCCTTCGTCGCGATTCCCGATTCGCGCGACCCTAACAGGCGCCGGGCTCAGGCCGGATAGGGGATGTAAGGATTAAGCGGTAAGCCGTTGTCATTGGCTGGCGAGGTGAGGAACGCGCGCGCGACCAGTACGGTGGCGGCGATTATCGCCATCGCGCCGAACGGCGCAGCACCAACGACCGCCAGTAGATAACCGATGGAAACGAGCGCCGCGATCACGGCGCTACGCCGCCGGATCGCCAGCGCGCAGCTCAGGGCGACAGCGAGCAGGAAATCGTGCGTTTGCATATACGGGAGCAGGCCGGGGAGGGCGAGCGCGATCAGTAACGCCGCAGGCAACTGCGCGTCGTTACGCGGTGGGCAGGCCGAAAAATACGCCGCGAGCCACGCCGCCGCACCGATCGCCATTGCCATTGCCAGCCCCGCCAGCGGCAGGCTGCCGAGCCATGGCAGCGCCTGGACGATGCTCCACAGGTTGGGCGCGTTGTCGGATAGCGACGGGGTCGGTCCGATCGTCAGAAAGTTCGGCACGATGCGCGCCGCCGCCGATGCCGGCACCAGCGCGACGATTGCCAGCGTCAACCACGTCCGCCTCAACGCGTCGCGCGCGGCGGCAAAGCCGGTTGGCGGGAAGGGGGCAGACGATAGTGGCATCACGGTGTAATAGGGCATCGCCGGTTAGCGCCGCGTAAAGCCGATATGCGGCTCCCCCGGTTGACCATATCCGACTCCCCGTTTATAGGCGCGCCCGCTCCACAGGCAGTTTTGCCGTGCGGAGCAGAGCTGAACGCTGCCGGAAGACGCGGGTCATGGGATGTGCCGAGAGGCGCCCAACGACCCTTTTTCGTTTTTTCCAAAGGCTCCCGGCAAAGTAACCGCCAGATTTTCTGGTAACACAAAGGTGAAGGGCTTCATGCCAACGATCAACCAGCTGGTCCGCAAGGGCCGCGACCCGCAGAAGGCCAAGTCGAAGGTCCCTGCGATGGA
>NZ_JAQGKZ010000057.1 GCF_028289855.1 Sphingomonas bacterium | reverse complement strand
GGTTATCAGCCGGACCGTTTTTGGCTCTGGGCTCATGCTTTCGCAGGAGCACGCGTCACGGTTCAGCCTCGCCGTTCGGCGAGCTTGCGCTCCCACGCCAGCGCGTCGCGCACGATCGCGTCGAGGTCGTCGTGCTGCGGCCGCCACGGCAGGGTGCTGAGGATCTTACGATTGTCCGACACCAGTTCGGCCGGGTCGCCCGCGCGGCGCCCGTCCATTTTGCGCTCGATCGTCAAATTGGTGACTCGGTCGACCGCGTCGAGCACTTCGAGCACCGAATAGCCATGCCCGTAGCCGGCGTTCATCGTCAGGTTCTCGCTCGGCTGCGCAATCAGCCGGTCGAGTGCGTGGACGTGCGCGGCGGCCAAGTCGCTGACATGGATGTAATCGCGCACCCCCGTGCCGTCGGGTGTCGCGAAGTCGGTGCCGAACACACCGACCGACGCGCGCTTGCCCGTCGCCGCCTCGACCGCGACCTTGATCAAGTGCGTCGCACCGGCGGTCGATTGGCCCGACCGGCCCTGCGGATCGGCGCCGGCGACATTGAAGTATCGCAGCGCGCAATAATTAATCGGGTGCGCCGCCGAGACATCCTTCAGCATGATCTCGGTCATCAGCTTCGACATGCCGTACGGGTTGATCGGCACCTTGGGATCGTCCTCGGCGACTGGCACGCGCTCGGGCGTGCCATAGGTCGCGGCGGTCGAGCTGAAGATGACGTGCTTGACCCCGCACGCCACCGCGCTTTCGATCAGCGCGCGGCTCGCGACGGTGTTGTTGAGGTAATATTTGAGCGGGTTCTCGACCGATTCGGGGACGATGATCGACCCGGCGAAATGCATCACTGCGATCACGGCATGGTCGCGCATCGCGCCGCGCACAGCGTCGTCGTCCTCGATATTCGCGCGCACCAAGGTCGCGCGTGGATCGACTGCCCAGTCGAACCCGGTGGTTAGATTGTCGACCACCACCACGCCCCAGCCCGCGTCGAGCAGCGCCAGCACCGCATGGCTGCCGATATAGCCCGCGCCGCCCGTGACCAGCACATTACCCTTACTCATGCCCGCATCCTCTTTCTGTCGGCCAGCCCCGTACCTATGTTGGGGGCCAATCGAAAGGACCCATCATGACCGACTCTGCGATCCTGGCCGGCGGCTGCTTCTGGTGCACCGAGGCGGTGTACAAGGATGTGATCGGGGTCGAGAGCGTCGAGAGCGGTTACATTGGCGGCTCGATTCCCAATCCAACCTATAAACAGGTGTGCGGCGGCCAGACCGGCCATGCCGAGGCGATCAAGGTCGGGTTCGATTCGAGCCAGGTGACCTATGCCGATTTGCTCGACATCTTCTTCGCGACGCACGATCCGACGACGCTCAACCGCCAAGGCAACGATGTCGGTACGCAATACCGTTCGGCAATTTTTCCTGCCGACGGGGCGCAGGAAGCGGAGGCGCGCGCAGCGATTGATCGCAACCAGCCCAACTGGCCGGACCGAATCGTCACGACGATTGAGCCGATGGCCGAATGGTATCCGGCGGAGGATTATCACCAGGAATATTGGGACGGCGAAGGCCAGCGGAACCCGTATTGCCTCGCGGTGATCCCTCCGAAGCTCCAGAAACTGCGCAAGAGCTTCGCCGCGCGGTCGAAGGCGGCGTCCGAAACCGCGTAAGTCTGTCGCGGCACCAGCCCGCTCCCCACCCGACCGCCCAAACAGTTTATTCTATGGGCGGTCGGGTGGGGAGCGGGCTGGTGCGGTACTTTGGCCCTTAAATCGCTTCGCCTTCGATCGGCGGCTTCACCTTCGCGTCCGCGCCCAACGCTTTGTAGGCGATTCCACCGAGCATGCCGCCGATCAGCGGCGCGAGCCAGAACAGCCAGAGCTGCCACAGCGCCCAACCGCCCATCACGATCGCCGGCCCGGTCGATCGTGCCGGGTTGACCGAGGTGTTGGTCACCGGGATCGAGATCAGGTGGATCAGCGTGAGCGCGAGGCCGATCGCGATCGGGGCGAAGCCGTCGGGCGCGCGCGTGTCGGTCGATCCCATGATCACCAGCAGGAAGAAGAAGGTCAGCACCGCTTCGATCAGGAAGCCCGAGATCATCGAATAACCTTGCGGCGAATGTTCGGCGAACCCGTTGGCGGCAAGACCTTTGGCGATGTCCCAGCCGGGCAGCCCGCTCGCGATCTCCTTGAGCAGAAAGGCGGCGACGATCGCGCCCAGTACCTGAGCGATGACGTAGAGCGGGATGTCCTTGCCCGAAAAGCGGCCGCCCGCCCACAGGCCGACGGTGACGGCTGGATTGAGGTGGCAGCCCGAAATGTGGCCGATCGAATAGGCCATGGTCAACACGGTCAGCCCGAACGCCAGGGCGACGCCAGCATAGCCGATCCCGACATTGGGCACGCCGGCGGCAAGTACCGCGGCCCCGCAGCCGCCGAAAACGAGCCAGAACGTGCCGAGAAATTCGGCGAGCCCGCGTTGGGTATTGGTCATGACGCCCCTCCTTCGCTTCGCCGCCGCGTCCTCGAGCCATCGCCGGGAGCGGCTGACGGGGCGATTCTAGGCTTGGTTTCGCTAGTGTAAAGGTTCGGCGGGGTGCGCGGCGCGGCGCAAGCGGTCGTTGATCGCCTCGCCGATGCCGTCGCTCGGCACCGGGGCCACCGCGATCTTCGGCAGGTCGCTCGCGTCCGCCCGGTGCAGCAGGTCGAACAATCGTGCCGCCGCTTCGCTCAAATCGCCCGATGCCGATAGCGTATCATCACCGGCGGTCGGGCCGAATCCGATCATCCATTCGTCCTCTGCCGGATGTGGCGCGTCGATCCGGAGCGGCTTGCGCGGGGCATAGTGCGAGGCGAGCTGGCCCGGCGCCTCGACCGCGCTGGGCGCGTCGGCGCCGGTGTCGAAACGATCGACCCGCCGCTTGCCGGTCGATAGCGCCGCCAGAACCTGCGCGCCGGTGATCGGGCCGTGGCGCAGAATCCGGGTCATCCCGAACACTTCGCGCACGATGGTCGATTCGATCCCCTGCCGGGTCGGGCCGTCGTCGATGATGAGTGCGATTCGCCCGTCGAGGCTATGCGCGACATGTTCGACGCGAGTCGGGCTGATCGTGCCGCTGGCATTGGCCGACGGGGCGGCAAGCGGCTTGCCGCACGCTTCGAGCAAAGCGCGCATCGCGCGGTGCGCGGGAACGCGGATCGCGATCGTCTCGAGCCCCGCGGTGACAAGTGAGGCGATCCCCGATGACGGCTTGAGCGGCAGCACCAGTGTCAGCGGTCCCGGCCAGAATGCCGCCGCCAATGCCTCGGCGCGCGCGTCGAACGCCGCGAGCTTCTTCGCTGCGGCGATGTCGAGCACGTGGACAATCAGCGGGTTGAAGCTCGGCCGGCCCTTGGCGGCATAGACCCCCGCCACCGCCGCGCCGTCGGTCGCGTCGGCGGCAAGGCCGTAGACGGTCTCGGTCGGCACCGCGACGCACAGTCCCGCCGCGATCAATCCCGCGGCTTCCGCGATGTTGTGCTTGTTGTACGGCAAGATTCGGGTGTTTGGCGCGTCCATGCCTCGCGGCTATAGCGCCCCTGAGTCAGAGAGGAAGCCGATGCCCTTCACCCCCGCCGTTCGCGAGCAGCGTTTCGTGCTCGATCATGTCGCGCGCATCGACGAGCTTGCCGCGACCGAACGGTTCGAGGCCGCCACTCCCGACCTGGTCGATGCCGTGCTGGAAGGCGCGGGCGCGTTCGCCGCGGGCGAATGGGCACCGCTCAATCGTGCGGGCGACACCGACGGGCCGACATGGACCGAGGACGGCGTCAGGATGCCCGCCGGCTATGCCCAGGCTTATCACGACTATGTCGAGGGCGGTTGGGGAACGATCGGCGCGCCGGCCGACTTCGGCGGGCAGGGCCTGCCGTTCGTGCTCGCGAGCGCGGTGCTCGAGACGCTCGGGACCGCGAACATGAGTTTCGCGCTGGCGCCGACGCTGACCGTGGGCGCGATCGAGGCGTTGCTCCATCACGGCACCCCCGAGCAGCAGGCGGCATACTTGCCGCATCTCGCGACCGGCGCGTGGACCGGCACCATGAACCTGACCGAATCGCAGGCGGGCAGCGATGTCGGCGCGTTGCGCGCGCGCGCCGAACCGGTCGGCGACGGGACGTACCGGATTTCGGGCACCAAGATCTTCATCTCATTCGGCGACCACGACATGGCCGACAACATCGTCCACCTCGTCCTCGCCCGCACGCCGGACGCGCCGGCGGGAACGCGCGGCATCTCGCTGTTTCTCGTTCCCAAATACCGGCTCGATGCCGACGGCAAGCCGGGCGACTTCAACGATGTCCGCGTCGTGTCGATCGAGCACAAGATGGGCCTCCACGCGTCCCCAACCTGCGTGTTGTCGTTCGGCGATCATGGCGATTGTATCGGCGAGTTGATCGGTCCCGAAATGGGCGGGATGCGCGCGATGTTCACGATGATGAATAACGCTCGGCTCAATGTCGGGCTGCAGGGGGTGCAGGTGGCGGAGGCCGCGACGCAGAAGGCGGTCGATTACGCCCGCGACCGAATCCAGGGCCCGCGCGCCGGGTCGGCGGACAGGGCGCCGGTCGCGATCATCGAGCATCCCGACGTGCGACGCATGCTGATGCGGATGAAGGCGCAGACCCAGGCGGCGCGGGCATTGGTCTATTGCGCGTCGGGCATGGTCGACCGCGCCGCGACCGACGAAGCGGCCAAGGACCGGCTCGAAATTCTGACGCCTTTGGCCAAGGCGCACGCCACCGACCTTGGCAACGAAGTCGCGTCGCTCGGCGTCCAGGTTCATGGCGGGATGGGCTTCATCGAGGAAACAGGCGCGGCGCAATTCTATCGCGATGCGCGGATCACCCCAATCTACGAAGGCACCAACGGCATCCAGGCGGCCGATCTGGTCGGGCGCAAGCTCGGCCTGTCCAACGGCGCGGCGTTCGCCACGCTGATCGCTGACATGCGCGCCGGGGTCGAGGATGAAGCGCTCCAGGCGCTGGTCGATGCGTGCGCCGACGTCGGCCGTCGCCTCTCCACCGCCGATGCCGACGACCGGCTCGCGGCGAGCTACCCGTTTCTGACGATGCTGTCGGTCGCGGTATGCGGCTGGCTGATGGAGCGGCAGGGTCGCGCCGCGGCGGACGGCGACGACGACTTCCTGCGCATGAAGCGCGCGGTCGCCGCATTCTATGTCGAGCAGATCGTGCCGGAGGCGTTGGGTTTGCACGCTGCCGCCACGGCGCCCGCCGCGAGCCTTTACGAATTACCGGCCGACTTGTTCGCCGCCTGATCGATCAGGCGCGCTCGCGCTCGATCAGGTCGGTGGCGTCGAGTCCGAGCAATTCGATATGCTCGGCAATGCGCGGCCATTGATCGTTGACGAAGCGGTCGCGCTCGGCGATCCGCAATTTCTCGGCAGCCCCCGGTAGCACGAACATGCCGACTCCGCGCCGGACCTCGACATAGCCGTCGTCCTGAAAGCTTTGATACGCCTTCGCGACGGTCAGCGGGTTGGCTCCGTGTTCGGCGGCGAGCGCGCGGACCGAGGGGAGCTGGTCGCCCGCGCGATATTCGCCGCGCAGGATCGCCGCTGCGATTCCACCGCGAAGGCGGATATAGACCGGGCTGTCGTCGTTGCTAAGTGCCATGCTGCTTTAATACAGCAATTGACGATCACGTCCAGTCGATTAAGCGCACCAGTTTGAAACAATCTTGCCGAGATCGGGGCGCGGTCTTTCCTCCAATTGCTTGGCGGAGGTGCCGAGGAAGATGAACCCGGCAATTCGCTCTGGCGCTGCGCCGAATGCATCGCGCACATTATCCGAATAGGCTGCCCAGCCGGTCAGCCATCCGCCGGCAAATCCCAAGGCGTGCGCGGCGTGGAGCAGGTTCATGCCCGCCGCGCCCGCCGACAGTTCCTGTTCCCATATCGGAATATGACTCTCGGGCTTTGGCGACGAAAGTACGATGATGAGCGTCGGCGCTTGGGTCGCAAATTGTTCGAGTGCCTCGATCTCGAGCCGCGCCGCCTGCGGCCGTTCGACGCGATAGGCATCGGTGATGACGCGGGCGAGGGCTTCGCGTTGGCCGCTTTGCACTATGACGAACCGCCACGGCGCGAGCTTCCCATGATCGGGCGTCCGCGCCGCGATTCCAAGGATTTGCGTGAGTTGATCGGCATCGGGTCCGGGCGCGATCAAGTCGCGCGGCTTGCCGGAGCGGCGCGTGGCGAGGAGCGAGAGCGGAGTTGAGCGATCGTTGAGCATCGTGATCATCTAGGCGCCGCGCTCGCGTATTTACACCCGGGGCTTTGCCGCTAGTCTCGCGCCCATCCAGAACCGCTGCATCCGACGGCGGTGACAAAAGAGATCAGGGAGCGAATTCATGGTGGACACCCCAACCGCGGACAACCGCGCGGAACCGGATATCACGCACACCAATCCGGCCGCCGAGGCGACGTGGTTCGGCCACCCTAGACAGCTTGCGCGGCTGTTCACCACCGAAATGTGGGAGCGGTTCGGCTATTACGGCATGCGCGCGTTGCTCACGCTGTATCTCACCAAGCATTTCGTGTTCGGCGATCGCGCGGCGACGGGTCTCTATGGCGGGTTCACCGCGCTGGTTTACCTGACGCCACTGATCGGCGGGTATCTCGCCGACCAATATCTCGGGTCGAAGCGGTCGGTGAAGTTCGGCGCGATCATCATGGCGCTTGGCTATTTCACGCTGTGTTTCGGCGGTGAGGCGGCCAAGCCCTATGCGATGATCGGCGACCAGAAATACCCGGTCACCGTGGTGACCGCGAACGGCGCCGACACCCAATACATCACCGACGCCGGCAAGCGGCTCAAGATCCAGGGTAATAGCGACCAGTCGGTGTCGCTGGTCGGCGACGACGGCAAGGTCGTCCGGTCATTGCCCAAGGGCGGGCTTGAGCCGGGCGGCGACCGCAGTCCATTCTTCGTCACGCTGATGCTGATCGCGCTCAGCCTGGTGTCGGTCGGGAACGGCTTCTTCAAGCCCAACATCTCGACGATGGTCGGTTCGCTCTACGCGACCGACGACCGACGCCGCGATTCGGGGTTCACGATCTTCTACATGGGCATCAACCTCGGCTCGCTCGGGTCGCAGATCTTCTGTCCGATCCTGGCCGACACGTTCGGCTGGTGGGCCGGGTTCGGACTGGCGGCGGCAGGCATGCTGGTGTCCTATGCGCTGATCCAGTTCGATGGCGGCAAGCTCAACGGCTATGGCGAGCCGCCGGCGCGCAGCGGGCCGGATCGCGCGATCCCGATCTATATCGGCGCACTGATCGCGGTGCCGGTAGTCTATTTCCTGTTCACCAACCTGATGAATCAGGCGCCGGCGGCACCCGGATCGGGCTTTGTCGGCTATATCATGTCGCTGTCGCTGATGGGCAAATTGCTGTTCGGGACATTCCTGATCTCGATCCCGGGCATCCTGATCTGGTCGTTCATGGTCGGCGACAAGCGCGAGTTTCAGATGATGCTCGCGGCGATGGTGCTGATCGTGTTCAACGTCGTGTTCTGGACGTTGTTCGAGCAAGCCGGATCGTCGCTGACGCTGTTTGCCGACCGCAACACCGACTTGAGCGTGTTCGGGCTGTTCAGCATCTCGGCGCCGCAGACGCAGTTCTTCAATGCCTTCTTCATCGTCGCGCTCGCGCCGTTGATGAGCATTTTGTGGGTCAGTCTCGCCAAGCGCGGGCTCGAGCCTACCATTCCGATCAAGTTCGGCCTCGCGCTGATCGGCGTCGGTGCGGGCTTCCTGTTCCTGGTGTGGGGGACGAAATTCGTCGGACCGGACTTCAAGATCGGCATCTGGTGGCTCGCCGGGCTGTATTTGATCCATTCGGTCGCGGAATTGTGCATCTCGCCGGTGGGCCTGAGCATGATCACCAAGCTGTCGATCGCGCGGATCGTCGGGCTGATGATGGGCGTGTGGTTCCTGTCGATCAGTTGTGCGCAGTACGTCGCCGGCGTCGTCGCGCAGTTCGCCAGCGTCGAAACGGTCGGCGGGCAAGTGACCAATCTCAAGGTCAGCCTCGACACCTATACCGGCACGTTCACGACGATCGCCGAGGTGGCGATGGCGCTCGGTGTATTGCTGCTTCTCCTGTCCTGGCCGCTCAAGAAGTGGATGCACGGGATCAAGTGATCCGCTAGCCTCCCCCGGGCACGACCGGGGGAGGCCGCTCATGAGTCCGCTTTGCTGGGAAATCGCCGCGGCGCTGTCGTTTCTCGGCACGCATTTCCTCCTGTCGCATCCGTTGCGCGCGCCGATCGTCAAAGCGGTCGGCGAGGCAGCGTTTCTCGGGCTCTACTCGCTGGTCGCGTTTGCCACGTTGGGATGGCTCGCCTTCGCTTTTCATGCGGTGCCGGCGGAGGCGCCGTATTGGGCGGTCGGCGACGGGCTGTGGATTACCGGCACGGTGTTGACCTATTTCGCCAGCGTGCTGTTCGTCGGGTCGCTGCTCGGCAATCCGGCCTTGCCCAATCCGACGGGCCGGGCCGCGCCGCCGCCCGAGCCGCGCGGGGTGTTCAGCGTGACGCGGCACCCGATGATGTGGGGCTTTGCCTTGTGGGGCGTCGCGCACATCCTGGTGTTCCCGACCCCTGCCAATATCGTGCTGGCCAAGACGATCGTCGTCCTCGCGCTGGTCGGCGCATTCCTGCAGGACAAGAAGAAGAAACGGCTCCAGCCCGAAACATGGCCGGCATGGGAAGCGAAGACGAGCTATTGGCCGCTCGCCGCGATCCTGGCCGGGCGGGTCAAGTTCACGCCCGCCGGGGTCGTCCCCATTCTCGGCGGCATCGCGTTATGGCTCGGCGCGACATGGGCGCATCAGCCGCTCGCCGGGTTCGGCGCCGGCATCTGGCGCTGGCTATAGCTTGACCATCCGCATCCCGCGCTCGGCATAGCGCGGGCCGGCGGTGCCGCCATTGGGCGCGGCGGCCTCGATCGTGGCGAGGTCTTCGGCGGTCAGCGTGTGGTCGGCCGCCTTCGCCGAATCGCGCATTGTCGCGCGCCGCTTCACGCCCGGGATCGGCACGACGTCATCGCCTTGCGCGAGCAGCCAAGCCAGCGCGACCTGCGCGTTCGACGCATTGTGCCGCCCTGCCACCTCGCCGATCGCATCGACGATCTTGAGGTTCTGCGGCAGCGTATCGGCCTGATAGCGCGGGTCGTTGTGGCGCCAGTCGTCGGCGGGCAGATCGTCGAGGCTGCGGATCGTCCCCGCCAGGAAGCCGCGGCCAAGCGGGCTGTACGGCACGAAGCCGATGCCGTTCTCGCGGCAAGCATCGAGAATCTCGCCCTCCACATCGCGCTCCCAGATCGAATATTCACTCTGCAGCGCGGTTATCGGGTGGACTTTCGCCGCGCAGCGGATCGTGTTGGCGCTGGCTTCGGACAGCGCGATGTGGCGGACCTTCCCCTCCTTCACCAGCTCGGCCATCCCGCCGATCGTTTCCTCGATCGGCACGTTGGGATCGACACGGTGCTGGTAGAACAAGTCGATCGTGTCGATGCCGAGCCGCTTCAACGATCCCTCGCATGCGCGCCGGGCATTCTCCGGGCTGCCGTCTAGCCCGGCCATGTCGTTGCCGTTCCAGCGCATCGCGAACTTGGTCGCGATCACCAGCCCGTCGCGCTTTCCCTTGATCGCTTCGCCAACCAGTACTTCGTTCGAGAACGGGCCATACATCTCGGCAGTGTCGAAGAAGGTCACGCCAAGGTCGATCGCTTCGTGGATCGTCGCGATCGATTCGTCGTCGGTTGCCGCGCCATAGCTGATATTGCCGTCGCGGATCATCGGCATGCAGCCGATACCGATCGCCGAAACCTTCAGGCCGCCATCGTGGCTGCCGAGCGTGCGATACTTCATCCCGGAATCTCCTCGAGCGCGCGGTCGGTCTCGCCGTCGGCACCGCCGCCGCTGCGGGCCGATATGGTGGCGGCGACCGCGACATCCATCGTCACGTTGCCGACGGTGCGAAATAAATCGGGCACGGTCTCGACCGCGACGAGCAGCCCGAGCGCCTCCAGCGGTACCCCCATCGCCACCGCGACCGGTGCGACCGAGGCGAAGAAGCTGATCGTGCCGGGCAGCGACACCGATCCCATCGTGGTGATCGCCGCGGTCGCCACCCCGGCGGCGAGCTGGCCCGGGCCGATATGCGTGCCGGTCAGCATCGCGACGTAGAGCGCGACCGCCAGGTTCATCGCCGGGCTGGTCGCGCGGAATACCGCGACCGCGATCGGCAGGACGACGCCCGAGACGCTGGCCGGCGCGCCGACCGCCTCGCTCGATCGGAGCATCGCCGGGAGCGACGCTAGCGACGACGACGTGCTGATCGCCACGACCTGGCTCGGCAGCACCGCGCGGGCGAAGCGCCCGACCCCGACGCGCGCGCCGATTGCCGCGAGCGGATAGGCCGACAGCAGGACGAGGAGGCCGAGGCTCGAGACGATTGCGATATAATGCGCCAACGCGCCGAACGCCGCGGCGCCCGTCTCCATCCCCAGCCCGAACGCCAGGCAGAACACCCCGACCGGCGCCAGCACCAGAACCCAGCCGATCACCACGATCATCGCGTCGGCGATCGCCTGGAAGAAATCGATCAGCGTCTTGCGGCGCTCGGCCCGGAGCCGCGTGATGGCGAAGGCGAAGACCAAGGCGAACACCGTCAGCGGCAGGAACGAATCGGTCGCGGCGGCATCGACGATATTGGTCGGCACGATCTTGTCGAAGAAATCGCCCAGGCTCGGCACCTGCCCGGCGGTAGCGGCTTTTGACAAGGACGCGCGCAACGCGTCGCCCCAGGCGGCGGGCAGCGGGAACAGCCGCAGCAGGAGCGGGGTCAGGAAGGCGGACAGCAAGGTGTTGACCCACAGGATGACGACGAACGCGCCCAGCGCGCGCGCCGCGATCTTGCCGGCGCGCGCGGCTTCCGCCGAGGCGGCGATGCCGATTACCAGCAACGCGACGACCAACGGCACGATCACCATCTGCAGCCCGTGCAGCCATGCTCCGCCGATCCGCTTGGTGAACAACAACGCGACCGCGCCGGCCTCGGGCGCCCATTTGGCGAGCGCGATGCCGAGCAGCAGGCCGATCACCAACGACGCCAAAATCCGAAACGCCTGGCTCATGCTCGCCCTTCCCAGTTTGCCGCGCTATCAGGCGGCCAAGCTTCGAACGATAGCGGACGGAAAAGGGCGCGATGGCAAGAAAATATTTCGGCACCGACGGCATTCGCGGGCTGACCAATGCGGGTGTGATGACCGCGGCGATGGCGATGAAGGTCGGCATGGCGGCGGGCGCGCATTTCGTCCGCGGCGACCACAAGCATCGCGTCGTGATCGGCAAGGACACCCGGCTGTCGGGCTATATGATCGAGGCCGCGCTGCAGGCCGGTTTCACCAGCGTGGGGATGGACGTGACGCTGGTCGGCCCGCTGCCGACCCCGGCGATCGGCATGCTCACCCGGTCGATGCGCGCCGACATGGGGGTGATGATCTCCGCCAGCCACAATCCTTATGCGGACAACGGGATCAAATTGTTCGGGCCGGACGGGTTCAAGCTCAGCGACCGCGATGAACTGGCGATCGAGGCGTTGATCGACGGCGACGTGCCGCTCGCGCCAGGCCCCGACATCGGCCGCGCGCGACGGATCGACGACGCGCAGGGGCGCTACATCCATTTCGCCAAGGCGACCTTCCCCGACGATTTGCGGCTCGACGGGCTGAAGATCGTGATCGATTGCGCCAACGGCGCCGCCTATCAGGTCGCGCCCTCCGCGCTGTGGGAATTGGGCGCGGAAATCGTCGCGATCGGGGTCAGCCCGAACGGCAAGAACATCAACGACCAGGTCGGGTCGACCGCGCCGCAAGTGCTGTGCGAGACGGTCGTGGCGTCGGGCGCGCATATCGGCATCGCGCTCGATGGCGATGCCGACCGGCTGATCGTGGTCGACGAGAAGGGTCGCGTGGTCGACGGCGACCAGTTGATGGCGGTGATCGCGACCGGCTGGGCGCGCGCGGGAACGCTCAAGAATAACGGGCTGGTCGCGACGGTGATGTCGAACCTCGGGCTCGAGCGGCATCTGGCCGGGCACGGCATCGACCTGATCCGCACCGCGGTCGGCGATCGCTACGTGCTCGAAGCAATGCGCGGGCAGGGCTACAATGTCGGCGGCGAGCAATCGGGACATATCATCCTGTCGGATTATGCGACCACCGGGGATGGGCTGGTAGCGGCGCTGCAGATCCTCGCCGAACTGGTCCGATCCGGCATTCCGGCGAGCGAGTTGCTCCACCGCTTCGACCCGCTGCCGCAATTGCTCAAGAACGTCCGCTTCAAGGGCGGCAAGCCGCTCGATGACGCCAGCGTCAAGGCGGTGATCGCCGATGCCGAAGGCGAACTGGCGGGCAAGGGCCGGCTCGTCATTCGCCCTTCGGGTACCGAGCCGGTGATCCGGGTGATGGCCGAGGGCGAGGACGCGGCGCAGGTCGAGGCGGTGGTGAACCGCATCTGCGACGCGGTGACCGCCGCCGCTTGACGCGCGAATGTTGAGGAAGTTGAGGCTGAATCGCGGCCCGGCTTGAAACGCGCCTGCGAGGCGACTGCGACGCGACACTCCGGGACCGGCGCGCGCCACCCATGCGTCACCTGCGCGCCGACCGAGCGGCATGCGTGCGCCGCCCAGGCGACCGCGACGCGCCGTTATCGCGACCACACCGCGTCCCTGTTCTTCGTTGGCAGAAGACCGTTCCATCCGACAGGATGGATCAGTTGAAATCCTACATTGCAAGCACGATCAACCGCCGGCGAACGCGATCAAATTGCCATCGGGATCGGCGAGGATGAAGCTCTGTGCACCCCAGCTCTCGGTGCGCAGCTTCCGGTGGAACTGGACGCCTACCGCCGCGAACTCGGCATAGAGTGGGGCGACATCGGCGGCGGCGATCGTCGCGGCCAGCGCATCGGCCTCGCGTGTGCGGAAGCCTATGTCGAATACCGGGCCGTCGGCGTGGCGCAAGTTGAGCCGGGCTCCATCTCGCACCACCTGCGCGTAGAACGGCGGGTCGCCATGGACGAACGCGGTGGCGAACCCGATCCGCGCGAAGAAGGTGCACGACGCCGCGATGTCCGACACGAACAATTGCGGTTCGGCGATCAGCGTCATTCCTCGGCAGCCCAGGCGGTCAGCAGCGTGTGCGCGATCGCGAAGTGCGGTGGTGCGATCATCGGCGCGTCGGGATCGCCCGCGAGCGCGCGCTTGACGTCGGCGCGGCTGATCCAGATCGCGTCCTGCAATTCCCTGGGGTCGATCGTGATGACGTCGTTCTCGGCTTCCGCAACGCAGGCCATCATCAGCTGCGAGGGAAACGGCCACGGCTGGCTGGCGACATAACGGACGTTGTTCACGCGCACGCCGGCTTCCTCGAAAATCTCCCGCGCGACGGCTTCCTCGATCGATTCGCCCGGTTCCATGAACCCGGCCAGCGCCGAATAGCGGCCCGGCGGCCAGTTCGGCCCGCGGCCGACCAACGCGCGGCCCGAATGCTCGGCGATCATGATCACTACCGGATCGGTGCGCGGGAAGTGCTCGGTGCCGCAGTGCGGGCAGTTACGGCCCCATCCGGCACGAAACATCGCGGTCTGTTGCCCGCAATTGGCGCAGAATTGGTGGCGGCTGTGCCAGTCGAGCACGCTGCGTGCGGCGGCATAGGTGCCCGCCTCGGCCGGGCGCAAACGGTCGAGCAACCCGAATATGTGCGGCGGGCGACCGGGGCCAGTGCGCAGGCCCGGAATGCAGGCGGCGAAATGCGGCTTGCCGTCGATCAGCCCAAGGAAGATCAGTTCTGCGTTATCGGGTGCATCGGCGAGGCTGGTCCATTCAAGCAGTCCGTCGTCGGACACTACCGGGTCGAACCCGTCGAGCTTGAGCAGCCGCGCGCGCCAGTCGCCGGTCACCGTGGCCAGCGCCTCCGGATCATGACGCAGATGGTCGGCGCGGTCGAGCGGGCTGCCGGTAAACCCCGGTGCGATCACTTTTTGTAACGCGCCAGATCGGCCTGGAGTGCGGTCATCACGTCGCCACGCACAGGCCATTTCTCGCCCGGGAAGTAATTGACCATCACGGTGCCGCGGATCCGCTTGACCGGGTTGACCCAGGCGATCGTGCCTGCCGCACCGCCCCAGCCATAAGTGCCCGCGCCAAACGAGGCGATCTTGTCCTCGAGGATCACCGATCCGCCCGCGCCGAAGCCCATTTTGGGCGCCATCTGGCCGCCCGTCCCGCCGGGCAGCGCGCCGAACGTTACGCCGGCCGGCAGCAAGTCGGACATGGCGAGCTTCGCGGTTTCGGTCTTCATGATCCGGACGCCATCGAGCGTACCGTAATTCTGCAGCATGTGCAGGAAGCGATCGTAATCGCCCGCCGACATGACGAGACCCGCGCCGCCATAGGGAAAGCTTGGCGGCGACAGATAGACCGACGTTGCCGCCGGATCGAGCGGCGACATAGTGCCGGTCGGGCCGAAGGCATATTCGCTGACTAGCCGCCCGGTCTCGCTGCGCGGTACGGTCCAATAGCTCGACCGCATCTTGAGCGGGTCGAAAATGCGTTTCTGGACGAACGCGTCGAAGCTCATCCCCGACGCCTTCTCGATCACCGCGCCCATCACGTCGAGCCCGATCGAATAGCTCCATTTGGTGCCCGGATCGGCGATCAGCGGCACGCTGGCGACGCGGTTTGCGAATTCCTGCAAATCGGGCGCGCGGGTCTTGCGCGTGATGGCTTCGAGACCGGCATTGACCTGCGCCGGGTTGATCCCCTTGCTGTTGTACAGTTCGAGCAACGGCCCCGTGGTGATGATATTGTAGCCCAGCCCCGCAGTGTGCGTCAGGAGGTTGCGGATCGTGATCGGGCGCGCCGCGGGGCGGCTTTCGATCGTGTTCGCGTTCAATTGCACGCGCATGTTCTTGAACGCGGGGAGCACGTCGCTGACCGGTTCGTCGAGCTTGAGCTTGCCGTCCTGGATCAGGATCATCGCCGCCATCGCGGTGACCGGCTTGGTCATCGAATAGACGCGCCACAGGCTGTCGGGTCCAGCCGGCTGGGCGTTGGCGTCGAGCGCGACCTTGCCCGATTTGACGAAGACGGTGGGCAAGTCGCCCACGCCGAACGCGCCGACGATCCCGGGCATCTTGCCGGCGGAAACATAGCCATCGAACAACGCCTGCGTCGCGGGCAGCGGGCTGGCGACGGTGGCGGGCGCGAGTTGCGGCGCGGGCGCGACTGCTTGCGCGAGCGCCCCGCCGGCGAGCAGGGCGGCGAATGCCGTCCCGGTCAGGATCGGTGTCAGAAATGTGCGCATCAGGCCCCTCCTATCGCTTTCGCCGCTTTGGCAAAGACGGTCGGCAGCCCCGCTTCGGCGAGCGACTCGACCGGCCACCAGATGGCATCGTCCCCGGCTGCATGCCGCTCGACGCGCGCAGTCGCAAGCGCGAGTTGCAAATCGAAATGGGTAAAACCGTGTGAAACGGTCGAGTTCAGCATCGTCCAGTCAGCGTCGAGCGGCGCATCGGCGATGTCCGGCGGCTCGCTGCCCCACGGCCCGGTCGGCAGCGCGCGCATCCCGCCGAGCAGTCCCTTGGGCGGGCGCCGGACGAGCAGCACCTCTTCGCCCGCCTGCGCCCAGAAGATCGTGCCGTAGCGTTGCGGCTTTCGCGCCTTTGCGGGCTTGACCGGAAACACCTCTTGATCGCCCGCCGCGAACGCCGCGCAATCCTCGCGCAACGGACAGAGCAGGCAACGCGGCTTGCGCGGGGTACAGATCGCCGACCCTAAGTCCATCATCGCTTGCGCAAAATCGCCGGCGCGCGCCGTTGGCGTCATTGCTTCGGCGGCGACGCGCACCGCACCCTTGCCCGAAGCGCGAAAGAGGCGCGCGACGAGTCGCTCGACGTTGGCATCGACGACGGTGGCGGGCTGGCCGAACGCGATCGCGGCGATCGCGGCGGCGGTATAGTCGCCGATCCCGGGGAGCCCGCGCAGTTCGGCTTCGGTCGCGGGAAAATGCCCGCCATGATCGGCGACCACGACCTTGGCGCACGCGACCAGGTTGCGCGCGCGGGCGTAATAGCCGAGGCCCGCCCATGCCGCCATGACGTCGTCGTCGCTTGCCGATGCCAAGCTCGCGAAATCGGGCCAGCGTTCGACCCAGGCGAGGAAGCGTGGCGCTACCGTCGCGACCGTGGTTTGCTGGAGCATGACCTCGGACAGCCAGACGCGATAGGGGTCGGGCGTTTCGTCCGGCATCGCGCGCCACGGCAGCGCGCGGCGGTGCTTGTCGTACCAATTCAGCAGGTCGTGCGCGATCGACGGAGAATGCTTGGCGGCCACGCCCTGGCTATGGCATGGATGATGCGATGAGCAAGCGCGCGACCTCCAAACCGCCCAAGCAGGCCAGGGACGCCGGGCGCCCGCGCGGCGGGCCGGCGCGCGCGGTCGCCGATCTGCTGCCGTCGGTCGGTGGGGCCGCGTTCCGGCGCTACGGCTTCGTCCAGTCGGGGATCGTCACGCGCTGGGCGGAGATCGTCGGCGGCAAATATGCCGGCGTGTCGTCACCCGAATCGATCCGCTTCCCGCCGGGCAAGAAAGCCGACGGCGTGCTGACCGTCGCGGTCAAGGGCGCGCATGCTCCGATGATGCAGCATATCGCGCCCGAGATCGTCGAGCGGGTCAACCGCTTCTTCGGCTATGCCGCGGTCGCGCGGCTGACGCTCAAACAGGGTAATGTCGCCGCTCGCCCGTCGCGCGTCGCGCCGCCCAGCCTCAAGGCGATCGAGCCGCCCGCCGCGCTCGGTGCGGGCCTCCGCGCGATCGCCGATCCCGAATTGCGCGCGGTGCTGTCGGCGCTCGCCGCCGGGGTCGCCGCGACGCGCGGCCCGCCGATCGTCGGCGACGACCTCGCCGCGCTGGTCGTTGCCGGAAAAATAAGCTGATCCCTTTCGTGTGATGGAGTTCTCCGATGAAGTTTCGTGCCGCCTTCGCCGTCCTGCCGTTGTTGTTCGTGACCGCTTGCGGCAGCGGCGGCAGCGGCGGCAACACGTCCGCGCCGGTCGCCGCGGTCAAGCCGCCAGCCGGGACCAACTGGCTCGAAACCGTCGTCAAGACGCCCGAGGGCGGCTATCGCATGGGCAATCCGAATGCGCCGATCAAGCTGGTCGAATACGGATCGCGGACCTGCCCGGTATGCGGACTGTTCGGCCGCGAAGGCACGCAGCCGCTCGAACAGAATTACGTCGCGACCGGCAAGGTAAGTTGGGAATTCCGCGAATTCCTGGTCCACGGCCAGCCCGATTTCGCGCCGGCGTTGCTCGGCCGGTGCGGCGGTCCGGCGCCGTTTTTCGCGCTGCTCGAACAGATGTATATCAACCAGGGTCCGGTCGAGGAAAAGATGGGATCGGCTGAGGGGCAGGCCCTGTTCGCCAGGATGCAGACCGCCAAGCCGCTCGATGTCGCCAAGGCATGGGGCGATTATCTCGGCTATGTCGATTTCGTGAAGAGCCGCGGGATTCCGGAGGACAAGGCGCGCGCCTGCCTCAACGACCAGGCCGCGTTCGACGAAATCGTCAAGGTCATGGACGACGCGTCGAAGAACAAGGGCGTCGGCGGCACCCCGACCTTCTTCCTCAATGGCGACATCGTGCCCAACGTGGCAGACTGGAAAGGCCTCGAGGCGGCGCTGAAGGCGCGCGGCGCCTGATCGCGTAAGGCGCCGGGGGCCTAGATGCAGATCAAGCGCCTGCGACTGTCGGGGTTCAAGAGCTTCGTCGACGCTGCCGATTTGCGGATCGAGACGGGGCTGACCGGCGTGGTCGGCCCCAACGGCTGCGGCAAGTCGAACCTGCTCGAGGCGTTGCGCTGGACGATGGGCGAGAACAGCCCGAAGTCGATGCGCAGCGCGGGGATGGACGACGTCATTTTCGCGGGGACCGACAGCCGGCCCGCACGCGACTTCGCCGAAGTGTCGATCCTCGCCGAGATCGATGGCGGCGAGACCGAGGTGGTGCGACGGATCGAGCGCGGCGCGGGTAGCGCGTACCGCATCGACGGGCGTGACGTTCGGGCGAAGGACGTCGCTTTGCTGTTCGCCGATGCCGCGACCGGCGCGCACTCGCCGGCACTGGTCAGCCAGGGGCGGATCGGCGCGGTGATCGCCGCCAAGCCGGCCGAGCGGCGCGCGATGCTGGAGGAAGCGGCGGGGATCGCGGGGCTGCATGTGCGCCGCAAGGACGCCGAGCAGAAATTGCGCGCGACCGAGGCCAATCTGGTGCGGCTCGACGAGATCATGTCCGACCAGGAAGCGCGCGCCAACGCGCTGCGGCGCCAGGCGCGGCAGGCCGAGCGCTATCGCGAACTGTCCGACAAGATCCGCATCGCCGAGGGCCGGATGATCTTCGCGCGCTGGCGCGACGCGGCGGCGGCGGCGGATGCGGCGAAGGCGGAAGCCGCGGAGTGCGAGGAAAAGGTCGTGCTGGCCGCCGAGGCGCAACGCGCGGCGACGGCGTATCAACAAGCCGCGACAGGCGCGCTGGCCGAGGCGCGCGGCGCTGCGCTGGCGGCGCGGGAAGCATCTTCCGAGGCAGCTCATGTGCTGGCCGGCCTGCGGGCCGAACACGCCGCCGCCGAGCGGCGCATCGTCGAACTCGCCGAGCAGGTCGGGCGGATCGCCGAGGACCGGACTCGTGAAGGCGCGCTGGCGGTCGATGCTGCCGAGGCGCTGGCGCGGCTCGATGCGGAAACGAAGGCGCTGGCGACGCGCGCCGACGAAGCGGCCGCGCGGCTCCCCGCGCTCGACGCGACCTTGGCCGAGGCCGAACGCGCGGCGCGCGACGCCGATGTCGCGCTGGCGCAGGCGATGAGCCGGCAGGCCGCCGAGTTGGCCGACGTCCGCGTTGCCGAAGCGGCGGCGGCGGCGGCGAAAGCGCGGCACGACCGCGCGCTGCGCGACCAGGCGAGCCTGTCACACGAGACCGAAGCGCTGGGCGATACCCAGCCGCTCCGCGACGAACGCGCGCGCGCGGCAAAGGCGCGCAGCGATGCGCTCGACTCGGCCGAAACCGCGCGTGCCACCCGGACCCGCGCCGACGCCGATGAGCGCAGCGCGCAGGAAGCGCGCGACCGGGCGGAAGTGGCACGCGCCGGTGCGCGCGCCGAACTCGCGACGATCGAAAGCGAATTGCTCGCGCTGGAAAAGGCGACGCGGTCGGCCAAGGGCGATCGGCTGCTCGATCATGTCCGTGCTGCGCCCGGCTACGAACGCGCGCTGGCGGCGGCGCTGGGCGACGATCTCGAAACCGGTTTGGATGCCAAGGCCGACCGTTATTGGGCGGGCGCCGCGCCGCAGCCGGGGGACCCGCAAGCGGGCGCGCTGGCGCGGCTCGGCGATCATGTCGAGGCGCCCGCGGCGCTGGCGCGGCGGCTGGCGCAAGTGCTGGTGGCGGACAAGGACGACGGCCAGCCGCTCGCGGTCGGCCAGCGGCTGGTGACGCTAGCGGGGACGCTGCGGCGGTGGGACGGCTATGTCGCCAAATCGGGCGGCGCAGCGGCGGCGGCGCAGCTCGAACGCGTCAATCGCGTCGCGGCGCTGACCAAGAAACGTCCGGCAGCGCAGGGTGCGGTCGAAAAAGCCAACGGCCAGCTCGACGATGCCGAACGCCGGATCGCCGCGGCGCGCGCCGAGGCGGCCGCCGCACGCGCCTCGCTCGAACGCGCCGATACCGCTGCGCGCGACGCCGCGCGCGCCGAGGATCGCGCCACCGCGCAGCTCGAACGGATCGAGGCGCAGCGCGCCGATCTCGACACGCGAACCCGCCGCCTGGCCGCCGAGCTTGCCGAGGCGGAAGCCGAATTGAAGCGCGCCGAGGCGACCCGAGCGGCGCTGCCCAACGGCGCGAATACGCGAGTCGAGGTCGCGCAGCTGCAAACCGAAGCCGAGGCGCGCCGCGCCAATGCGTCCAACGCCCGCGCCGACCGCGCCCAGGTCGACCGCGCGATCGCCGCCGACCGCGAGCGGCTCGCCGCCGCCGACGCCGAGGCGAAGGGATGGAAGGCGCGCGCCGGCGAGGCGGCCAAGCGGATCGCCGATATGGCCAGGCGCGAACAGCAACTCGCCACCGAAGCCGAAGCCGCCGAGGCGCGCCCCGCCGCGCTCGCCGCGCAAATCGCCGAAAACGAGACCGGTCATGCCGATCTGCGCGCCGCCGCCGACACCGCCGCCGCCGCCGAGCGCGAGGCGGAAACGCGGCTCCGCGCGACCGACGAAACCGCGCAGGCTGCAGCCGAAGCGCTGTCGCTGGCGCGCGAGGCGCGTGCCGGGGCCGCTGCCCGTGCCGAAAACCAGGATTTGCGCCGGACCGAGATGACTCGGCTATCCGGTGAGCGCTTCGCCTGTCCGCCGCCGTTGCTCGGCGAGCGGATCGGGTTCGACATCGAGAAGGTCGGCGATCCGCAGGACGAATCGGTCGCGCACGACAAATTGCTGGTCGATCGCGAGCGGATCGGGCCGGTCAACTTGGTCGCCGAGACCGAGTTGGCCGAGCTCGATTCGGCGCGGCTCGACGCGGCGGGCGAGCGCGACGAACTGGGGCAGGCAGTCAACCAATTGCGCGGGTCGATCGGGACACTCAACCGCGAAGGGCGGCAACGGCTGCTGGCGGCGTTCGAGGCGGTCAACGGCCATTTCCAGCGGCTGTTCTCCACGCTGTTCGAGGGCGGCGCGGCGCGGCTCGAACTGGTCGATTCGGACGATCCGCTCGAGGCCGGGCTGGAAATCATGGCGCAGCCGCCGGGCAAGAAACTGCAGTCGCTGACGCTGTTGTCGGGCGGCGAGCAGGCGCTGACCGCGGTGGCGCTGATCTTCGGGCTGTTCCTGACCAACCCGGCGCCGATTTGCGTGCTCGACGAGGTCGACGCGCCGCTCGACGACGCCAATATCGAGCGGTTCTGCGACTTGC
>NZ_JAQGKZ010000112.1 GCF_028289855.1 Sphingomonas bacterium | reverse complement strand
ACTCGAACTTCCACGGGCTTTCGCCCACAACGACCTCAACGTTGCGCGTCTACCAGTTCCGCCACGGCCGCACGTGATTGAATGCCGCCGGACGGGCCGGTGGCTGGCAGGCGAGCGCCCCTAGCAGCGGGCTTTCATGAACGCAATCAGTTTCCCGGAGCGGCGGCGGTGAAGCTCAGCTTCACCGACCGCGAACTGGTCGGCACGTCGAGCTTGGCGCTGTCGAAGTTCATCGCGCCCCCGGGCGCAATCGTGCGCTGGTCGGGCTTGATCGTCCATTTATAAACCGGACGGTCCGACGCGTCGCGCAGTTCGGCCAAGATATCGGGGACCGACTGGCGCTGGCCGGTCGGGTTCTTCACCTGGCCGCCGATCGCGAACAATTCGCTGCCATTGGGCAAGTCGCGGCGGTCCGGCTTTTTGAGATTGACGAACTTGAGCGGGGTTTCGCCGCCGCCGAGCGGCAGGCCCAGCATCGCGGCGAAATTGGGCAGATTGCCGAATACCAATGCGGCGGTGGCGATCAACATGAGGACACCGGCGGTGATCGCGGCGATCGTCCAGCGCCGCGCCGGATTGCGGCGCGGGCGGAACGGCGGTTCGTGGGCAAACGCATCGTAATCGTGATCAACGCCGGCATAGGCCGGGGCCGGTTCGGCGGGTGCCGCGACGATCGGCGCAGGTGGCGGTGGGGTCTGCTCGAACTTTGGGGTGGCGACCGGCTTGGTCAGCTCGAGCGCGCCGGGGGGCGGCTGGAACCAGCTATGCCGGCAATTGGCGCAACGCACCGTGCGGCCCTCTGGCCCGACCGCGCTGTCGGGGACCAGATACCGCGTATGGCATTGACCGCATTCGAGGATCATATCGGCGTCCCGCGCAAAGCCCTTCCCCTTGGCCTTGTCTGCCGAGTCCTAGGCAAGCCGCCGGGACGCGGCAAGCCTCCTGCCTTGATGACGCCGACCGTTACGTGCCATGGCGGTGGCGGGGCAGTCACTTAGCGGGTAGCATACGCCGGCATGGCGAATATCGTGCAGTTCGAGGATGTGGGGCTGCGCTATCCGGGTAGCGACGGCGAGACGCTGTCGGACGTCCATTTTACGCTGGCGTCGGGCGGCTTCTATTTTCTCACCGGGGCGAGCGGCGCGGGCAAGACGTCGTTGCTCAAACTGCTCTATCTGGCGCAGCGTCCGACCACCGGCACGATCCGCCTGTTCGGCGAGGATGCCGGCGCGTTGCCGCATGCGCGGCTGCCCGGGTTCCGGCGGCGGATCGGCGTGGTGTTCCAGGATTTCCGGCTGGTCCCGCATCTGTCAGCGTTCGACAATATCGCGCTGCCGCTCAGGCTGTCGGGGGTGCCCGAAGGCGATATAGAAGCGCCGGTGCGCGAAATGCTCGCCTGGGTCGGGCTGGCGGAACGCGGCCACGCGACGCCGCCGACGCTGTCGGGTGGCGAGCAACAGCGCGTCGCGATCGCGCGTGCGGTAATCGGACGCCCCGAAATCCTGGTCGCCGACGAGCCGACAGGCAACGTCGATCCCGATATGGCGGCGCGGTTGCTGCATTTGTTCGAATCGCTCAACCGGCTCGGCACCACGGTGGTGGTGGCGACGCACGACTTCCACTTGCTGGGTCGCATCCAGAACGCGCACATGATGCGGCTCGAGGCCGGGCGGCTGATGGATCCCACCGGGGCGTTGCGCAACCCACCGGCACGGCCCGCGCAATGAGCCTCAGCGTGATCACCGGGGCCGCCGACCGCCGCTTGCTCGACGAGCGCGGCGGCACGCGCGCGATGATGTGGATCATGGCGATCATGCTGTTCCTGACCGTGCTCGCCGCCGCGCTCGGGCTCGGCATGGTCAATGCGGCGGCCGCGCTCGACCGTCAGTTGGCGGGACGGCTGACGGTGCAGATCGTCACCGCCGATCCGGTGCAGCGCGACCGCGACACAAAATCGGTAATCGCGGCGCTCGCCGGCATGCCCGCGGTCAAGCGCGCCACACCGGTCGATCGGGCGCGGCTCGATGAGTTGCTCAAACCGTGGCTGGGCGAGGCGTCGAGCGACGCGGATGTGCCGATCCCCACGCTGATCGACGTCGATATGAGCGTCCCCGGCGAAGAATCCGCGGCGCGCGTCGCAGCAGGCGTGCGCGCCGCCGCGCCGAGCGCACGGGTCGATTCGCAGTCGCGGTGGCTGTCGCCGGTGGCGGATTTCATGCGGACGATGATCGCGGGGGCGGCGGCATTGGTGCTGCTGATGATCGCGGCGACCACCGCCGTGGTGCTGCTGGCCGCGCGCGCTGGCCTCGAAACGCACCGCGACACGATCGCGATCCTGCACATGCTGGGGTCGACCGACGTCCAGGTTGCGCGGTTGTTCCAGCGACGAATCGCGCTCGATACGGTGATCGGCGGCGCGATCGGCGCGGTCGCGGCGATGGGCGCGGTCTGGGCTATTCTTCACCAGATGGCGGGGCTTGGCTCGGAACTGGCTGGCGGCGGGGCGCTGTTGCAGCGCGATTGGCTGATTTTGGCGGCATTGCCGGTTCTCTTTGCGCTCATCGCGACGCTGGCGGCACGCGTGGCCGTGCTCAGGCGGTTGAGGCACGTGCAATGATCGTCCGCCGGCTGATCGCATTTACCGCGCTTGCCTATGTGCTGGGGTTCGTGGCGTTCATGGTGATGTTGCCGCGCCCGCGTGAGGGGCAGCCGACAGACGCGATTGTCGTGCCGACGGGCGGCCCAGGCCGGATCGACCGCGGGCTCGATCTGATCGCGCAGCATCAGGCCAAGCGCTTGCTCATCACCGGCGTCGCGCCCGGGGTGCGCCCGGCCGAACTGGCCGCCACCAACCGCGCCCCGGTCGCATTGTTCGCGTGTTGCGTCGATCTGGGGCATGAGGCGGTCGATACGCGGTCGAACGCGATGGAAACCGCCGCCTGGGTCAAGGCGCATGGGTATAAATCGGTACGGCTGGTGACGTCGGACTGGCACATGGCGCGCGCCAGCATGGAGCTTAAAGCCGCGCTCGACAGCGACGTCGCGATCGTGTCGGACGGCGTGCCGGGCGAGGCGCCGCTCGGGCTGCTGATCGTCGAATATAACAAATTGCTGTTGCGCCGGATCGCCTTGTGGACCGGGATCGGGGTGTGACGCTGCTGCGCAATATCGCGTTCTTTGCGGTGTTTTACGGCCTGTCGGTGCCGATCGTGCTGTTCGTGCCGCTGTCGGCGCTGTTCGGCCAAGGCGCGCTGGTTTCCTATTCGCGGTTCTGGGTGCTGTTTCATCGCTGGTGCACGCGCTGGCTGCTCGGCATCCGGCGCCGGTTCGAGGGGCCGCGGCCGACCGGGCAAGTGTTCTTCGCGGCGAAGCATCAATCGATCTACGAGACGTTCGATTTGATGGTTGAACTCGGCTCGCCGGCGATCATCATGCGCCGCGAATTCGAACGCATTCCGATCTGGGGCTGGGCGGCGAAGCGCTACGGCGTGATTACGATCGATCGCTCGGCGTCGGCGGGCGCGCTACGGGGCATGCTGCGCCAGGCGAAACTGGCGCTCGGGCAGGGGCGGTCGGTGCTCCTGTTTCCCGAAGGCACCAGAGTCAAGGTCGGCGAGCAGCCACCGCTCAAGTCGGGCTTTGCCGGGCTCTACAAGATGCTCGCGCTACCGGTCGTGCCGGTGGCGTCGAACAGCGGCGAGCTATGGCCCAAAAAGGGGTTGAAGCGCGCCGGCACGATCACCTTCCGCTTCGGCGATCCGATTCCTCCCGGGTTGCCGCGCGACGAGATCGAAGCGCGGGTGCACGCGGCGATCAACGTATTGGATCGCGAACGTTGAGGAAGTTGAGGGTGAATCGCGGTTTGGCGTGAAATGCGCCGCCGACGCTACCGCGACGCGCCACCAATGCGCCATCCGCGCGCCCAAACCGGACACGTGCGCGCCAGCGACGCACCGCCGAAGCGACAGCCTTATCCGTGCTTTCGCAGGAACACGGGTCAAAATGGTCGACGATGTCAAAGAGCCCAAACACGCTGTCAGGCGAAATCCAACATTGCCAGCCTAATCGTGCGTGCGCCCGAAATCGGGCGCGGCATCGTCCTGGCCCTGTTCGATGATCGAGCGGCGGACGGCGCGGGTGCGGGTGAACAGCTCGAACAGCTCGTCGCCCTTGTCCCAGCGGATCGCGCGCTGGAGCGCCGACAGATCCTCCGAAAAGCGCTGGAGCATGTCGAGCACCGCGTCCTTGTTCGACAGGAACACGTCGCGCCACATCGTCGGGTCGCTGGCGGCAATGCGCGTGAAATCGCGAAAGCCGCCGGCGGAATATTTGATGACTTCGGAGCGCGTGACCTCCTCCATGTCGCTGGCGGTGCCGACGATCGTATAGGCGATCAAGTGCGGCAAATGGCTGGTGATCGCGAGCACGCGGTCGTGATGGTCAGCGTCCATCGTTTCCACTTCGGCGCCCAGCCGCCGCCAGAATTCGGCGACGCGCTCGACCGCGGCGGGCGCTGCGTCGGCGGGCGGGGTCAGGATGCACCAGCGGCCGTGGAAAAGCGTGGCGAAGCCGGCTTCCGGCCCGCTGCGCTCGGTGCCCGCGACCGGGTGTGCCGGGACGATGGTGTTGCCGGGCAGCGCGGCCTGAAGCGCGGCCAGGACGGTGCCCTTTGACGATCCCACATCGCTGACGATCGCGTCGGCGGGCAGATCGGCGGCGATTGCTTCCGCCGCTGCGCCCATGGCGCCGACGGGGACGCACAGGATGACGAGATCGGCATCGGTGACCGCCGCGCTTGGCGTATCGGTGACATCGTCGCAGAAGCCCAGCGCCTTGGCGGCTTCGCGTACACCGGCATCGGCGTCATGCCCGGTGACGCGCACGCTGGGCATATGCGCCTTGACCGCGCGCGCGATCGACGAGCCGATCAGGCCCAGGCCGATAATGGTGAGGCGGGAAAAAGGTAACATGGCCTCTCTTACTCCGTTCGCCCTGAGCTTGTCGAAGGGCGTGCCCGGAACACGTGCTTCGACAAGCTCAGCACGAACGATTGATTTTTAGCCGGTTGCTTGAACCATCGCGCGCAGTGCCGTGGCGACGCCCTGAGTCTCGTCCGCCGTCCCGACCGTGATGCGCAACCCATGCGGCAAGCCCTGGCCCGGCAGCCAGCGGACGATGTAACCAGCGTCCATCAGCCCCTTATACGCTATCTCGGCGGTCAGCTTGCCCTCGAACAACACCAGCACGAAGTTCGCCTGACTCGGCACCGCGCGCAGGCCGGCATTGCCCATCTTCGCGATCTCGGCGGAGAACCACGCGCGCCATTCGGCGTTGTGGGCGCGGGTGTGCGCAACGAACTCCTCGTCGCCCAATGCCGCGATCGCCGCCGCGGTCCCCGCGATCGTGATCGAGAAAGGCAGGCGGATGCGGTGCATCGCGGCGATGATCTCGGGCGCGGCATAGCCCCAGCCGATCCGCTCCGCGGCAAGCCCGTACATTTTCGAGAAGGTCCGCGTGACGAGCACGTTCGAGGCCGTCTCGGCGAGCGCCACCCCGCCATCCTCGGCATCGCCCTCGATATATTCGGCATAGGCATGATCGAGCACGAGCAGGACGTGGCTCGGCAACCTCGCATGGAGCCGCGCGATCTCCTCACGCGTCGCATAGGTGCCGGTGGGGTTGTTGGGGTTGGCGACATAGACGATCCGCGTCCGATCGGTGACGCAGCCCAGGATCGCATCGACGTCGGTGGCATAGTCGTTGTCGGGGGCGATCACCGGGGTTGCGCCGACCCGCCGCGCCGCGATCTCGTACACCGCGAAGCCGTAATGGACGAAGATCACTTCGTCGCCCGGCCCGGCGAACGCGCCCGCCGCCAGATGGAGTACCTCGTCCGATCCGTTGCCATAGATGATCCGCGCGGGGTCGAGCCCATGCTTTGCCGCGAGCACCTCGCGCAGTTCGGTGCCGCTCGCGTCGGGATAGCGCTCCAGATTGCCCGATGCTTCGACGAACGCGGCGCGCGCCTTGGGGCTGGTGCCAAGCGGGTTCTCGTTCGACGACAGCTTGGCGACCTTGCGGCCATCATCGGTCGTCGAGCGCCCCGGAATGTAGGGGGCGATCGCCATGATCCATGGTTTGGGTTCGGGTCCGGACATGGCCGCGCCTATGCGCTGGCGGCGCTCGGCTTGGCAAGCTATGGCCCTGTGCAGGGGAGGGACGATGCGGGGACCGACGGCTTTTTGGCAGGCGCTCGAACGCGCACGGCACGAGAATTTGCGCGACGCTGGCGAGGCCGCGCCCGTACCGGGCGGCGACGGCCAGACGCGGCGGCAAGTGTTGCTTGCGCTGGCGGCGACCGCGGCCACCGCTGCCCTGCCGCGCCAGGCACGTGCCACGGGCAGTGGGCCGGTGGTGATCATTGGCGGTGGTATCGCTGGGCTGTCGGCCCTTTGGCATTTGACGCAGGCAGGCATCGATGCGCGGCTGTACGAAGCGCGCACGCGGCTCGGCGGACGGATGTTCACCGCCAAGGCGAAGGGGCAGCCGTCGATCGAAATCGGCGGGCAATTGGTCAACACCGACCATGCCGACATGCACGACCTGTGCCGCGAGTTCGGCATCCAGCTGATCGACCGCAAGGGTGGGACGCACCGCACGATGGTGCTCGACGGCGCGAAAGAAGTGCCCGAGCCGAAGCTGGTCGCGGGGCTGCGCGGGATCGCCGGGCAGATCGACAGTGATTCGGTCCGGCTCGACCAGAATTATGCCAAGGTGTCCGCCGAGCTCGATAAGATGTCGTTCGCCGGATACCTCGACAAATACGCCAAGCTCATGCCCGATCCGTGGGTGCGCCGCCTGATGGAGGCGACCGCGCGGACCGAATATGGCTGCGAGCCGAGCCAGGCGTCGGCGGTCGAACTGGTGTTCAACCTTCCCACGATCGACGGGCGGCGGATCGACGTGCTGAGCCGCAGCGACGAGCGGTATTTGATGGCGGGCGGCAGTTCGTCGCTGGTCGAGGCGATGGCGGCGCGGCTGGCCAGCCGCATCACCACCTATCGCCGCGCGACACGGATCGATCAGCTCGGCGGCGGCGCGCGCGTGACCTTTTCCAATGGCGAGAAGGTCGATGCCTCGGCGGTGATCGTTACCGTGCCGATCTCGATCATCAGCCGCATCGCGTTCGGCGTGCCGCTGCCGAGCCTGTGGCGCCAGTTCAACGCAGAGGTCGGCCTGGGCAAGAACGGCAAGGTACAGGCGGTGACCAATGCGCGCCCGTGGGAGAAATCGATCGGGCGCGGCGGCGAGATCTGGCAGACCGATCACGCGGCGGGCGCATCGCTCGGCTGGGATGGCGGGGTGCGGCCGGCACCGGGCGCGGGGAGCGTATGGACGTGGTTCACCGGGGGCAGCGAAGTGCTCGCCGCCGACAAGGCCGATCCGCGCGCGCTGGCGCTCAAGTTTGCCAAGCTGGCGGAAAGCGGGGTCAAGGGGATGACCGCTGCGACCGGTACGACGGTGCGGCGGACCAACTGGCACCTCGATCCCTTCTCGATGGGCGCGTACGTCAATTTCCGGCCGGGCCAGTTGACCAAGTTCGCCGACCTGATCTGGACCGAAACCGACGGCATCGCCTCGCAGCCCGTGCCGGCGGGGCCGGTCCATTTTGCCGGCGAGCATTTGTCGGATGCGTATCCCGGTTACATGAACGGCGGCGCGCAGACCGGGCGGCTTGCGGCGCAATCGGTGATCGCCGCGCGCGCGCCGGCGAGAAGGATGGGTTGAAAAGTCCTCCCCGTTTACGGGGAGGGGAACCGGCGAAGCCGGTGGAGGGGGCGGGCCGCACACGCACCGCTCGCAGCACGCCCCCTCCGTCGCGCTTCGCGCGCCACCTCCCCGTAAACGGGGAGGATTGAGTTGATGGATCGCAAAATTTCTCTAACCCCGCCCTGATGACCGACGATCAGCGTTTCGGCCTGTCGCGCCATGTCAGCTTGCCGGGGCCGCTGCGCCTCGACGGCGGCGTGCTGCTGTCGCCGGTCGATATCGCGTACGAGACGTATGGCGACCCCGCCGACCCCGCGATCCTGATCTGTCATGCGCTGACCGGCGACCAGCATGTCGCGAGCGAGCACCCCGTCACCGGCAAGCCCGGCTGGTGGGAGCGGATGGTCGGTGTGGGCAAGCCGATCGACCTGGCGCGGCACTTCATCGTGTGCGCCAACGTGCTCGGCAGCTGCATGGGCTCGTCGGGACCGGCGACGGTCAACCCCGCGACCGGCCAGCCCTGGGCGATGGCGTTCCCGGTCATCACGATCCGCGACATGGTCCGCGCGCAGGCGATGCTGCTCGATCATCTCGGCATCGGGCATGTTGCTGTGGTGGGCGGGTCGATGGGCGGGATGCAGGCTCTCAGCTGGGCGGCGACCTATCCCGACCGTGTTACCAAGGCAGTGGTGATCGCCTCGACCGCGCGCCACACCGCGCAGAACATCGCGTTCCACGAAGTCGGGCGCCAAGCGATCATGGCCGATCCCAAATGGGCTGGGGGCGAGTATTACGGCACCGGCGACGCGCCCGCGGCGGGGCTCGCGGTGGCGCGGATGGCGGCGCACATCACTTATTTGTCCGAAGCCGGGCTGACCGAGAAATTCGGTCGGAAGCTTCAGGCGCGTGACGCCAAGACCTTTGGGTTCGACGCCGATTTCCAGGTCGAAAGCTATCTGCGGCACCAGGGGCTTAGCTTCACCGACCGGTTCGACGCGAACTCCTACCTCTATATCACGCGTGCGATGGATTATTTCGACTTGGCGGAGGAGCATGGCGGCCTGCTCGCCAATGCGTTCAAGGGCACGAAGACTCGGTTCGCGCTGGTCAGCTTCGACACCGACTGGCTTTACCCGACGGCAGAATCGCGGATCATCGTTCACGCGCTCAACGCGGCGGGCGCGGCGGTGAGCTTCGTCGAATTGAAGAGCCCGTACGGCCACGATGCCTTCCTGCTCGATTCGCCCGAGTTGAACCGGGTGGTCGATGGGTTTTTGAGGGCGGCGCGATGAGCCTGCGCCCCGACCTCGCGGTGATCGCCGCCAATGTCGCCCACGGCAGCCGCGTGCTCGATGTCGGGTGTGGCGATGGGGCGCTGATGGCGGCTTTGCGCGACCATGGCTGCGATGCGCGCGGTCTCGAACTCGCTTCCGAAGACGTCGCCAGCGCGGTGGCCAAGGGGTTGTCCGTGGTGCAGGGCGATGCCGATGTCGACTTGTCGGGCTATCCCGACGACAGTTTCGATTACGCGATCCTCAGCCAGACCTTGCAGACCACGCGCGCCCCCGACGTCGTGCTCGATCATTTGCTGCGGATCGGGCGCAAGGCGTTCGTGTCGTTCCCCAATTTCGCGCACTGGCGGGTACGCGCATCGTTGCTGTGGGGCGGGAGGATGCCGGTCACGCGGTTATTGCCGCTGGCATGGTACGCGACTCCCAATATCCATCACGTCACGATCGACGATTTCCGGGCGTTGCTGAAGGAACGCGGCATCGCCGTTGAGGGCGCGTGGTTCCTGTCGGGCGACCAGCGTACCGGCGCAGCGCTGGCGAACCTGCTCGCCGAGCATGCGATATTTTTGTTACGTCGCTAGGCAAGATTGGAACCAAACCGGCCCTTGTCAGGTTTTGACATGACACTGATTTGGATCAACTCGCCTTGCCCACAGCACTTATTGTCGAAGACGAGATTTTCGTCGCGCTTGATCTGGAACGCATCCTCACCGATGCGGGATATCAGGTGACGGCGATCGCTGCCGACCGCCAGACCGCGCTGGAGGCCGGGGCACGCTGCGAATTCGCGTTCGTCGATATCAACCTGCGCGATGGCCCGACCGGGCCCGACATCGCCGCGACGCTGGCGCGCGAGCATGGCGTGAAGGTCGTGTTCGTGACCGCCAACCCCGCGCAGATCGCGCTGCCGACCGAGGCGCTCGGCTATATCCGCAAGCCGTTCAGCGAACGCGCGATCCTGGCGGCGGCGGCGGTCGCGGCGGGGGAACAGCATCCGGAAGCGGCGAACGACGATCTCATCCTGCTAGACCGCGGCGTCAACGGCGCCTGAACGCCGCCAGCGGCACCGTCACCGTCACGTCGAGGCCTTCGGGCTTCCAGTCGCGCCTGACCGTACCGCCGAGTTGCCGCACCGCACTCAACTCCATCAATTGCGTCCCGAATCCGCCAGTGGTCGTCGGTTGCGCCACCGCGGGGCCGCCTTGCTCGCGCCAGTCGAGCGTCACCGAATCATCACTTCGCGCCATCGTTACCGAGACCGATCCGTCGGGTGCCGACAGCGCGCCGTATTTGGTCGCGTTGGTCGCGAGTTCGTGGAACAGCAAGGCAAGCGGAGTCGCCGAGCGGTCGTCGATCGCCACGTCCTCGCCGCTGACCGTCACGCGGTCGCGGTCGGTCAGCTGATACGGCACGAACAATTCGCCGAGCAGCCCGATCAGGCTGGTCGGGTGATTCTTGGGCATCGAGGCGGGGCTGTGCGGGCGGACGAAATCGTGCGCGCGGCCGAGCGCGGTGATCCGGTCGCGCAGATCGCTCGCGATGGCGCCGAATTCGGGATTCGCCCGCGCCGAAAAGGCCACCAGCCCCGACACCACCGAAAAGATGTTCTTGATGCGGTGGCTCAGCTCCTGGCTGATCACCTCGCGCTCTTCGCTGGTGAGTTTCTGCTCATGGATGTCGGTGCAGGTGCCGAACCACCGCACGATCCTGCCCTCGCCATCGCGGATCGGCAGCGCGCGGCCGAGCACCCAGCGATAGGTGCCGTCGCGATAGCGCAGGCGATATTCGATCTCATACGGGTCGCCGCTGGTCAGCGACTGGCGCCAGCGCGCCCAGGCGCGCTCCCGGTCGTCGGGGTGGAACATGCCGTTCCAACCCTCGCCGTCGGTCGATCCCTCGGGCACGCCGGTGAATTCGTACCAGCGCGCGTTGTAATAATCGTGGAAGCCGTCGGGCAGCGTCGACCACACCATTTGCGGCATCGTGTCGGCGAGCGTGCGGAAGCGCCCTTCGCTGTCGTCGAGCGCGCGGCGCGCATCGTGTTCGGCATGGCGCCACGCGGCGGCGTCGCGGCTGTCGCGCAGCCGCGACGTGACGTTGTCGGCGAGCGTCGTCAGGCCCTGGCGCTGGAGTGGGGTCAGGCCATCGGGGTGCGGCTCGGTGTCGATCACGCATAGCGAGCCGATCGGGACGCCATGTTCGGTTGCCAGCGTCACGCCGGCGTAGAAACGGATGCCCGGCGCCCCGGTCACCTGCGGATTGTCCGCGAAGCGCGGATCGCGCGTGGCGTCCGGCACGACCATCATATCGCCCGTGTGCATCCCGACCGCGCAGAACGAGGTTTCGACCGGCCCCTCCGCGGCGTCATAGCCGGTGCGCGCGATGAAGCTTTGCTGCTGCTCCCCGACGATATTGACCAAGGCTACCGGGCAACCGCACAGCGCCGCAGCGAAGTCGGTGATCGTCGTGAGCGCCGCGGAGTCGCGCAACGCCTCCAGATCGTACGCCGCGATCAGCGCGTTGCGCGCGCCTTCGTCGATCTTCCAGCCCGGCGCCGCGCGGGCGGTAAGGGTGTCACTCATCCAGTGCTAACGACTGTGTAGCGAGTTGGTGCCCGCACCCTCAGAATGGCACGTCGTCATCGAGGTCGTCGGCGAAGCCGCTGCCGCCGCCGCCGAACGCCTTGCCGCCGCCCGACGACCCGCCGCGGCCCGCCGACGCGCCGGCGAAATCGTCACCGCCGCCGCTGCCGCCCCAATCGTCACGCCCGCTGCCGACCGATCCGCCGCCACCACTACCGCCGCCGCCCTGGCCGGGCGCGCCGTCGAGCATCGTCAGCACACTGTTGAACCCCTGCAGCACGATCTCGGTCGAATATTTCTCGACGCCGGCCTGGTCGGTCCATTTGCGCGTCTTGAGCGCACCTTCGATATAGACCTTGCTCCCCTTGCGCAGATAGCGCTCGGCGACGTTGGCGAGGCCTTCGTTGAAGATCGCCACCGAATGCCATTCGGTCGCTTCCTTGCGCTCGCCGGTGTTCTTGTCCTTCCACGAATCCGACGTGGCGATGCGTAGGTTGACGACCTTGCCACCGTTCTGGAAACTACGGCTCTCGGGGTCGCGCCCCAGATTGCCGACGAGAATGACCTTGTTGACGCTGCCCGCCATGGATTGTTGCCTCTGCCTTAGAGGCCGGCGAAGACCGCCAGCCAGTATGTGATTCCAGCCATGATGTAGGCGAGCGCGAACAGGTATCCAACCATGAAAGCGGGCCAGCGCCACCCATTTGTCTCGCGCCTGGTGACCGCGATCGTCGAAATGCATTGCGGCGCGAAGACGAACCACATCAGGAAGGCGAGCGCGGTGGGCAGGCTCCAATTGGCCTGAAGCTTGGCCTTCATCGCGCGGTCGCCGGCATCGCCCTCGGGCGCATCGATCGCATAAGTCGTTGCGATCGCCGCCACCGCGACCTCGCGCGCCGCCATCGCCGGAATCAGCGCGAGGACGATGTCGCGGTTGAACCCGATCGGGCGGAACACCGGCTCGAGCCCGTTGGCGATGCGGCCCGCGACCGAATAATTGACCTGCGATATGGGGCTGCCCACGGGCGCCTGCGGGAAGGTGAGCATCGCCCACAGCACGATCGTGGTGGTGGCGATGATCGTGCCGGCGCGCTTGAGGAAGATCTCGCAGCGCGTCCACAGCCCGATCGCGATGTCGCGCCAATTGGGCATCTGGTATTTCGGCATCTCCATCATGAAGCCCGACGACGCGCCCTTGGTAACGGTGCGGCGCAGCACCCACGCCGCGACGAACGCGCCGACCACGCCCATCACGTAGAGTCCGAACATCACCAGCCCTTGTAACCCGAAAACGCCACCGATCCGGGCGTTGGGGATCAGCGCGCCGATGATCAGCGTGTAGACCGGGAGCCGCGCAGAGCAGGTCATCAGCGGCGCGATCAGGATCGTGGTCAGCCGGTCCTTCTCGTCGTCGATCGTCCGCGTCGCCATGATGCCCGGCACCGCGCACGCGAAGCTCGACAGCAGCGGAATGAACGCGCGGCCGGACAGGCCGACCGACGCCATGATCCGGTCCATCAGGAACGCCGCGCGGACCATATAGCCCGATGCTTCCAACAGCAGGATGAAGAAGAACAGGATCAGGATCTGCGGAAGGAACACGATTACCGCGCCGACCCCGGCGATGATGCCGTCGGTGATCAGCGAGCGGATCGCGCCGTCGGGCATCGCCGCGGTTACCTGGCCTTCCAGCCAATGGAACCCGGCGTCGATCGCGTCGGCGGGGGCGGCACCGGCGAAGAATACCGCCTGGAACATCGCAAACAGGATGATGAGCAACAGCGCGATGCCGAACACGGGGTGTAGCGCGACCGCGTCGAGCGTGTGAGTCCAGCGGCGCACCGGTGTCTCCGACACCGTCGCCGCGACCGCGATCTGGCGCGCGCGGCGTTGCAGCGTGGCGATATCGGCGTGAAGCGTCGCGTCGCTGCGCCGCAGCGCCACCGCGCCGGGCGTGACCAGCGTGTCGAGCGCGTCCTTGAGCGCGTCGATCCCGCGCTTCCTGACGGCCACGGTCGGGATCACCGGCACGCCGAGCTCGCGTTCGAGCGCCGCCGGGTCGAGCGTCAGCCCGTCGCGTTCGGCGAGATCGACCATATTGAGCGCGACCACCAGCGGCAGCCCGAGCGCGATCAGCTGGAGCGTGAAGCGCAGATGGTTGTCGAGGTTCGACGCGTCGACCACGACGATGATCGCGTCGGGCAGCCGCTCGCCGGCTTGGGTACCAGTGACAACATCGCGGGTGACGCGCTCGTCGGGGCTCGAGGGTTCGAGACTGTAAGTGCCGGGCAAATCGAGCAACTCGACCGGCCGGCCATCGGGAAGTGTCATCCGCCCAGCGTGGCGCTCGACGGTGACCCCGGGATAATTGCCGACCTTTTGCCGCGCGCCGGTCAGCGCGTTGAACAGCGCGCTCTTGCCGGCATTCGGGTTGCCGACCAGCGCCACCAATGGGGCGGGGTGCATCCTATTCGGCGGGCTGGACGACGGCGACGTGGACCGTCGCCGCGACACGGCGGCGCAAAGCGACGGTCATCCGCCCGATCCGGCACGCGATCGGCCCGCCGCCGAGCCGCGCGCGGTGCAGCACCTCGACCCCGACGCCTTCGTCGAACCCGAGCTCGCGCAAGCGGCGCGCTTCGGGCGCGGCGAGCTGGTCCCACGCAATGTCGGCCACGGTCGCATGCGTGCGCTGGGGGAGTTGTTCGAGGCTGAGCGGAGTCGCCATATGCGACAGCTAGGCTAGCTGCGATTGATTATCAATAACGAACTAGACCGCCGGGTAGCGCAGTCGTCCGATGAACCGTGACAGGCTCGGCCGGTGCGAGGTGCGCGCGAGGAACTGGCCCTTGGCCTTTTCGAACCGCATGATCCCCTCGATCCGGCGCGACAGGAAGGCGCGCGTGTCGGCCTGGCCTTCGCTCTCGTCGTCGAGGAACACCGTTGTCGTCGCGGCATAGACCGCGCCGAGCATCGCACGCTTGGTGTAATGGTTGTAATCGGTCGCGGTGTCGCCCGCTGCGCGCCACATCGTGTCGGCGGCCCGCCAGCCGAGCTTGGCGCCGTGCACCGCGTTTTGCGGCATGGCGAGGATCGCGAGTGCGCGGCGCAGCGTCTCGCGGTGCGGGGCGAGGCTGTCGAGCCGCGCCTCGACCAACGCAGCGATCTTGTCGCGGACCTTCATGTTGCCGAGCCGTTCGGGCGGCAGCTTTTCGGCCATCTCGCGGTCGATATGCGCGAACCACGCATCGATCATCGCCGCCGCGTCGGGCAACGCGAGCAACGCGATGTCGCGATCCACGCCGAGCGTATCGGCGGCCAAGTCGCGCGCGGCCGCCTTCCATCCATCGAATGCGGCATTGTCGGCGACGAGTGGCGCGAGCGCGTCGCGGATTTCGGGGATCGTCGGGTCGGCGGGGAGCGTCATGCCGCCTTATGCCTCCGCGACGCCTTCGGGGGCAAGCTCCTGCGGGTCAGACCGGGCGCGGCGGACGAGCACCAGCGCGATCGCGACGAGGACCGCGCCGATCAGGTCGACGCCGTCGAGCTTCTCGCCATAGCCGATCCACCCGATCGCGGCCGCTACCACGGGCTGGATGAGGAGGCCGATGCCGACAACCAAAGGCGACAATTGCCCGAGCGCGAAGATCATCATGCCCTGACCGAGCACCTGGCTCGCCAGCGCCAGCGCGATCAGCGGGGTCCAGTGGTGCGGCATGACCTGTTCGCGCATGAACATGGCGAACAGCAGCAGCGGCAGCGCGCTCGCCAGCGTCGACACGGCCAGCGCGGGGATCGGCGCCATCGTATCCCTCGCGCGTGCCATCGCCGCGAAGTAGAAGGTGTAGAGGAACCCCGCGAGCAGGCAGAGCAGGTCGCCCGCCAGATGCTCGGGCGCGATCTGGAACGACCGTCCCATCAGCAACGCCGCGCCGACCAGCGCGAGCAGCAGCGCGAACCCCTGCATCCGCGACGGCCAAGCGCGGGCGATGAGGAAGCCATAGACCGGGAAGAACAACGTCGCCGAATTGCCGAACAGGGTCGCATTGGCGAGGCTCGTCTTGAGGATGCCGATATGCCAGCTTGCCAGGTCGGCGGCGAAGCACAGCCCGCCGACCGCGATCGCGATCCACACGCCTTTAGCCACCCCCGCCGGACGCCAGCCGCCCGCGAATGCCATCGCCACCAGGATCGGTGCCGCCAGCGCGATCCGCCAGAACCCCGCCGCGACCGGACCGACATCGGACAGGCGCACGAACAGCGGCCCGAACGCCAGCGCGACGTTCGCCACCACCAGCGCGGCGAACGCAAACGGGCTTGTCGCGCTGACAGCTTTTCTTGGCTCGTCGCTCTGGTGCATGGCGCCCCATAACACCTATCTCCGGCGCGTCGCCTACAAAGGGAGTTGCCACTTGCCTACGCTTTTCGATCCGATCCAGCTTGGCGATATCGCCGCGAAGAACCGCATCCTGATGGCGCCGCTGACGCGCGGCCGCTCGACGAACGAGCATGTCCCGACCGACATCATGATCGATTACTACCGCCAGCGCGCCGGCGCCGGATTGATCATCACCGAGGGCACTGGCGTCAGCCGGCTCGGGCTCGGCTGGCCCAACGCGCCGGGGCTGTGGACCGATGCGCAGGTCGAAGCGTGGAAGCCGGTGACCGAAGCGGTGCACGAGGCGGGCGGCAAGATCGTCGCGCAGATCTGGCACATGGGGCGGCTCGCGCGGCCCGACGTGACCGGGCTGACCCCGCTGTCCTCGTCGGTGACGCGGGCACCATATCACAAGCCCGAAAACCCCTATGCCGAGGCCCGCGCCGCGACGATCGATGACATTCGACAGGCGCAGGACGATTACGCCGTTGCCGCGCGCAATGCGATCGCCGCGGGGTTCGACGGGGTGCAATTGCACGGCGCGAACGGGTATCTGATCGACCAGTTCCTGCGCGACGGTACCAACTTCCGCGACGACGACTATGGCGGCAGCCCGGAGAACCGCATCCGCTTCATGCGCGAAGCGGTCGAAGCGGTGATCGCCGAGGTCGGCGCGGGGCGCACCGCGATCCGCCTGTCGCCCAACGGCGAAACGCAGGGCGCCGACGACAGCAACCCGGAAGCCGTGTTCGTGCCGGCCGCGAAAGCGCTGAACGACCTCGGCATCGCGTTTCTCGAACTGCGCGAGTTGGGGACGACCGGCAGTTTCGGGACCAGCGACGTGCCCAAGCTCAGCCCCAAGATCCGCCAAGTGTTCAAGCGTCCGCTGATTCTCAACCAGGAATATACGTACGAACTTGGAGAAGCCGACGTCGAAAGCGGGCTGGCCGACGGGATCGCCTGGGGGCGGAAATACATCTCCAATCCCGATCTGGCCGAACGCTTCCGCGTCGGGGCCGAGCTTGCGCCGGACAACTTCAAGACGTGGTACACGCCGGGCCCGGAGGGGTACATCGACTACCCAGCCTTGGAAGCCGTGCCCGCGCAATAAGCCGATCGGGCGGTCCCGGCCGAACCGGAACCGCCCGTATCAGATCATCTGCAACGAACGTTGTCCTGGTCGATCGCCGCTCCCGCAGCGGCACCCGCCGCCGCGCCGAGCAGGATGCCGAGCGGCTCCGACCGGCCCGAGGTCAGTGCCGCGCCCAGCGCGCCGCCGGCGATCCCGCCGACGATGAGCCCGGTGGTGCCGTCCGACCGGCGGCAATAATAGCGCCCGTCGCGGCCCGCATAGATGCGGTCGTTGCGGCTCAGCCGGCGCTCACGATAGCGTTGATTGTCGACATAATATTGGTCGGCATAATAGCCCTGATATTGCGGATCGGGGCGATTGTAATCGTAGTTGCGATAGGTCCGGTAACTGGTGTTCGGCCCGTCGTCGTACATCGTCGAGCAACCGGTCAACGCGGTCGCGGCGGCCACAAGGCCGAGGGTGAGGCTACGCATGGTACATCCTTTGTGTTGCCCCCGCCGATGCCCGTTCAATGCCTGAGCAGGCGTAATGGTTGCGCGAGCGAATCGATTGGGGCGCTTTCCGCCAGTTCGTATTCCCGCGAAGGCGGGAATCCAGGGTAACCGAGCGCATCGCCCGTAACCCTGGGCTCCCGCCTTCGCGGGAGAACGGGTGGATTATTCCGCCGGGGTCAATTCCTCGCGCCGGGCATCTTCCGTGAACCCTTTATCGACCCCCGCGGGCGGGCGCAGGCTCTCGCGCTCCGCCGCGGTCGGGATCGCGGTCGGATCGGGCCGGAAAGCCTCCGGCGCGCGGTCGGTGCCGGCGGGCTGGGCGTCGAGCGCCAGGTCGGGCGCGTCATGCCCCTCGATCGACGGGAAGAAGCGGTCGAGCCACCCGAAACGCAACGCCGCGCCGACCGCCGCGGCGGCGAGCCCGATGACGGAAGCGGCGCCGATTGCGCGGTTGCGGGTCGAATGGTTGGGCTTGAAGCGGCCGTTGCTGCCGCGGGTCTGTCCGGTGTTGGCCATGATCGGTCTCCCTTGGATGCGATGTGCCGGTTTCAACGGGCTGGATGAGCGATGGTTGCGGCGGCGGCGGAAGATTACAAAGATTACACCCTCCCTGGGTTCCGCCGGGCATCCGTTGGCCGAAAGTGAGGAAGGGACGCGGCAGCCGCCAATGCGAATGTTCCCAATGTTCGCACTGCCCGGGGATCAAAGCCCGCAAACATCCCGGGGTGACGACGCCGGATGGGAGCGGAAAACGACAAAAGCGACACCCTCCCCCAAGGCGCACAGCGCAAGATCGTGACGGCCGTGTGGCGCAGGCGGTGCGTGGGGGGCGTGTACGGCATCGGCGTCCTTCGATCGTCGGCGTGACAAGAGGACCGTCCATATATGGCATCGGGCAGGTTGTAGGAAAGCGAGTTCTCCATCCCCAAAAAAAACAAAAAGGCGCGGCGGGCCGATGCCCACCGCGCCTTCCCCTCTCCGGGGGGCAGAGAGACGTGTTACTTGTTTTCGAGGGCGTGCTTCAGGTCGCGCATCTCGTCGTGGCCGGCCTTGACCGATTCCCACGCCGCGCCGATCGCCGAGCGAGTTTCGGCGGTCAGCCCGTCGTCCTGCATCGCGTCCTCGAACTTGGCCTTGATATGGTCCTCGCCGCGCTCGACCTCATTGACGATCGCCTGGTCGTCCTGGCCGGTGACGGCGGACTTGAGGTTGAGAAACACGCGGTGCGCGCCGGCCAGCGCGGTGCCGTCGTCCTCCGGATTGCCGCCGAGCCGCGACACTTCGGCCTGGAGCGAGCTGGCGACCTGACGGCGCTCGCCCGCGCGGCTGGTGAACATCTGCGCATAGCGGCCGTTCTCGGCATCCTTGGCGGCCTCGGTATAGCCGTCGACGCTGTCGATCGTGGTGGCGATCAGGCCGTTGAGCGTGCGGATGTCATGGCTGGTGTCGGTCACGGGTTACTCTCCTCGGGGGATTGGGGAGCCGGGTGAACGCGTAAAGGCGGAGATGGTCGCGCGGCACGCCGCGTTTTTTGCACTGATGGAGGTTAGGCGCGCCGGCGAGGATTTTAGCGAAGGCTAAAATTGAGCGACCTAGGCGCCCGCGGCTGGCGGCGCCGCGTTTTGGCGTTTAGTAACTGTTACCGTACAATCCTCGATCTTATTTGGAGTTTCGCGAACAGAGAGGCATTTTGCCGAAAATACCGGAGAAGCGTCAACTCGAGGATCTTGGAAATCTTTATAGTATATTTGTCGAGCAGATTGGTCATGCGCAGGATCAATCTGGGACGACCCTAGTAAAAAACCTTGCAGTTTCGGTATTTGCGCTGGAGATATTTAAACGAAGTCGTTTAAATCGAGTTGACGCGATTTCGGCGATTGTTAATGCTGCGCGTCAAAGATGGCCTGAGCTGATGAACTGGGGAAAAGATACGGTACAAAAGTATCGCACGACATCGTGGAGCTTAAAGCTGGAGAAAGAAGTCACGAGATTCGACGAGAATGCTTGGCTAACGAGCAATTCATTTCCAAATGACGTAAAGCGGTTTCTTAAAGAGGTCGATGAAGGAAAGCTTATCAGGGAAAATGAGGAACCCCCACTTCCATTATAAACGTTAAGGTTCCGGCTAGGCCGCCTCGACTTCCCGTTTGCCCTTCGCGCCCAACAACCCCTGCAAATACCGCCCGGTAAACGACCGCGGCTCCTTCGCCACATCCTCGGGCGTGCCAACCGCAACAACCTCGCCCCCCTTGACCCCGCCCTCGGGCCCCAGGTCGATCACCCAGTCGGCGGTCTTGATGACGTCGAGGTTGTGCTCGATCACCACCACCGTATTGCCCTGGTCGACCAGCGCGTGGAGCACTTCGAGCAGCTTGCGCACGTCCTCGAAATGCAGGCCGGTGGTCGGCTCGTCGAGGATGTAGAGCGTGTTGCCGGTCGCGCGGCGCGACAATTCCTTGGCGAGCTTGACGCGCTGCGCCTCGCCGCCCGACAGCGTCGTCGCCTGTTGCCCGACCTTGATATAGCCGAGCCCGACCTCGACCAGCATCGCCATCTTGTCGCGGATGCCGGGGACGGCC
>NZ_JAQGKZ010000095.1 GCF_028289855.1 Sphingomonas bacterium | reverse complement strand
TCCTGATTGGGCGGCCGGGCGGGGGAGCGGGCCGGTACCGCGACAAAATGGCGTCAGAAGTTTCCGGCGACCGTCAGCTGGTATCCCGCCCCAACCTGCCTGAAGCCGGCGGCCGTCAGCGCGCCGCCGACACTGGCGTCCGACGGCCGCACCGACAGCACCGCGCGATACTTGCCGTCGGCTTGGATCGTCACAGCGATCGATTCGGTCTGCGCCTGGCTGGCAAGCGGGACGAGCAATGCCCCGCCGTCGCACCGGACGTTGCCGGACAGTGTCGGCGGCAAGTTGAGCTGGGGCATCGTCGCGGCAATCGTCGCCGTGACCTTGCCCTCCGCGTTCTCGCAGCGGCCATCCTGAAAGTGGACGCTGACGTCGTCGAACGCGATCGACGTAATCGGGACCGGCGCGAAGGCGTCGCCGGCGGGCACGGTCGCGGTCACGTCGTCCATACCGGCGGTGTTGCGGCTGAAGCTCAGCGCACCGTGCAGGCTCTCATTAGGCGTGCCGCCCTGTCCCACCACGTCGATCCGGGCGCGGCCGACGAAGAGCCGGATCGGCGACAACCCGGCGCTCAGGTCGCCCAGTGCGACGTTGCCGTATCGCGCTTCGCCCAACCCGCCCCACCATACCGGCCCCGTCACCTCGCGCGCGCTCAGCCCTTCGTCGGCGAGCCCGAACGCGCCCAGCGCCAGCCGCAGCGGAAACAAGGCGATCAGCGCCACCGTCAGCATCGCGCCGAACAGCGCCAGCGGGCGCGTCTTGAGCCCGATCATGGCGCCATCATCCTGAATGTGATGTCGGCGGCGACATTGTGGTTGCCGGCATCGGTGACATTGAGCTGATCGACCAGCACGCCTTGGCCCTCGAGATCGCCGAGCCACCCCAGCAACGCCCCGCCGCGTGCCGCAGCAAGGTGGACACGCAATTTGTTGCCATCCGCCGCAACCGAATCGAGCGCGAACCCGGCGCTCGACGCCGATTGCCGGACGATCACATCGATTGGTCCCGCCAGCAGCTCAGGCCGCGCCCGGCGCAGTGCCCGGACTGCATCGACCTGCCCGCGCGTCTGCGCCAGCCGGATCGCGGCGTCGGCGTTGCGCCGCCGCGCCGACGATAAAGCCTCGTCGATCGGCAGGACGACGATCCACACGATCGTCACGCCGAGCAGCGCGAGCATGAAGAGGATCATCCACTTCTCGCGCTGGCTGCGGCCGTCGAACCAGGTTTTAAACCGTGCGATCATCTTGGATTCACCGTCAGCACGCCCGTCAACCGCCCAGCGGCGCCGGTAAACGTGCTCGGTTCGGCGCTGAACCCCGCCGCGGCGAGGCGGGTTTGGACATCGACGATCTGGCCCTGGCTCGCTGCCGCCAGATTGACCCGCAGCCTGCCGGCGGGATCGAACGACAGCCCGGTGATCTCCGCCCCCGGCACAGCCGCCACCGCCGCCGACACGCTCGCCGCGGTCAGGCTGAACCCTGCGCCGCCCCCACGCAATCGCGCGAGCCGGTCGTTGAGTTGCTGGCCCGCATCGTTGACCGTCTCGCCCCGTGCCAGCCCTTGCCGTGCCAGCGCATCGGCCTTGGCCTCCAGCGCATCGGCGGACAGATTGTACTGGACGATCTTAACGAGCGTGATCAGCAGCGTGATGCTCATGATCGCAACGATCAGCCAGGCGAGCCGGCGCACCAGCAACCAGTCGATCGCCGCGCGCTTGCGGAGGGCGAATGCGCCCTGCCGCAGGTCGAGCGGCGGATCGGCGAGTGCCTCGACCACCGCCAATTCGAGCGCCTCGCTGTCGAGCGCCTCCACCGGCGCATCGCCGACGATCAGCGCGGTCAGCCCGTCTTCGTCGGCGAACCCGCTCGACACGCCGCGTACGACCCGGCCGTCGCCCAGATCACCAATGACATAGCCTTCGCTTGGCCGTGGCAGCAGCATCGGCGCGGGGACGATCGACGCGGGCTCGAACCCGGCGGCATGCAGTGTCGCCAGCCATTCGACCATCTGCGCCGCCGCGACGACGCCAATCGGGCGCTCGACCAAGCCCGCATCTTGCCCAACCGCGATATGCAGGTCGCCGAGCGGGGTGACGCTGGCCTCGGCGACGAGCAGCCGCGCCGCAGCACTCGCCTGCGCGAGCGAGCGGTCGGGCAGATCGGCGTAATGGAGCGCCACGGCCTCGGCCGGCGCGATAGCGACAATCATTGTGTCAGACGGCCGATCACCGTCGGGCAACCCCTCGGCGCGCGTAACGATGGCGCCATCGCGGACCGCCAACCAACGCCACGGCCGATCGGGCAGCGTGGGCAGGAAGAGGGCAAGCAGGTCGCTCATCCGCCCTCGCCCCATTGCCGCGAAACCAGTCGCGGATGGGCCTGCGATGCATCGATCAGCCCAGTCTGGCGCAGCGACACGCGGCCGATCGTGACGTCGGTCACCAACGCGAACCATTGCGTGGTAACGGCGGTCGCGGCCAGCGCATCGCCCGGCGCGGCACCGGCAAGCGCACCCTTCGACCAGAAATCGCTGGTCGATGACCAGCCGAGTGCGGGACGTGTCAGCAACGTCTGGCGCACTTGTTCGACGCTGACCGTATCGGGCGCCATCGCCGCGATTAGCGCGCCACGTTCGGGTTCGATGGTGTTGACGTTGATCCGCGCCGGCTGCGCGGTCGGCAGCGCGCAAACGTACGGGCGGAGCTTGTCGTAGATTTGCGGGGTTACGCCGACTACCGCGCGCAATTCGCTGGGGTCGGCCATCAGCGTGTTGGCAGTGCGATAGGCGGGCTGCAAGCCACTATACGCCGCATCCTCCGCGCCACCAGGAATTGCCGCGCTGTCGCTGTCGATCCAGTCCGCACTCGCCGCCGCGATCGATTCGCCGCCGGGCACGCCGATCAGCCGCATCAGCCGGGCAAATTGGAGAATGCCGGCGGTGCGCGCGGCATAGGTGCCAGGACCGGTCTGCACGATCAGGCTGTTGAGGTTGAAGCAATTGCCGCCGTCATGGACACGGGCGGTCGCGACACCATCTGGGACAGGTAGCGGGAAAGGCCGGTCGCTCCACCCGCCCGCCAGCGACACGCGCGACCGGTCCTGGCCCATTACCGCCTCGATCCGCACGAGCGCCATGATCGACGCCGCCTGCGACCAGCCGCGCGCCTGCTCCATCGCCTTCGCGTTGGACGCCTGACGGGTCGACAGGTTGAGCTTTTCCATCGTCGCCGCCGCCATCGCGCCGACGATCGCAACCAGCAACAGTACGGTCAGCAACGCCGCGCCGCGCTCGTTGGGGCGGTCATCCCGCATTGGTCGCCCCTGCCGCCATGGCATTGCCCGTACCGACCAGGAACAGTTCGCGAAAGACCGTGCCGTCGGTGCGCGTGATCGTCATTTCCACCGCGTCGGGCAGCGGTGCTTCAGCTCGGGCTTGCCACTTGTCGGCCCAGGCACCGGCGAGGCGATAGCGCAACGATACCGCAGCGACGTTGGTTAGCATTACGGCGGATGGCAGCGGCGTGGTGCCGTCGAGCATGGGATAAGCGACGCGCTGGATCGCGCCGTCCTCGCTCAGCACATACGCGACCTTCTGAACGCTGGGGCGCGGCGCGCCATCGACATTGTCCCATCCGCTGCGAACCAGTCTGAGTAATGTCTGGCCATTCTCGCCCTCGAACGCGGGGCGAAGTGCCCCGCCCTCGTCGCGCGCCTGCCGCGGCACAGCCTGCGCGAAGTCGGCGACCAGCACCCCATCGAGCCGATAGAGCGCGGCGATATCGTCGAGCTTCTTTCCGGCGACGGCCTGCGCGCGCACGCCGAACGACAACAGCGATACACCGGCCGCGGCGAGCAGCGCAAAGATCAGCAGCGCGATCATCATTTCGATCAGCGTGAAGCCGTTGCGGCGAGTCATGGTGTAGGACTCGGCGTTGGCGTGGGTATCGGCGCGAGCGGCGGCGGGTTGTCGCGGAGCACCGTCAGCTTGCCCGCGGTGCCGCCGGCATCGGTAACGGCGATGTCGATCCGCAGCACGCGGTTGCCGTCGCCGACCGGCGACACCAAACGAGTCCAGCGCCATGCGCGGCCTCCGTTGGCCTCCTGACCTTGCGCCGTCCCAAGCACCGGCGGCTTGGCGGAGGTCAGCGCATCGACCGCGACGTTGCGCGCGACGATACCGGCCAGCAACGACCGATCGACCGTCGCCGCGCCGCGAAAGCTCGCGCCCTCCAACCGGATCAGCGCGAGCGCGGCGAGGCTGAACACGGCGAGCGCGACCATCATTTCGATAAGGGTAAATCCCCCTTGAGTCCGCTCAACCACCGACGCGCACCGCCCCGTTTATGCCGACCGACACGCGCATCGACTGGCCGTCGCGACGCAATTCGACCGTCATCGGCTGGTCGGCCATTCCGGTCGGATCGAACACGACGCGGTCGCGCCCGCCTGCCCCAGCGGGCACCGCCTGGATGCCCCTCCCCCATTCCGCGACGCGTAGCGGCTTGTCGCCCATTGCCTGCCAGCGTCCCCCGACGCGCTGATCGAAGCCATAGCCACCCGCCGTCACCCACACGCTAACCGGCCGCGCGCTAACGATCGCTGCGTCATGCGCCGCCCGAGCCCGCGACGCGAACCGCTCGGCATCGTCGCGGATTCGCCCGCGCGGATCGGGGATGATCATCACCACCACGGCGGACGCCAGCGCAACGATCGTGATGACGATCATCAATTCTATAAGGGTGAACCCGCGCTCGCGCATGAAACGCTACTGCCAACTGCCGATATCGGCGTCGGTGCCCTGCCCGCCTTCCTTGCCGTCGGCGCCCAGGCTCCAGACGTCGAACGCACCGTGCTGTCCAGGCGAGGCGTAGAGATAGGGATGTCCCCAGGGGTCCTTCTCCAGCTTCTTGATGTAGCCGCCCTTTTGATATTGCGACGGATCGCTCAGCCCCGCGGGCGGCGTGACCAGCGCGTTGAGACCGTCCGAGGTCGAGGGAAAGCTGCCCATCGACAATTGATACGCGTTGATCGCGCTCTCGATCGTCGCGATGTCGGATTTGGCCTTCACCACGCGTGCCTTGTCGCCAAACGGCACGACGTTGATCACGACGATCGCCGCGAGCAGACCGAGGATGACGATCACGACCATCAGCTCGACGAGTGTGAAGCCTTGCTCGTCATCGCTGCGTCGGTCGGGGTTCAGGATACGCATAAGCACCTCATTGTCCGGCCAGGGTTTCGAGCTGCAGGATCGGCAGCAGGATCGAGAGAACGATCGTCGCGACGATCCCGCCCATCAGCACGATGATGATCGGTTCGAGCAGCGACAGCGCGGTCGCAGTGAAGCGATCGAACTCGCGCTCGAGATAATCGGCGGCGCGCTCCAGCATTTCGTCGAGCCGCCCCGCCGCCTCGCCCGATGCGGCCATATAGGTGAGCAAGGGCGGGAAAACCGCCGAGCGCCGCATCGCGGTCGACAGGCTCCCGCCACCGCGGATCGCGTCGACGATCTCGTCGGTCGCCGCCCGCAGGCGGAGGTTGTTGATCGTACTCGCGGTCAGCGTGAGGCCATCGAGCAATGGCAAGCGGCTCGCGACCATCGTCCCCAGCGTCCGCGCCATCCGTGCGGCGTGGAGATCGCGGATCAGCCGCCCGAGGAACGGCAGCCGCAACATCCAGCTGTCGAAGCGCAGCTTGAACGCGGGGTTTTTCATCCCGCGCCAGAACGCCAGCCCCGCGCCCGCCAGCACGATGAGCGCCAGCCACCAATAATGCGCCATCACCCACGACACGCCCATCACCGCGCGAGTCAGGAACGGCAGTTTCTGCCCGACATTGTCGAACTGCTCGACCACTTGCGGCACAACGAAGATCATCAGCGCGGTCACCACGAGCACCGCGACGATTGCCAGCACGCTGGGATAGGCGAGCGCGGTGATCACCTTGCCGCGAATCTCCGCCTGGCGTTCGAGCAAGATGGCGAGCCGGTCAAGGATCGTCGGCAGCGTCCCGGACCCTTCACCCGCCGCGACCATTGCGCGGTAGAGCGGGGGGAAGCTCTTCGGCTCGCGCGCCATCGCGTCGGACAGGCGGCGACCCTCGACCACCCCCGCATGGACGTTCTCGACCACTGCGCGCACCGAGTCCTGCTCGATCTGGCGAGTGATCGTGCGCAACGATTCCTCGAGCGGCGCGACTCGGTTGAGCGTGGCGAGTTGGCGCGTGAACAGCGTCAGCGCCTGCCCGTTCATCCGCTTGGCACCGCCAATCTCCAGATTAAACAGCCCGCGCGACTTGGGCGGCGCGCCCGATCCCTCCTCGATCCGCACGACGTACATCCGCCGCCGGTCGAGCGCGATCCGCGCGTCGTCGATCGAGGGCGCGGCGATGTGCCCCTTCTTCTCGCGCCCGCCAGTGTCGATCGCGATATAGTCGAAATCAGCCATCGTCGGGCATTTCGGCCATGTCGTTGCGCGACACGCGGACAGCCTCCTCGGGCGTGGTCAGCCCGCCGGTAACGAGCTGACGCGCCGCCGCCGCGAGGTTCGGCGATTTGGCGAATGCATGCTTCGCGATCGCGGTCTCGTCGCCGCCTTCGTTGATCAGCCGTCGGATCGTTTCGTCGACCCGTACCGCCTCGAACACGCCGATCCGGCCCTTGAACCCGGTTTGCGCACACTGCTCGCACCCGACCGGCTCGTAGATCGTCGTGCCCGGCTCGACCCCCAGCAGCGCCGCGACCGAGCGTTCGGTCTTTTCGGGGCGCCGGCAACGCTCGCACAATCTTCGCACCAGCCGCTGCGCGATCACCGCGCGCAGCGTCGAGGCGAGCAGGAACGGCTCGACCTTCATGTCGCGCATCCGCGTGATCGCGCCGACCGCGTCGTTGGTGTGGACCGTCGATAGCACGAGATGCCCGGTCAGCGACGCCTGCACCGCGATCTCGGCGGTCTCGCGGTCGCGGATTTCGCCGACCATCACGACTTCGGGATCCTGCCGCAGGATCGCGCGCAGGCCAGCGGCGAAGGTCAGACCGACCTTGGGATTGACCTGCGTCTGACTGACGCCCTCGATGGCATATTCGACCGGGTCCTCGATCGTCAGGATGTTGCGCGTGCCGTCGTTGAGCAGCCGCAGCGCGCCATAGAGCGTCGTCGTCTTGCCCGACCCGGTCGGGCCGGTGACCAGGATGATGCCGTTGGGTTCGGTCAGCGCCTGCTTGAGCAGCTTGTTGGTGCCCGGCGTCATGCCGAGCACGTCGAGATCGATCCCGGCATTGTCCTTGTCGAGGATGCGCAGCACCACGCGCTCGCCCGCGCGGCTCGGCAGCGTCGAAACGCGCACGTCGAGCAATTTTCCCCCGAGCGTCAGCCCGATCCGCCCGTCCTGCGGAATGCGCCGCTCGGCGATGTCGAGCCGCGCCATCACCTTGATCCGACTGACCACCACCGGCGCGACATGGGGCGGCATGCGCAGCGTCTCGCGCAGCACGCCGTCGATCCGCATGCGCACGACCAGCCCGGTTTCGTACGGCTCGATATGGATGTCCGACACGCCGTTGCGCGCGGCGTCGGCGATGATGCCGTTGATCAGCCGGATCGCGGGCGCGTCGTCGGCGGTGTCGAGCAGGTCGTCGGCGGTCGGCAAGTCGCTCGCCAGCATGTCGAGCTCGCCGATCCCCAACGTTCCCGCCGCCAGCGCGGTCGCCTGGCCGTCCATCGCGTAACGATCGCCGAGCAGGCGGTCGAACGCTTCCGGTGCGATCGTCTCGACCGAAAACGGCACGCCTAACGCGCGGCGGATTTCGAGCAAAACCTTCGGGTCCGCGCCTTCGCGCAGGCTGACCGACGGCGCGCCGTCGCTCATATCGAGCACCACGCCGAACCGCCGCGCGAACAGATACGGCACGGCGACGAACGCCGCGGCCGGCGGGAGCTCCTCTTCCGCCGCCGCGATCATGTCACCGGTGCGGATAACCGTCACTTGCGCTTCCGCCGCGGTGCCGGTGTGCCCGTGGTCGGCACGGCGATGCGCGGGTCGTCGATATTGCCGGGGATCGGCGAAGACGGGATCGGCGGCGCCGCACCCATATAGTCTCGGACCAACTGGTCGATCGACGGTTCCTGGTCGGGCCGCTGCCCGGATTGCTGCAGCCGCAGATAGCCGTAGCGCTGCTCGGTCAGCTTGCGCGTGTCCTCCGGCGTGCGCAGGATGGTCGGGCGGATGAACACCATCAGGTTGGTCTTGGTCCGCGACTTGCCCTTCGATTTGAACAGATTGCCCAGCACCGGAATGTCGCCGAGCAGCGGAATCTTCTCAATCGTCCGACGCTCGTCGTCGCTCAACAGGCCACCGATCACCGCGATCTGGCCGTCATCGACGGTGAGTACGGTTTCGACCTCGCGTTTGTTCAGGATCAGGTCCGAATTGTCGCCGCTGACCGGCCCGGCGATCGAGCTCACCTGCTGGCGCAGATAGAGCTTGATCGCACCGCTCGAATTGACTTGCGGGCGCACCTGCAACTGGATGCCGACATTCTCGCGCTGGGTGGTGCGGAAGGCATTGTCGAAATTGCTCGACAGCGCCTGGCCGGTGGTCACCGGCACTTCCTGCCCTACCAGGATGCGCGCTTCTGTATTATCGATCACCACGACCGACGGCGCCTGCAGCAGGTTCGACGTTGTATCGCTCTTCACCGCGTTGATAATCGACCCGAAGATCGCGTCCTTGCCGATATTGAACGCGCCGCCACCGAACCCGCCGCTCGCGCCCAGGATCGAGCTGATCGCCGACTGCGCCAGGCTATCGCTGACGCCGTTATTGGTGCTGGTGACGGTGGTCGTGCCGTTGACCGTGGTCGTCGTCGTCGCCAGCGACCGCGCGCCGATCGCGCCGGCGATCGTCAGCAAATTCGGGGCGGAGTTGCTGAAGGTCGAAGCGAAGCTCGGGATGCCGCTGCCCGGTAGGCCGGCGAGCAGGAACTGGACGCCGAGCTTCGATGCGGTCGTGTCGGACACTTCGGCGACGATCGCTTCGACCAGCACCTGTTCGCGCCGCGTATCGAGCTTGGCGATCACGTCGGCGAGCTGGCGCTGCACCTCGGCGGGCGCGGCGATGACGATCGCGTTGGCGCCGGCGAAGCGCGTGATGACTGCGGCGGTGCGCCCGCCCACCCCTGTAATCGCGGCCGTGCCCCCGGTCGTGGTCGTCGTCGTCACCGGCACGGCGGCGAGCGGCGCAGTGGTGGTCGTCGTGGTACCGCCGTTGCCCGACGAACTGCCGCCGATAGTGCTCGCCGCACTTAGTCCCTGCGTCTCGGGTGGCTGCGTCACGGCTTGCCCGACGAGTTGCTGGAGCACCGGCAGCAATTGCGCGGCATCGGCGTTTTCGAGGAAGACGACGCGGATTTCCTGCCCGCTCCGGGCTTTGCGATCGAGATCCAGCGCCAGCGCCGCCAAGCGCGATACGGTTGCCGCATCCCCGCGAATCGCCACCGCGTTGGAGCTTTCGATCGCCACAACGCTCGCGTTCGACGTACCCGAACCGACACCGCCCGCCGCACCGCCGCCAATCAACGCGGTCAGCGCGGTCGCGATCTCCTTGGCGTTGGCGTTCTGCAACGCGACCACGCTCGTCGCGGCGCCATCGGTGTCGAGCCGGCGCAGCACTTCGCGCACGCGCCGCACATTGTCGGCGAAATCGACCACGACGATCGCGTTGCTGCCACGGTTGGCAGTGACCGAGCCTTGTGGACTGACGAGACTGCGTACGCTGTCGAGCGCCTGGGTTGCGTCGATCGAGCGCAACCGGATGATCTCGGTGACGAACTGATTGCGGTTGGCGCCGGCCGACCCGATCCGGCTCGGCTGCGCTGCGGCGCCCTCGATCGGTTGGATGCGGAATGCGCCATTGCTGGTTGGCACCGCGACCAGCCCATTGGCGCGCAACGTTGACAGGAACATCTCGAAATATTCGGATCGGCTGAGCGGCCGTTCGCTGACCACTGTCACCTTGCCCTGCACTCGGCTGTCGATGATGAAGGTGCGGCCGGTGACGCGCGCGGCATCGGCGATGAACGCGCGGATATCGGCGTCGCGCACGTTGACGGTCGTTTGCGCGATGAGCGGATCGGCGATCGTCAGCGCAATGAGCGCAGCGGCAAGGGTCAGTTTTCTCATTGGCCTCTAATCGTAACGGAGAGCGGCAGCGTCTGCGCGCCGCGCTCCACGGTGATCGAAAGATTGCTGCCCGGAGTCAGGCCGGAAATAACGCGATCGAGATCAGCCGCACCGGTAATGGCGCGGCCGCCCGCGGCGGTGACGACGTCGCCATCCTTGAACCCGATCGTGCGGAATGCCGCCCCGCTCCCCTGCGCGCGAACCACCAGTCCTGTTGTGCGGCCGCCGTCGATGCGCGGGATAAACGACACGTCGGATTTGACCTGCGATGCATTCACGCCGGAGCCGATATCGGTGGAAATGCCCGGTGCGCCGGGCGCACTCGTCGTACCAACCGGCACGGCGCCCGATTGGTCGATATACAATTCCTCGGCCTTGCCCACCCGATCGATCGTGACATGGTCGAACGCCACCGCCTTCAGCCTGACGCCCGGCGCAATCTCCTGGCCGACAGCGACGCTGTTCTGGATGCCGTCGGGTCCGGCAATGATCGCCGAATTGAGGCCGGTCGCCGCGTCGATCCGCGTGCCGAACAACGTCAATTGCAGCGAGGTGACGGTCGAACTGGCGCTCGTCGCCCCGCTAACGCGAAAGAACGGGTCGAACCCGCGCAAGATTGCGATCGGCGATCCGCCCATCCCCGGCTGCGCCACGCGCCAGTCGCCGAGGGGCCCGACAGGCGTGACCAATGCCCAGAACAACCGCGCGCACTGGATCGCCAGCACCGCGAGCAGCAGCAACTCGCCAAGCGAATACAGGTTCACCGCTGGAATCCGGCGCAGGACAGCGCGCAGGCGTGGGCTGGGACTAAGGCGCATGCGTCATGGTTTAGCGGCTCAGGCGGATGTGGCGACTACCAAATTTATTTGGCAGGGTAATAACGATGATCGCGCCCGCTTCCTCCGTTTCGACGACCGGCTTCGGCTCGGGCCATCCGTCGGAGCCCGTCGTCGCGCATATCCTGTCGCACCTTGGCGTCCAGCGGACGCCCAGTCCCAAGCTAACTCTGTTCCAGAAACGTGGGTTCATTGCCCCGGAACTGTGCACGGAACTGATCGCGCAGATCGACGTCACCCGGCGCCCCTCGACCGTATCGGACTATAATGGCGATGCGGCGTTTCGGACGAGCGAGACGTGCGACCTGAATAGCGCCGATCCAGCGGTCGCCGAACTCGAACGGCGGATCATCGATTTCATCGGGCTGGACCCGGCGCATGGCGAACCGATCCAGGGGCAGCGCTACGCGGTCGGCCAGGAATTCAAGGGCCATACCGATTATTTCGAGCCCAGCGGTCTCGACTTTCACAAATTCTGCTCGATCGCGGGCAACCGGACATGGACGGTAATGCTCTACCTTAACGAGCCCGATGCGGGCGGCGCGACTCGCTTCAAGGCGATCGACAAGTTGGTGCATCCCGAAACCGGCAAATTGCTGTGCTGGGACAACCTGCGCGCCGACGGCTCACCCAATCCGAGCACGATTCACCAGGGGATGAAGGTGCGCGCAGGGGTCAAGTACGTGATAACCAAATGGTTTCGCGAGCGGCCCTGGGGGTTCGACGAAGCGTAACATCGCACTCGGTCGTCACCGAACCGTCACAAGAGTCTCCAAACCTTCATCCAACCGTTACGCAAGAGTCACGCGACTGACCCCGAAGAGTCGCGCGCGGTTCCTAGAGCAGCCCGGACGAAGCCGCGGGGGATACCGATTCGCGGATTGATCGTCGGCACTTCGATCGACGGGCGACGCAACAGCACGCCCTGCTGGGGACCGGAAAACATGCTCTCTTCTTCACGCCATCGCGCGCACCTGTTGCTCGGCAGCGCCCTGCTGGCGATGACCGCCACGCCCGCGCTCGCCCAAACCGCTGCTGCGCCCGCGCCGGCCACGCCGCAGGACCAGACCACGCCCGCGCCGACGCCGGCCGATGCGGGCGAAGGCCTCACCGACATCATCGTGACCGCGACCAAGGTTTCGACCAACTTGCAAAAGACGCCGATCGCGATGGCGGTTCTCGATACCAAGGCACTGACCGACCGCCACGTCCAGAGCCTGTACGATCTCGCCGACGGCGCGGTGCCGAGCTTGCGCATCGCAACGTTCGAAGCGCGCCAGTCCGCGCTGACGATAGGTATTCGCGGGATCGTCCCGCTCGACGCGAACCAGCCGGCGCGCGAACAGGGCGTCGGCATCTATATCGACGGCGTGTATCTCGGTCGCCAGCACGGCCTCAACGCCGCTTTGTTCGACGTCGAGCGGATCGAAGTGCTCAAGGGCCCGCAGGGCACGCTGTTCGGCCGCAATACCGAGGGCGGCGCGCTGAGCATCGTCACCAAGGCACCGAGCGGCGAATTCGGCGGGCGCGTGAGCGGCGGGATCAGCAATTTCGGCGGCTATAACGCCGACGCGCATATCGACCTGCCGGCCTTCATGGGCTTCAGCGTCAAACTCGATGGCGTGTTGCAGTATCAGGGCGCGACCACGAAGAACCCGCTCGCGGGCCAAACCGGCTGGAACTATTACGACCGTCGCGGCGGCCGCGTCGCGGTACGCTGGAAGCCGGCCGAGGGGATCACCGACGATTTCTCGTACGACAACGCCTATGACGCCAACACGCCGTTCTACAGCCAGTTGCTCAACTTCAACCCCAACAATTGCGCCGCGGGTACGCAGGCTTCGCAACCCGCCTGTACCTTGCCGGGAACGGCGTACACGACGCTGACCGGCGCCGTGAAGCCGCTGCTGCCCGGCGTCGTGGTCGCTGGCACGACCCGCATGGGCACCGCCGACATCGGCGTCCCCCAGCAACCGAGTATCGACAAGTCCTACGGCTTCACCAACACCTTCAAATGGAATCTGGGGCCCGAATTCGAATTCCGCTCGATCACCGCGTGGCGCGGGGTGAACGCGACGCAATGGGATAATTCGGGCGGCGCGCACCGCGTACCGGTCGTCACGCTGCCGGCAATCGGGGCGACCAACCCGACCACCTGCACCGTCGCGGCGCCTTGCGGTTTCAGCCGCTATAGCCTCGCCGATCTGCGCCAGCGTCAGTTCAGCCAGGAATTCCAGGCGGTCGGCAAGATCAGCAGCGTCAGCTACGTGGCCGGGTTCTATTACTTCTTCGAGCACGTCAGCGACGATGCGGCGACGCCGAACTCGAACGGCATCGTTGCCAACACGACCCTGGTCGGCGGCGTGCCGACGGTCTCGGGTTACAATTACGTAATCCTCGATCCCTGCACCGGTTCGGGCGGGTTCGGGTCGCAGGTCGGTTGCCGCTCGATCGACCGCGCGTCGGAGGTCCGTTCGCGCAGCTATGCGGTGTATGGCCAGCTGACCTGGGATGCGACCGACTTCCTCCATATCACCGCCGGTGGGCGCTACACCCACGACAAGAAGGAAGGCGTGCTGCACCTCTTCCGCAACGTGAATTATGACAATCCGGCGAACGCCGCGATCGTCGCCGCCAACGGCTACGCGCCGCTCAACAAGACGTGGAGCCGCTTCAACCCGATGGTCACGCTGGCAGTCGACGCCAGCGACGATGTCCATTTCTACGCCAAATATTCGTCCGGTTATCGCGCCGGCGGCGCGAGCTCGCGTACCGCCAACTACCAGGCGTTCAACCCCGAAGACGTGAAGGCATATGAAGTCGGGATGAAGGCCGAATTCCTCGACCGTCGTGTCCGCCTTAACCTCGCCGGCTACATCATGGATCGCAAGGATAGCCAGGTCGACATCAGCTCGATCCAGACCGCGGCGGGCAGCAACGTCAACGTCTTGCGTACGATCAACGCGCCCGGCAATACCAAGATCCGCGGGATCGAGGCGGACCTGACCGTGCGCCCGGTCACTGGCCTGACGCTCACCGCATCGTACGCCTATACCTACACCAAAATCCCCCCGGTCGCGATCGTCAACAGCGTCACCGTCGGCGGCGTGACGACATCCACCACCGCCTTCCAGAACTTCTATATCGTCTTCACGCCCCGAAATGCGGCCAGCGGGTCGATCGACTACGAAGTGCCGGTCGGCGGTGGCGATACGCGGGTACGCTTCCACCTCGACGCCAATTATGCGCAATCGACCCAGGCGTTCGACCAGTTCGCGCTCAAGGCCGACTCGTCGTTCATCGTCAACGGGCGGCTGTCGCTCGCCGATATCAAGCTGAGCGGCAGCGGGCAGAAGATCACCTTCTCGCTGTGGGGCCGCAACCTGTTCGACGAACAATATGTGTTCCGCCGCGACCCGTCGAACAGCCTGCCGGGCACGCCGACCACCAACGTCACGTCGGGCAGCATCGCCAACGTGATCGGCGACTATGGTAACTTCAACGCGCCGCGGACTTTTGGAATTGAAGCGGCACTGAAATTTTAACTCCCCTCCCCGGGAAAAACTAAAGGCGGCCTTTCGGGGCCGCCTTTTTCGTGTGTGCCTACGAGCGAAAGTCCTGGGCGCCGCGGCAAAGCCGCGTCGTCGAAGCTCGGCTTTGCCGAGCCCGGCCGCGCTGGCGAGCGTGCGGATTAGCGTTGCTAATCCCGTCTCGCTCGCTGCGCGATGGTGGGCGCGACAGGGATTGAACCTGTGACCCCACCCGTGTGAAGGGTGTGCTCTACCGCTGAGCTACGCGCCCCGATCCCGTCGGGAGCGGCGCGTCTAAGCGAGCGCGCCGCAGGTGTCCAGACCGATTAGTTGACCGAGTCCTTCAGGCCCTTGCCGGCCTTGAACTTGGGTTGAGTCGATGCCTTGATCGTCATCGGCTCACCGGTGCGCGGGTTGCGGCCGGTCGATGCCTTGCGCTTCGACACCGAGAAGGTGCCGAACCCGACCAGACGGACCTCGTCGCCCTTCTTGAGCGCGCCGCTGATCACGTCGAACACCGCCTCGACCGCCTTTGAGGCGTCGCCTTTGCTGAGGCCCGCCGTGTCGGCCACCGAAGCGATCAGCTCTTGCTTGTTCATCGGACTCGAAACCCCCGTTTTGAGTTTGCTGTCGTTAAGAGACTCGCCGTTGACGGCAAGTCGCGCAGTAAGGCGATTGACCTGTGTCGAGTCAAACCGATTCCGCCGCAAATCCAATCCCGTCGGGAGAATTTGCGGCGGACCGTTTCGGTTGCGGTTCAGTGGTGCATTTCGCCGGCGGGCGGGATCGGCGCCGGGGGATAGGCGGCCAATTCGTCCGCTTCGGTCCAATCGATCGCTTCAAGCGGACCGGTCAGCGCCAGCCGCAGCACTTCGTCGACATGCTCTACGGGCACGATCTTGAGCGCGTTGAGGATGTTCGCCGGGATCTCGGCGAGGTCCTTCTCATTCTCCTTCGGGATCAGCACCGTCTCGATCCCGCCGCGCATTGCGGCGAGCAGTTTTTCCTTCAAGCCGCCGATCGGCAGCACCCGGCCGCGCAGCGTGACCTCGCCGGTCATCGCCACTTCGCGCCGGATCGGCACCCCGGTCAGCGTCGAGACGATCGACGTCACCAGCCCGACGCCGGCCGACGGCCCGTCCTTGGGCACCGCGCCCTCGGGCAGATGGACGTGGATGTCCTTGCGCGCGAACAGGCTCGGCTTGATGCCATAGGACGGGGCGCGCGCCTTGATGAAGCTCATCGCGGTCTCCGCCGATTCCTTCATCACGTCGCCGAGCTTGCCGGTCAATTTGATGCCACCCTTGCCCGGCACGGTCACGCTCTCGATCGTCAGCAATTCGCCACCGACCTCGGTCCAGGCGAGCCCGGTGACCGCGCCGATCTGATGCTCGGTCTCCGACAGGCCGTGGCGATACTTCTGCACGCCGGCGAATTCGTGGAGGTTGTCGGGCGTGATCGTGACCGACGTGACCTTACCCTCGAGAATCTGGCGCAACGCCTTGCGGCACAATTTCGCGATCTCGCGCTCGAGCGTGCGGACACCCGCCTCGCGCGTGTACATCTGGATCAGCGCGCGCAGGCCCTCATGCGTCAGGACGAACTCTTCGTTCTTCAGTCCGTGCGCCTCGATCTGCTTTTGCAGCAAATGCCGCTCGGCAATCTCGAGCTTCTCGTCCTCGGTATACCCCTCAAGCCGGATGATCTCCATGCGGTCGAGCAACGGCTGCGGCAGGTTGAGCGTGTTCGCGGTGGTCACGAACATCACGTCGCTGAGGTCGATGTCGATTTCGAGATAATGGTCGTTGAACTTGTTGTTCTGTTCGGGGTCGAGCACTTCGAGCAAAGCCGACGCCGGATCGCCGCGGAAATCCTGGCCAAGCTTGTCGATCTCATCGAGCAGGAACAGCGGATTGCTCGCCCCCGCCTTCTTCAGGTTGGTGACGATCTTGCCCGGGAGCGAGCCGATATAGGTGCGGCGATGGCCGCGAATCTCAGCCTCGTCGCGCACGCCGCCGAGCGACTGGCGGATGAACTCGCGCCCCGTCGCCTTGGCGATCGACTTGCCCAAGCTGGTCTTGCCGACGCCCGGGGGGCCGACGAGGCACAGGATCGGTCCCTTCAGCTTGTTGGTACGCGCCTGGACCGCGAGATATTCTACGATCCGGTCCTTGACCTTTTCCAGCGCGTAATGATCCTCGTCGAGGGTCAGCTGCGCCTGCGCGATGTCCTTCTTGAGCTTCGACTTCTTGTTCCACGGCAGGCCGAGCAGCACGTCGAGATAGTTGCGCACCACCGTCGCTTCCGCCGACATCGGCGCCATCGTCTTCAGCTTCTTCAACTCGGCGGTCGCCTTGCTCCGCGCTTCCTTCGACAGCTTGAGCGTGGCGACCTTCTGGGTCAGCTCGGCGATCTCGTCGCCGTCGCCTTCCTCGCCCTCGTTGCCGAGCTCGCGCTGGATCGCCTTGAGCTGCTCGTTGAGGTAATATTCGCGCTGGGTCTTCTCCATCTGGCGCTTGACCCGGCTGCGAATCTTCTTCTCGACCTGCAGCACACCGAGCTCGCCCTCCATGAAGGCGAACACCATCTCCAGCCGCTTGCGCACGTCCTGCTCGACGACGGAGCGCATCAGCGCCGACACTTCGGCGCCGGCCGGCTCGACGCCTTCGATCGGCTCGGCCTCGGCGACGAGATGGCCGCCGTCGCTGGTCAGGGTCTTGAGCGAGGCACGCCGCTGGCCTTCGACGAGCACGCG
>NZ_JAQGKZ010000072.1 GCF_028289855.1 Sphingomonas bacterium | reverse complement strand
GGGGGGGGGGGCGGGGGCGGGGGCGCGGGGTGCTGGGGGCGGGCGCGCTCGTCATCGCCAGCGCGACCGCGGCGGCGACCGGCTTGCTCGACCGGCTGCCGATCCGCATTCCCGGCATCACCCGCGTTGCCGAAGCACCCGCGCCCAAGCCGCATCACGTCGTCCGCGCCGAAAAACCGCGCTTCGAGGCTGCGAAGCCCGCCGCGCTGGCCGCCATGCCGCTCGCCAATCCGACCCCGATCCCGCCGACCCCGCAGGAGCAATGGCGCGAGCGTCGCGCCGCGCGGATCGCCGCGGGGCTGCCGGTGAAGCGCCCGCTGATCCAGCGCGCGATCGCGGCGAAGCTGCGCGCGCTACCCCCCGAACAGCGCGCGGCGGCAATCGCCGAATGGCGGCGGATCAAGGCGCTGCCCCCGGCCGAACGCAAGCTCGCGGTGGCGAAGGTCAGGGCCGAGTTTCTCGCGCAGCACCCGAAGATGGCGGCGCGGTACGAGGCGCGGCTGGAGGCGAAATCGGCCGCCGCCGCCGACGGCCGTGACCCGGCGACCGTCACGCTGCCGCCGAGCGCGCCGCAATACGGCCCGCGCTTGCCGCTCACCCCCGATCAGCGCGCCGAGCGCCGCGCGCGCCGGGAGGCCATGCTGGCCGGCCTGACGCCCGATCAACGCGCCGAGCGCCAGCAGCAATGGCGCGCCTGGCGGATCGAGCGCCGCGCGCAACGGCTCGGCAATGGCGGCATGCCACGCCGCGAAGGATCGCCGCGGCCGGCGCGTTAATCGTCCGGCGGGGCCGTTCCCCCATCCAATTTCAGCGGCCCCGCCACCTCCTCCTCCCCGATCTCCGACCAATGCGGCTCGTCCTCGATGAAGTCGTCCTCATCGTCGGGCGCGTCGGTGATGAGCAACTCGCCGCGATACGGGTCGCCGTTCTCCGGCAGCCGGATATAATTTGTCTCGGGGTCGTCCTCCAGCGCATCGGCCGCCGTGTTGCCGCCACGCTCATACGCATCGTCGATCGCGCGTTGCCGTTCGGCGCACGCGGCCAGCGCCGCGCCGATCGCGGCCTGCGCCTCGGCATCGAGCGTCACCCCGGCAAAGCCCTCGATCGCCGCCGCCGCCGAGTCCGCGCCGCCCGCGCCATTGCCGTCGCCGTTGATGACCGTGCGCACCGTCGTGGTGGAGGCCTCCGCGCCCGCCCCCGCGTCACCAGACCCGGCGCTCGCGCGCGTGCTGAAATAGTTGATCGTCGTGCGCTTGCCGTTTGCATCCTGGCCGTAATGGCGCAGGCAGAACATGAGGAGCGCGTCGTTGCGCTTGCGGCGAAAGCCCATTAATTTGCCCGCCGCGAATACGGGGATCAGCTCGCCCTCGATCGCGCGCTCGAACACGATGTCCTTCAACCGCCCCAGCCCGAAATCGAGCGCCGCCTCCCACGCGCGGCGGAATTCCTCGGCGCCGGGCGCGCGCCGCAGCGTGTAGCAATTGGCCTGCGCCATGTTGACCATGGCGGCGGCGCGCGTGACGCAGCCGGTATCGGCCAGCGCCTCGATAAACGCGCGCTGCCGCGCGGGCGTCCAGCCGTCATGCCGGTTGCCCTGGCGCGGGACGGGGGTGAAATCGGGCAGCGCCGGGCGCTCCGCGCGCGCGACGGGGGTGCGGTTCTGCATGTTGGCCTCCTTGTCCGGGCCGCGGGCGAGCGCGGCGCAATCGGCCAGCTTATGCGGGAAGGGGAGGCGTGTAGGAAAGGGTTTTGTTGCGGGTTTGTTCTTGAGCCAAAATGTTCAGGCTCGCGCGATGCGCCTCACACAAAGTTAGCGCGCGGATTCAACAAAGGACCTGTTCTGCCTCATCATTCCGATGTGTACCAGCGTTACAGCCAGCTGTGAGCTAGCATTTATTGCGCATATTCACAAAATATGTTGAATATATCCTCCATATATATTGACTATGGCTATCCGTGCAGCCATCTAAATCTCGTGCAGACGATATATTTGGAGCGAGTCGCGGATGGGCATCGAAGAACGAAAGCATCAAAAATTCCGGGAGTTGGCCGAGAAGAGGACGAACAAGGCGTTGGAAGCCGTTCGCCTAATTGGTAACCTCTCTAACCGGCAGACCTACGTTTACGAGGACGCCGAAGTTCGGAAGATCGTGAAAGCTCTGCGGGACGCTGTTGGCGACGTGGAGGCACGTTTCGGAAAATCGACCGGCCGCAGTGGCGGCGACTTCAAGTTGTAAGGGAATCAAGCGGTGAGCCACATCAACAAGATCACCCCTCTGACCATCGGCGATGTCGCCTTCACGGTATCCCGGCAGATCGAACAGTGTCCCAAGACCATGATGCTGCGGGAACTGGTCATGAACGCGGTCGAGGCCGCGGCCAAGGCACCTGAAGGCAGGCGCATCGTAGACATTAAGGGGAAAGGCGTTGAGGAATGCGGCAATGCTCGCAAGCTAGCGATCTGGAATACCGGTCCCGGACTGAGCAGCATTCAGCTAGATCACATCTGCGACCTCGCCGCGTCGCTCGGTAAGGACATGGCCCTAGAAGGCAACTTCGGTATGGGGGCGAAGGTCGCCTCGCTCCCCTCAAACACCGTGGGGATGCGATATCGCTCTGTCGCGATGGTGTTGTTAGCCAAGTCATCTTGGGAAAGCGCGATGGCGTTTACGGAAAACTGTGGGTCCCGGTGGAGGACGATGCGTTCGAGGAGGTGGTCGATGTAACGGAGCAGGTGCGCGGGGAAGGCGAGTACCGGCTGGACGAGGATTGGACCGAAGTGGTCCTGTTCGGGAACGGGGTCGATCAAGACACGGTTGCAGACCCTTACGATGGCGACCCAAAGCAAGACCGCCAGTGGATTACCACGGGCCTGTACCACCGGTTTTACAACCTCCCGCCTGGTGTCGAAGTCTACTTCCACGAAGGCACTCACCCGCGCGATGGTCGTCGCCAGTTCAAGACCATTCCGGAACGTTCGGACTCCTTTGGTCGGGTCGAAACAGTGGAAGCTGGCGAGGGCGTTCGGATCCACTACCTATACGATCCGAACTATCAGGAGACGGGGCACAACAAGTCGATCTCGGGCTCACTAACTTCGTCCGTGAGCACGGCAGCAATCATCTTCCGCGGCGAGATGTATGATGTTCGCAAGGGACGTAAGTGGGCTGGGGATGCGCCTGCGTTCGGCATCCCATTCGGGGCGCGCCATATCTCGGTGCACGTCGAACTGCCCGACAGCTTCCCGGTCCGACACGAGCCGTATCGCCGTTTCGTTCAGCTCACCGGCGGCGAGCAACGGCAGGTGGTTGTTGAGGACTTCGCCGACGCGGTATTTCGCAACAGGCCCGCATGGCTAATTGAAATCATCAATTCGCTCGCTCCCAAATCTTCAGCGTCCACCGAGGATCTGCGTAAGGAATTGCAAGACCTGCTCAACGAACTCCGCATCAAGACCAAGAGTCCCCGTGAGGCGCAGACCGGGTTGCACCTAGTGGACGAGGGCGGGGCGCGGGGCGCGCGGCCTGACCACTGCGACGGTGAAGGCGGCAACAGTGACAAGTCGCCGATTAGCCCGACTGACCTCATCTTCAACCCCGGCGGTGCCAAGCGTGCCGATATCTCCAAGAATTTGGAGCAGGCGCCCGAAATTATTCCCCTGCGGGACCCCGCCGATGTTGAAGACAATAGGATCACTGGGAAGGCAGCGCGTTATGTGCGCGAGACAAACACGCTGTTCGTCAACCTCACTTATTCTGCAGTCGCAGCGGCACAGGAGGACCTCGAACTTCGCTACGCGACCTACGAGGACCCCGAGATCGTCCGCGAATTGGCGCGTCATTGGGCCGAGCGGCTTGTTATGGGCCGGGTGGGCTACGCTGTTGTGTACGCCCAAGCTAAGCAGCTTGTCCGCGAGTGGACGCCAGAAGATGTGAAGAAGGCTCTGGAGCCCGAGAGCCTAAGCTTGGCAGCAGATGGTTGGCGGGACGCTGTCAGTACCGCCTACCGCAGCATGAGCACCCGTCTTGGAGCCGCGAAGTCGGCTGGAGCGGATGACGACGAACTAGTCGCTGCATAATTGTAGCTACGCCGCGGCAAAGCCGCGTCGTCGGACCTCGCTTGAGCGAGGCCGGCCGGAGCGAGCCGGCGGCGAGGCCGCGTCGCAGCTACGCTGCGACTTTGGCGCGGCTCGCTCTTTTCCGCTCATGCGGATCCAGGAACCGCTTACGCAACCGGATGCTCTTCGGCGTCACTTCGACCATTTCGTCGTCGTCGATATACGCGATCGCCTGTTCCAGCGTCATCCGCTTGGGCGGGGTCAGCCGGATCGCATCGTCCTTGCCGCCGCTCGCGCGGAAGTTGGTCAGCTGCTTGGCCTTCATCGGATTGACTTCGAGGTCGTCGGGCTTGGCATTTTCCCCGACGATCATGCCTTCATACAGCACTTCCTGATGCGCCACGAACAGGATGCCGCGCTCCTCGAGCGGGCCGAGCGCGTAGCTGGTCGCTTCGCCCGATCCGGTGGAGATCAGCACGCCGTTCTTGCGGCCTTCGATCTTGCCCTTGTGCGGCCCGTATTTCTCGAACAGCCGGTTCATGATCCCGGTGCCGCGCGTGTCGGACAGGAATTCGCCGTGATAGCCGATCATCCCGCGGCTCGGCGCGCTGAAGGTGATGCGGCTCTTGCCGCCGCCCGACGGGCGCAGGTCGGTCAGCTCGGCCTTGCGGATCGCCATCTTCTCGACGACGGTGCCCGAATATTCTTCGTCGACGTCGATGATGACGGTCTCGTACGGCTCGGTCTGCTTGCCGTCCTCGTCCTCGCGGAACAGCACGCGCGGGCGGCTGATGCCGAGCTCGAAGCCTTCGCGGCGCATCGTTTCGATCAGCACGCCGAGCTGGAGCTCGCCGCGGCCGGCGACTTCGTAGCTGTCGCGGTCGGCGGCCTCGGTCACCTTGATCGCGACGTTGCTCTCGGCTTCGCGGAACAGGCGGTCGCGGATCATGCGGCTGGTGACCTTGGTGCCCTCGCGTCCCGCCATCGGGCTGTCGTTGACGGAGAAGCGCATGCTCAGAGTGGGCGGATCGATCGGCTGCGCGTGGAGCGGCTCGGTCACGGCGGGGTCGCAGATCGTGTTCGACACCGTGGTGTGCGTCAGCCCCGCGATCGAGATGATGTCGCCGGCATTGGCCTCGTCGACGGGCACGCGCTCGAGCCCGCGGAAGGTCATGATCTTCGACGCGCGGCCGGTCTCGACGACCTTGCCGTCATTGTCGAGGCTGTGGATGGGCATGTTGGTCTTGACGCTGCCGGAGAAAATGAGCCCGGTCAGGATGCGGCCGAGGAAATTGTCACGGTCGAGCAAGGTGACGAGGAACTTGAACGGCCCGTCGGGATCGGCCGAGGGGGGCGGCACGTGCTCGACGATCTTTTCGAACAAAGGCGCCAGCGTGCCTTCGCGCAGATCGGGGTTTTCGTTGGCGTAGCCGTTGCGGCCCGAGGCGTAGAGCACCGGGAAATCGAGCTGCTCGTCGCTCGCGTCGAGGCTGACGAACAGGTCGAATACTTCGTCCAGCACTTCCTGGATGCGCTCGTCGGGGCGGTCGATCTTGTTGACGACGACGATGGGGCGCAGCCCCAAAGCGAGCGCCTTGCCGGTGACGAACTTGGTCTGCGGCATCGCGCCCTCGGACGCATCGACCAGCAGGATCACGCCGTCGACCATCGACAGGATGCGCTCCACCTCGCCGCCGAAATCGGCGTGGCCGGGCGTGTCGACGATGTTGATCCGGGTCTTGTGCCCCTGATGGTCGTCCCACTCGACCGACGTGCACTTGGCGAGGATCGTGATGCCACGTTCCTTTTCCAAGTCATTGGAATCCATGGCCCTTTCCTCGACGCGCTGATTGTCGCGGAAGGTGCCCGATTGGCGGAAAAGCTGGTCGACAAGCGTTGTCTTGCCGTGATCGACGTGGGCGATGATCGCCACGTTGCGGAGGCTCATGATTAATCCTGATTGGAGCGCCCGAAGGCGGGTTCGGAGGCGCGCATAGCGCAATTGTTGCAATGCGGGAAGGGGCGAGGCAGACCCGGCGAATGGCCGCTCCGCTCAACATCAAGGTGATCGTCGGCAGCGTGCGCGAAGGACGGATGTCGTTGCCTATCGCGACATGGGTGATGGAGCGGATCGCCGCCCGGCCCGACTTCGCCGCCGATTTGCTCGACCTCGCCGCGTGGAACCTGCCGATGTTCGCCGAGCCCAACCCGCCGGCGACGGGAAAATATACCGGCGAGAAGCAGCGCGAATGGGCGGCAGCGATCGGTTCGGCGGACGGCTTCATCCTCGTCGCACCCGAATATAATCACGGGATGAGCGCGGTGCTCAAGAACGCGCTCGACACGGTCTATGCCGAGTGGGGGAGAAAGCCCGTTGCCTTCGTGGCGCACGGCGGAATGGGCGGGGCGCGGTCGGTCGAGCAATTGCGCGAGGTGGCCGTCGCGCTCGGCATGGCGCCGCTGAGCTCGGCGGTGCACCTGCAAGGCGCGGCCAAGCTGCGCGAGGGCAAGCGTTTCAACGCGGGCGAGACCGAGAACCGCCGGCTGGCGACGTTGTTCGACGAACTCGCCTGGTGGGGCAGCGCGCTCCGCGCGGCGCGGACCGCCTAGTTCGCGATCGAGCCGGCCAACACCGCAGGATCGTAGAGCGAGCGCGGCGCGTCGCGGCGCAGACGCGTGGCCAGCGCTGGCGGGAAACGCCATGCGGCGAGGCGCGGCGCGATGTCGTCACCGCGATCGAGCGCGAGTTGCAGCGCGAGCAACTGGCGGTCCGCCGTGGCAATCGCCGGGCGGTCGCGCTCGACCGCGGGCAAGTCATAGCGTTCGTCGATATTCCCCAGCCTCATCCGCGCCGCGCCGATCAACAGCCTCGCGGTCGGCTTGTCGCCGAGATCGAGCGCGTCGCTCGCCGCGCGCATCGCCGCCGTCGTGTCGGCGATCGCGGCGTCGACAGCGATCGTTTCGCGCGTATCGGGACGGCAGGCGCGAAGCGCGCGGAGGTAGGCGAGCAGGCCCTCGAACGCGAGCGGCGGCGGCTCGTTGCCGTCGAATTCCTCGGTGATCAGGCCGTGGACGAAGGTCGCGAGCGCGGAGCTGGCGGGGTCGCGCGACACCTTGTTTGGCGCCGTCAGGTCGGGGATCGGCTTGGGATCGAACACGCCGTTGCCGCGGTGCGAGCTCATCAGCGACGAGGTGACGTCGGCGGTGCCGGGCTTGTCCGACAGTTCGGGCAGCAGGAAAGCGGGGTTGCTGCGCCCGCTCGGGTGGCACGTCGCGCAGCTCAATTGCGCCCGCGCGCCCTGGCCGCCGAGCAGCAGCGGATCGCGGAATGCCGCGCGGCCGATCGCGACCAGCCGAGCATCGGCGTCGGGATCGAGGCATTCGCGCGGCTGGCTGGTGAGCGCTGACACGCGCATCCCCGGCGCCAGCCAGCGCTCCCCGCGCAGCCGGACGCTATCGGCGGCCGCGCCGACGAGCAGCGCGGTCGATGTGCCGAGCAGCAGCAGTTTCAGGCGGTGGGCGATCGGCCGAGGCTGATCCACAGCCGCAACTCGTCGGCCTGCGAGCAGCCGAACGTGCACACGCGGTCGAGCTTGGCGAGGTTGGCCTTGGCGCCAGTTAGATCGCCGCGCTCGACCTTGAGTTCGCCATAATATTCGAGCGCGCCGCGATGGTCCGGATAGATCGCCAGCGCCGCGCGGTAATAGCCCTCCGCCACGTCGTAACGGCCGAGCTTGCGGTTGGCGAACCCGAGATAGGTCAGGATGTCGGGATGCGCCCCGAAGCTCATCCGCGCGGCCTGGAGCGAGGCGATGGCGTCGGCGTAGCGATGCTCGTTGATCAGCGACACCGCCGCCAGATACGCGCGGTCGCCGCTCGCAGCGCTCGTGAATGCGGAGGGCAACGAGACCGACACGCTCGCTTGCGGCCCTGCCGCGATCGCCGCGTCGATCGCCTCCACCGCGCCCTTCAATTCGGCATTGGCGGCGCAGCCCTCGCCGCATGCCGCCAGCCTGGCCTTGAGCGCGTCGCGTAGCACGCCCGCGCCGGCGGCATCGCCCATCTTGGCCTTGACCACGCCCAATTGGCGTTGCGCGCCGATCAGATTGGGATCGGCCTTGGCGGCCTTTTCGAGATAGGCGCTGGCCTTTTTCCAGTCGTTCAACCCGATCGCCGACAGGCCGGCGAGGTAATTGGTGTTGGCGTCCTTGGGCGCGACCGCGAGGACGTTCTTGAACGCCTTGAGCGCGTCCTTGAAATTGCTGGCCTGGAGCGCCGCGATCCCCTTGCGGTATTCGGCCGCAGGGTCGTAGGCGGGCGCGCTGCTGCTCGGCATTTCGGAGCCGCCGCCTCCGCCGCCACCCCCGCCGCCACTCGATCCCAGCGCCGGCGCGGCGACGATCAGCGCCGATGCGATCAGTCCCAAGCTGACGATCCGATAGTCGCGCATGGCATCCTCCCGATCTTTATGGTTGGCCCCACAATATCACGGCGCAGGCTCGCCGTAAAACCACGCTCGCGGCGATATCTTGTCATTCCGCGTCGCCGTGTTACATATGCAATACACTTGAACGCGCTGGCGAACCGGGTCAGAGTCGAAGACGGCTCAGCGAAGGGGGCCAGCGAAGAGGGAATGACCATGGCGACGACGCCCGAGACGACCACCGCCGAACCCGATCTGGTGCTGACCGCGCCCGATCCCGTCCCCGTCGTCAGCGCGACCCGGGCGGCCGGGCTGGTGCCGGTCGACGATGCCAAGAAGACCGAGCTGGAAGCGCGGGTGGAGGCGTTCGTCGACGATCTCGTCGCGCAGGACGTCGACTCGCCCGAATTCGGCAAGCGAGTCGATGCCATCACCAGCATGGGGCAGAAGGAAATCCGCGAGGCGGCGGGACAGTCGAACCGTTTCCTCGACCGCCCGGTTCGCGCGATGGACAAGGAAAGCGGCGTCGGCGCCGATCTCGTCCAGCTGCGCCTGACGGTCGAAAAGCTCGACCCGGCAAATAACGGCAAGTTCTTCGGCGGCGGGCGCGGGTTCCTCGACAAGATCTTCGGCAACAAGATCACCGGCTATTTCGACCAGTACAAATCGTCGCAGAACCACATCTCCTCCATTCTCAAGAGTCTCGGCTCGGGCAAGGACGAGCTGCTGATGGACAATGCCGCGATCGACACCGAGCGCGCCAATCTGTGGACGTCGATGGGGCGGCTGGAGCAGATGATCCATTTGTCCAAGGTGATGGACGAGAAGCTGGAGGACCGCGCCAACGATCTCGACGCGACCGACCCGGCCAAGGCCAAGGCGATCCGCGAAACGGCGTTGTTCTACGCCCGCCAGCGCACGCAGGATTTGCTGACGCAGATGGCGGTCACGGTGCAGGGCTATCTCGCGCTCGACCTGGTCAAGAAGAACAATGTCGAGCTGGTGAAGGGCGTCGACCGCGCGTCGACTACGACGGTCGCCGCTTTGCGCACCGCGGTGACGGTGGCGCAGGCGCTGACCAACCAGAAGCTCGTGCTCGAACAGATCACCCAGCTCAACACCACCACCGCGAACATCATCGATTCGACCGGCAAGCTGCTCAAATCGCAGACCGCGCAGATCCACGAGCAAGCGGCCGCCTCGACGATCCCGGTCGAGGTGCTGCAACGTGCGTTCCAGAACATCTACGACACGATGGACGCGATCGACGCATTCAAGCTCAAGGCGCTCGACAGCATGAAGACGACGGTGACGACGCTGTCGGGCGAGGTCGAGAAGTCGAAGGGCTATATCGCGCGTGCCGAGGGCCAGGCGCAGGCGTCGCTCGAAGGGCCGCAGGCGGATACGTTCAAGCTCGAGGCGGTATAGGTCCATGTCATCGACCGACGAGGTCATCGCGAAAGCGCGCGAAACGCTCGAGCGTATCTCGATGCAATATGCGGCCGGGCCGGGCCGGCGCGCGCGAGAGAACGACATCGCCAAGCGCGTGACGCGGGCGGCGGTCGCCGACCTCGCGATCGTCGGGGTCGCGGTGACGATCGGGCTGCTGCTCGGGCCGATCGGCATCATGGGGTTCTTCCTGATGATCGTCGCGATGCTGATCGTGAGCGCGGTGCTGCTGGCGACCCCGGCGACCGCCGCGCCCACGTATGAGAAATTGCGCCAGACCGACCTCAAGGCGCTCCCCGCGCAGACCGGCCGCTGGCTCGACGCGCAACGCCCCGCGCTGCCCGCGCCGGCGATCAGCGTGGTCGATCAGATCGGACTCAAGCTTGATGCGCTGACCCCGCAACTCGCGACGCTAAGCGAGGATGAGCCCGCAGCGGCCGAAATCCGCAAGCTGGTCGGCGAGCAATTGCCCGAATTCATCAAAGGCTATGAACGCGTACCCGCCGCGCTGCGCGGCGTCGCGCGCAACGGCAAGACGCCCGATCAGCAACTGGTCGATGGGCTCAAGGTGATCGGCGGTCAGATCGACGAGATGGCCGGGCAACTCGCGCAGGGCGACCTCGACGCGCTGTCGACGCGCGGGCGGTATCTCGAGATCAAGTATCAGGGCGATCAGGCCGCGGTTTGATCGGGCCTAACGAACGAGCGCCGCCCACAGCACGCTGCCCGCCATGAAGACGATGATCAGCGACCCCGGCGTCCACAGCGCGGCACGCAGATCGTGGGTCTGTGCGGTCAGATAGGCGGCGAAGTGCAGCATCCGGGTGACGACATAGGCCGCAAACAGGATCGCGGCGAGCGTCGCCGGCGGCGCGATCAGCACGTAGAGCAGCCCGGCGACGAGGAAATAGGGCAAGTTCTCCAGATCGTTCATCTGGATACGGCGGATGCGCTCGACGCGTTCGTTGGGCGCGAGTTGCGCGGGGTCTGGGGCGCGGTTGAGCGGCGTGCGCCTGAGGTCCTCCGGGCTGCGGAAGCCGCCCTTCTCGCTCGTCATCCGCACGACGGTGAGCCACGACATCGCAACGCCCTTCAGGATCATGAGCGCGGCCGCCACGGCATAGGCGGCGAAGACCGGGTTGGATAAAATCAGCAGGTTCATCGTCTTGCCCCCGAACGATGCACGATTTTAGCGCGGCTTTCCCAACGCCTCAACTGCCCGGTCATGGAGCCGCGCCAGCGCCGCCAGCTGGATCGCCGGGGCGACCGCCAGCACCCCGAACGCCTCCGCCCTCGGCGTATTGAAGCGCAACTTCCGCCCCAGCGCGTCGGTCACTTCGCACCCCGCCTCGCGCGCGATCAAGACAGCGGCGGCAATGTCCCATTCGTTGCCCCAGCGGATCGTCGCGAGCAGATCGGCTTCGCCATTCGCGACCATTGCGATGCGCAAAGCGATCGAGTTGGGCTTCGTCACCGCGACCAGGTCGTGATCGACCTTGGGCAAGGTATCGGTCGGGGCGCGCGATCCGATGAACACGCTGCGGCCGCTATGCGCGATGGGTTGACCGTTGAGCGTCGCGCCCTTGCCCGCTTCGGCGCGCCACACTTCGCCTCTGGCCGGCGCATCGAGTACGCCCACCACCGGCTGCTCGCCATCGACCAGCGCGATCGATACCGCCCAGCCGTCGCGGTCGCGAATGTAATCGCGCGTGCCGTCGATCGGATCGACCACCCAGACGCGGCGATGGTTGAGGCGGACGGCGTCATCGGCGGTTTCTTCGGATAGCCAGCCGGCGTCGGGGAGCAGCGCGGTCAGCCGTTCGCGGAGCATCGTGTTGACCGTCAGGTCGACCTCGCACACCGGGTTGCCCGGCGCCTTTTCCCAGCGCTTGAAGTCGGTACGCCAAAGGCCAAGCGCATACGCGCTCGCTTCGGCGGCAATCGCCGCAATATCGTCGGCGAGATCAGCCACCCGCCACCATCATCCCGTCGATCCGCAGCGTGGGCACATTGGTCGCGTAGCGGAATTCGAGGTCGCTGGCGGCGGTCAGGTTGAGGAACATATCCTTCAGATTGCCGGCGATGGTGAATTCGTCGACCGGCGACGCGATCGCACCATTCTCGATCAGGAAGCCTGCCGCGCCGCGGCTGTAATCGCCGGTGACGCCGTTCACGCCCATCCCGATCAGCTCGGTGACGTAGATGCCGTGCGTGACGCCGGCGAACAGATCGTCGCGGCTGACCAGCCCGGGCGCAATATAGGTATTGCTACCGCCGACCCCGGGCGCGCCCGATCCGCCGCGTACCGCGTGGCCGGTCGGCTCCATCGACAATTGCCGCGCGGAGGCCGATTCGAGCAACCAGGTCTGCAACACGCCGTCCTTTACTATGTCGGTCGGCGACACCGGCAGCCCCTCGCCGTCGAACGGGCGCGAGCGCAAGCCGTGCGGGCGGTGCGGATCGTCGGTGATGGTGATGCCGTCGGCAAAGACTTGCTCGCCCAGTTTGCCGAGCAGGAAGCTCGTGCCGCGCGCAATCGCCGCGCCGGCGATTGCGCCGATCAGGTGCCCGATCAAGGACGACCCGACGCGTGGGTCGAAGATCACCGGCATCGGCCCGCTGGCGGGCTGGGCCGGATTGACGCGGGCGACCGCGCGCTCGCCCGCCTTGCGGCCGATCGCCTCGGGCGCGTCGAGATGCGCACGATGGCGCGCGGAGTGATAAGCGTAATCGCGCACCATCGACCCGCCGGCTTCCGCGAGCACGCTCGCCTGGATGCCGTGGCCGGTGGTCTGGTAGGCGCCCGCAAAACCGTGGCTGGTGGCCAGAGCCCAAGCGACGCGCGACGCCGACGCGCCGCCGCCCTCGCTGTTGGTCACGCCGGGGACGGCGCGCGCGGCGTCCTCGGCGGCGAGCGCAGCTTCCTTGAGTGCGCCGGGCGATGGCTCGTCACCGTCGTGCAGGTCGAGATCGGGGATCGGCCCGGTCAGCAGCCGATCCTCGGGTGCGAGCCCCGCCCATTGGTCCTCGGGCGCCTCGCGCGCCATAGCGACGGCGCGTTCGACCAAAGTATCCATCGCGGCGCTCGACAGGTCGCTGCTCGACACCGACGCCGATCGCCGACCGACGAACACGCGCAAGCCGAGTTCCTCCTCCTCCGACCGCCTGACATCCTCGAGCGCGCCGAGCCGCACCGACACATCGACGCTAGCGGACGCGCCGAGGACCGCGTCGGCGGCGTCGGCGCCGGCGGCGCGGGCGCGGGAAACGATGTCGTGAGCGCGGGTCCGCGCGATGTCGGGGGTCATCATCGACGCGACTTAGGAAGCTAAGCCGTGAAGGTCAAAAGCTGGTTTGCCCGACCACCAGGCAAGCCAGGAAGATCAGCAGTCCGGCATAGCGGTTCGAGCGGAAACGATGGAGCGCGTTGGCGCCGTCGGCGGGGGCGAGGGTTGCGACTTGCCACGCGAAATGGACCGCGGCCGGAAGCAACGCGACCAGCACCAGGAGGTCGGGGCGCAACTGCCAGAACGCCGCCGCCCAAAAAGCCAGCGCCACCGCATAGAAGATCGCGACCCCCGGCTTGACCCGTGCCCCCAACGCCCGCGCGGACGATCGCACGCCGACCAGCGCATCGTCCTCGACATCCTGCAGCGCGTAGATCGTGTCGTAGCCGATCACCCAGAACATCGATCCGGCGTAGAGCAGCAGTCCGGGCAGGGTGAGCGACCCCATCACTTCGCTCCATCCGACTAGCGCCGCCCACGAAAAGACGATGCCGAGCCACGCCTGCGGCCACCAGGTGATGCGTTTCATGAAGGGATAGGCGGCGACCGGCGCCAAGCTGACCAGCGCGACGATCTTGGCATAAGTGCCAAGCTGGATCAGCACGACCAGCCCGATCAGGCACAGGCACGCCAGCCAGATCCACGCCGCCTTGAGCGATACCGTCCCCGCCGCCAGCGGCCGGTTGCGCGTGCGCTCGACCTGCCGGTCGAGGTCGCGGTCGATGATGTCGTTATAGACGCATCCCGCACCGCGCATCGCGATGCTGCCCAGCGCGAGCCACAGGATCAGGTCCCAGCGCGAGCCCGCCATCCACGGCCACGCGCCCTTTGCCAGCGCGACGCCCCAGGCGCCGGGCCAGAACAGCAATTGCCACCCGATCGGCCGGTCGAACCGCGCGAGCAACGCCAGGGCGCGGGGATACGGGGGCAACGCGCCTACCACGCCGCCATATTGCGTGTCGGGGACGATTTCGGGTTTCGCGGTCATCGTGCGTTCACTAGGCGAACGTCAATTGCCGCACCAGCGCCACGCTTTGCCTCACTATCGTCACGCTGTGGCGGCAGGAACAGGGTGCGGGGCGGGCGTGTTTTGGAGTGTGTGATGACATCGACCGTGTCCCGATTGCTGGCTTGCATGGCGCTGACGCTGGCGCCGGTTGCGCTCGCGCCTTCCGCCGATGCCGGTCCGGCGCGGGCGATCGTGCCGTCCTGGACGGGCGTGTGGCGCAACACCAACAACACGGTGCACATCAAGGCCGCGCCGTGCGGCCAGAACATGTGCGCGACCGTGGTGTGGGCCGACGACAAGACCAAAGCGACCGTTGCCGCCAGCAACCGCGATATCATCGGGATGCAATTGCTGCGCGATTTCCGCGAATCCGGGCCGAGCGAGTGGAAAGGCTCGGTGTATGTACCCGATCGCGACATGACGGTGTCGGGGACGATCACGATGCTCGACCGCAACACGTTGAAGGCGGTGGGATGTTTCCTGGGCATGTTCTGCCAGACCCGCCATTGGTCACGGATATCCTGAGCCATTTCATCCGTTAGGACCTGTTCATGGTCCATCTCTCCGTCGCCATCGCACGATTCGCCGAAACTTTGTTCTGGGGAATCGCCCAGGCGGCGGGGCTGGCGCTGATCGGCGGGGCGCTTGCGATCGCCGCGTTGCTGATCGGCTGGCGCCTGATGCATCGGCGGCGTTAAAGGGGAGCATGGCAGCTACACCCGCATGGCCTCCGCGCTCCACTCCTAGACTGTTTGTCGAAACCCCGTTGGCCGAAGGCGGACAGGTGCGCGTCGAGGGGGGGCAGGCGCATTATTTGTTATCGGTGCTACGGCTGAAGGCGGGCGATCCGGTCAAATTGTTCGACGATTCGACCGGGGAGTGGCTCGGCGTCGCCAGCATCGTCGCCAGGCGCGACCTGATCCTCGACGTCACCGCGCATCTGCGGCCGCGCGATCCGGTGCCAGACCTCTGGCTGTGCGCGGCGCCGATCAAGAAGGGCCGGATCGACTGGGTCGCGGAGAAAGCGTGCGAGCTCGGCGTCGCGCGGCTGGTGCCGGTGCTGACGCGACGGACGGTGGTCGATCGGCTTAACGGCGAGCGGTTGCGCGCGCACATGATCGAAGCGGCGGAGCAATGCGACCGCACCGCGCTGCCCGAACTTGCCGATCCGGTGAAGCTGGAGGTGTTGTTACGCGACTGGCCGGCCGAGCGCGCGCTGTTCTTCGCCGATGAATTGGGCGGTGCGCCCGCGACCGAAGCGATGGCCGCTAACAAGGGCCCCGCCGCCGTCCTGATCGGTCCCGAGGGTGGCTTCGACGACGCCGAGCGCGCGGCGATCCGCGCGCTGCCGCAGGCGGTTGGCATCGCGCTCGGCCCGCGTATCCTTCGCGCCGATACCGCAGCGGCGGCTGCCGTCTCGATCTGGATGACTGTCGCGGGCGATTGGTGAGAAACTCCTAGCGCGACGCTCTTCGCCCCCCTAAATCGCCGCGATGACGACGAAGACCGTGACGGACACAAAATCAGCGGTCATCGAGGACCGGCAGCAGCTGATCGATTTCTTTGCCAGCGGGGAGAAACCCGCCGAGCGCTGGCGGATCGGCACCGAGCATGAGAAATTCGTCTATCGTACCGACGATCACCGCGCCCCGGCGTGGGACGAGCCCGGCGGCATCCGCGACCTGTTGAACGGCCTGACCGAGTTCGGTTGGAAGCCCGTCGAAGAGAATGGCAAGGTCATCGCCATGTCGGGTGCGGACGGGTCGATCAGCCTCGAGCCCGCCGGCCAGTTCGAATTATCGGGCGCGCCGCTCGAGAATCTTCATCTGACCTGTGCGGAGACCGGACGGCACCTCGAACAGGTCAAGGCGGTTGGCGACAAGCTTGGGCTCGGCTTCCTCGGGCTCGGCATGTGGCCCGACAAGACTCGCGCCGAACTGCCGATCATGCCCAAGGGGCGCTACGCGATCATGCTGCGGCACATGCCGCGGGTCGGCTCGCTCGGGCTCGACATGATGCTCCGCACCTGCACGATCCAGGTCAATCTGGACTATGCTTCCGAAGCCGACATGGTGCAGAAATTCCGCGTCGGCTTGGCGCTGCAACCGCTCGCGACCGCGCTCTTCGCCAATTCGCCGTTCACGGAAGGGCGGCCCAACGGCATGCTGTCGTACCGCAGCCATATCTGGTCGGACACCGATCCGCACCGCACCGGCATGCTGCCGTTCGTGTTCGAGGACGGGTTCGGGTACGAGCGCTACGCCGATTACGCGCTCGATGTGCCGATGTACTTCGTCTATCGCGACGGCCAGTATTTGGACGCGTCGGGCCTCAGTTTTCGCGATTTTCTGAAAGGGGAATTGTCGATCCTGCCCGGCGAGAAGCCGACGATCGACGATTTTTCCGATCATCTCTCGACCGCGTTTCCCGAGGTGCGGCTCAAAACCTTCCTTGAAATGCGCGGCGCCGACGGCGGACCGTGGGGGCGGATCTGCGCGCTGCCCGCGCTATGGGTCGGGCTGCTCTACGATCAGGGTGCGCTTGATGCCGCGTGGGATCTGGTCAAGGACTGGTCCATGGCCGACCGCGAGGCGCTCAGGAACGCGGTTCCCGAACTCGCGCTCGACGCGCCGCTCCCGGGCGGCGGCAAGCTGCGCGACATCGCCAGCGAGGTGCTCGACATCGCGCATGCCGGGTTGACCGCACGCGCGCGGTTGGATGCCGGAGGAAGCAACGAAACAGGGTTCATCGAGCCGCTGCGCGAGGTCGTGCGCACCGGCAAGGTGCCGGCGCAATTATTGCTCGACCGGTACAACGGCGAATGGGCAGGCGATATCAGCCGCGTTTACGGCGAGATGAGCTTTTAGCTTCCGGTAGCGCGACGGGCGCCGGGGCGACCTGCGCGCCGCGCAGCCAGCGAAAGAAGCGCGGGATGGCGCCGTTGCGCTCCATCCACTGATAATATTCCTCATACGCCGGGTCGGCGCGCAAATGGCGCTCCTCGGTCCGCGCGCGCCAGTAATAGACGCCGGCGACGATCCCCATCAGCGCCGTCGCGCGGACCGCATCGATCCAGTTGCCGGTCGTCAGGAATGGCACCGTCGAAATCATCCAGAACAAGTTTTTCGACAGATACGCCGGGTGCCGGCTGAACGCGTACGGCCCGTTAGTAAGGATGCCGCGGTGCGTTAGGTTCGAGAAGCGATAACCGAAGGTCACCGTCGCCCAGGCATAGATGGCGGTTAGCCCGACCAGGATCGCGCCGATGACGCCGAGCAGCACCGGGTATCCGGCGAACCAGGTCCACCACCCATCCTCACCAAATGTGCCCGGATGGTAATCGAGCGGCCCGCCATCGCCCATCAGCACGAACGGCGGATAGCAGATCAACGCCGCCATCCAGCCGGCCGCATAGGGATTGGCGGTGCGGATGTGCGAATCGAGCGGCTTCATCGCGAGCAGATAACCGGCGGTCGCAAACGCCACGTCGATCACGAACATGAAGGTGATCAGCCAGTTGGCGAGCACCACCGGGTTGTCGAACACGCCGCTGATGTCGCCGCGGATGAAATCGCCGAACCCCGGCGGCACGATCGCGAACATGAACGCGGTGAAGAACGCCTTTACGCCCCAGCTTTTGAGGTGATTATAGATCGCTTCCTTGTCGAGCGGTTCCTTGAGCCCCATCAGCCACGCGCCCAGGTTCCAGCAGCCATCCTTGGGCTCGACCATGCGGCGGTCGAGCCACAGCGTGTAGGGGATCGAAAGTACGAACAGCACCGGCGCCGCCCACATGAAACACCACATCGAGAAGCGGAAACCGCCGACCCAATAGAAGCGTCCGACCATGTAGATCGCGGCGATCGCGCCCCAGGTCAGCCATAGCCCCGCGAGCTTGGTGATCGAAATATCGATCGTGTCGCGCCACGGCTTGGCGTTCGACCAGTCGATCCCGGTCGACGGATTGCGGTGAACCTTGTCGACCAGTACAGACCACAACACCATCGGCACGCCGGCGGCGGCGACGTTGACGAGTGCCGCATACGGGCCATCCATCCCGAACCAGCGCGCGATCCCGACCCAGGTCAGCAGCCCGGCTAGGCCGACCAACCCGGTCGCGGTCGAAACGGCGGATTTGGGGCGTGGATCGGCCTTGACGGCGGCGCTGCCCAATGCGGGGTCGTGATACATGCGCGTGTGGATACGCGCGCAATGGTAAGCAAGCCGTGAAGGATAAGGACTGGCCTAGCCGGCCCGGTTCGCCTGGCCGAGCATCGTCACGATGAGCAAGAAGACCCCGATGACAAACAGGGTGAGGACGATATGCTTGGGCGTGATCGACAGCGCGCGCAAACGGCGCGAGAGAGAACGTTGCGACATTGGGAAGGCACTCGATACGCGGTTACTGTTGCCGCCCCAAACCCCCGTCGCGGCCGCGGGTTCCCTTCAATGCGACGAAATGCGGCGTCAGAGGATATAAATTACGCCGAAGTCCTTGCGCTACAATCTTACCCTTCCCTTACGCTTGTTGACGTCGATGCACGCCAGCATCGGGCCAAGCTTCGCGCGGCCCGGCTCGAACCCCACCGCAACATCGGCACGCCTGGGATTGGCATAGGTGCCGAACAGCATGTCCCATATCGGCATGTCGCCGAAATTGCGGGCGTGCACGTCGCGCTGATGATGGAGCATGTGCGCTTCGGGCCGCTGAATAATCCAGCCCGTCCATAGAGGCGTCGGCACGTCGAGATGCTGGTAGAGCGCGATTAGAAATCCCGCCGCGCCGGCGATCCCAGCGGCCTCCGGCGTGACGCCGAGCAGGATTGCGGCGAGCAGCGACCAGAATACCTGCACGAACACGTCGATCGGATGGAAGATGAAGGCGGACGCCGCATCGACCCGTGCGACGCCGTGGTGCATCTGGTGACCGAGCCGCCACAACAGGTCGTAGCGATGCTGGAGGCGATGCGACCAATAGGTGAAGAAGGTGGTGAGGACGACGGTCGGGATCGCCCCCCAATATCCCCAGTGCGCCAGGTCCATCGGACCATGCCACGACAGTAGTGGCAGGATCGCCAGCGGCGCTGCGATGTTGACGATCAGCGTCGCGACGAACCCGACAATCCCGATAAGGCGCCAGTAGCGGATTGCGGGTTGCTCGCGGGGGCGGCGGACGATGAGTTCCAGCGCCATGCCTGCGATGAGCATGGTCGGAAACGATAGTAACAGGATGGTGTCGAACGACATGGCGATGCCTCCCCCGAGGATACTGGCAGCTACGCGCGGAGGCGATAATAACGGATCGGTGCGCCGCGGCAAAGGCGCGTCGTCGGCCAGCGCGCTTGGGGTCGTCGGTAGTGCCAAGGGAATTGAACCACGCGCGTAGCCCGGCAGGACGGAGCGTCAACAAAGACTCGAGGGTTCCGGCGTGGCAAAGCCACGCCGTCGGCCGCCACAAGCGGCGCCGGCCGGTTCGCCGCAACTTCGCTGATTAGCTGCACTAATCAGCGGCAGCGAACTGGAGCGGGTGAAGGGAATCGAACCCTCGTCGTAAGCTTGGGAAGCTTCTGCTCTGCCATTGAGCTACACCCGCTAGGAGGCGATGCGTCCGCCCACTGCCACGACCACCGCGGATCGGTCAACATCGACGTGGCGAATGTCGATCATCGGCAAACGCGGATTTCGTCGCGCGGCGCCAGATGAACTTCGTCGCAATTGTTGCCGGGTCCGGCGCGGTCGACGACGAGGAAATCGCTCTCGGCGTCCAGTGCGAGCAGGAAGTGGTGCCAGACGCCCTTGCGATACTGCACGCCCTGGCGCGCCTCGGCGTGAAACACCTGGACCAAGGAAGGGTCGAACACACCGTCCGGCGCGACCGCGACCAGATAGGGCCGTCCGCTCAGCGGCATGAACGCCTGGCTCCCCAGCGGGTGGCGCTCGAACACTTTCAGCACCGGCGGATCAAGCGGCCGCCCGCGAAACATGCTGATGACGCCGATGCCGCCATCCTCCGCGACATCGATCTCGGCCAGCCGGTCGTAGCGGTCGGTGTTGCCCCGGTTGATCGCCACCTTCACGGCATCATCGGAAACCTCGATCACGTCGCCGAACGGCGCGAAGGACTGGGCGGTCAGCGGTTGGGGGGCGATGTCGCGCAATTAATTGCCCTTTGCGCCAGCTTGGATCCACGCACCAAGCTGGGCCCGTTCGTCCTTGGTCATTCCGGTTTCGTTGCCGAGCGGCATATTGTCGGACATCACCGCTCGCTCGTAAATCTGTGGCGCGTGGCGGCGCAATGCGTCCGCGCTGTCGAAGACGACGCCGTTGGGGGGCGCCGCGATCCCCGGATGCGTTGGCACCTGCGCGTGACACATACTGCAGTGGCGGTCGATCAGCGCGCGAATGTCGGCATAGGTTGGGGCCGCGGCTGTGGCAGCCGCGGGCGGCTGCCGCATACTCTGGTTGAGCGCCGCGACCGCGAAAAAGGCCAGCCCCGCGACAAACAGGATCCAGGGACGGACGACGCCCTGGTTCTTGAGGTTGAAGAAATGCCGGATCGTCGCGCCGATCACGCCCAGCGCGATCAGCCACAGCCAGTTCAACGGCGCGGCGAAGATCATCGGATAGTGATTGCTGATCATCACGAACAGCACCGGCAGCGTCATGTAATTGTTGTGGACCGACCGCTGCTTGGCCTGCAGGCCGAGGCGCGCGTCGGGCGTCTGGTTCGCGCGGATTTGCGCCACGACCTTCTTTTGATTCGGAATGATGACGAAGAACACGTTGGCCGCCATCACCGTGCCGATGATCGCACCCACGTGCATGAACGCCCCGAGATCGGAGAAGATTCGAGTCAGGCCATAAGCGGCGACAGAGAGGAAGATCAGCCACGCGACCCCGAAGACCGCCAAATTCTTGCCCAGGATCGACCGGCACAGTCCTTCGTACACGATCAGCGAACCGGCGATGGCGCCCACGCCGATCAGGATCGCTTGCCACGGCTCCAGCGGCAGCTTCGCATTGTCGATCAAATTGGCTTGTGCGCCGACATAGAAGATCAGCGACAGCAGGACGAAGCCGCTGATCCACGTCCAATAGGCTTCCCATTTGAACCAGTGGAGCTGCTCCGGCATCTCCGCTGGCGCGACGGAGAACTTGTGCGACTGGTAGAAGCCGCCGCTATGGACGCTCCACAATTCGCCGGACACACCCTCGCGCGCCGGGACGGGCGGGCGCAGATGGCTGTCGAGCCACATGAAATAAAAGGACGATCCGATCCAGGCGATCCCGGCGATCACGTGCAGCCAATGCACCGCCAGCTTCGCCCAGTCCCCCATTTCTCCCATATCGCGGCTTGCTCCCTCGATGCCGGTTGCCAGCCGGCGGTCTTAGGCCGGGAAACGCCGCTGGGGCAGAGTGATTCTTGCCGACGCCGCGCTCGGCGGGGTAGGCGTTGCAATTCCGCCCCAGTCTGGCGGAACTGACAGGTGGTACCGTTGAACCAGGAATACCCGCGCGATCTTGTTGGCTATGGCCCGACGCCGCCGCATGCCGCCTGGCCCGGCGGCGCGCGCATCGCGGTGCAGTGCGTGTTGAATTACGAGGAGGGCGCGGAGGCCAATATCCTCGACGGCGATCCGGGCGCCGAGACCTTTTTGTCGGACATCCCCAACGCAGCACCGACGCCGGGCGCGCGGCATATGAGCATGGAGCAGATCTACGAATATGGCGCGCGCGTGGGCGTGTGGCGCCTGCTGCGATTGTTCGCGCGTTACGACATTCCGCTCACCGTGTTCGGCGTCGCGCTGGCGATGCAGCGCAATCCCGCCGTGGTAGAGGCGTTTCTCGAAGCGGGGCACGAGATAGCGTCGCACGGCTGGCGGTGGATCAACTATCAGTCCGTACCCGAGGCCGACGAGCGCGCCGATATGGCGCGTGCTATCGAGGTTCACACGCAATTGACCGGCGAGCGGCCGCTCGGCTGGTACACCGGCCGGACGAGCCCCAACACGCGCCGGATTGTGGCGGAAGAGGGCGGCTTTCTCTACGACGCGGACGATTATTCGGACGATTTGCCGTTCTGGACGTCGGTGGCGGGGCGAAGCCATCTCATCGTCCCCTACTCGCTGGAAACGAATGACATGCGGTTCGCCAGCGCGAGCATGACGACCGGCGATCAGTTCTGCGATTATCTGCGCGACAGCTTCGACACCCTGTACGCCGAGGGCGCCGACCGCCCGCGGATGATGTCGATCGGGCTTCACTGCCGGCTGGCCGGGCGGCCGGGGAAGATGGCGGGGCTGGAACGGTTTCTGCGTTACGCCTTGGGGCACAAGGATGTGTGGTTTTGTCGGCGCATCGACATTGCGCGTCACTGGCGCGAGAATTATCCGCATGTTGCCTAGCTCGCTCACTCGAGATGCCTTTATCGCCCTGTTCGGCCCGGTTTACGAGGCGTCGCCGTGGGTAGCGGAAGCCGTCTGGCCTGCTGTCGAGCGCCGTCAGCTGGACGATCCTGAGGAGCTGACCCAGGCGATGCGCGCCGCCGTCGACGCCGCGCCGCGCGCGCTGCGGCTCGCGCTCATCCGCGCGCATCCGCAACTCGCTGTCGCCAGCCGGATGGCACTCGCCTCGGTCGTGGAGCAGCGCGGTGCCGGGCTCGATCGGTGCTCGCCGGACGAGCTCGCCGACTTCGAACGCCTCAACGCGGCGTATCTCGCCCGGTTCGATCACCCGTTCATCGTCGCGGTCAAGGGGTTGTCGCGGCAGGATATCCTTGCCGCATTCGCGGCACGGCTGCACAATGACCCCGAGGCGGAGTTCGCTACAGCCATCGCCCAGATCCATCGTATCGCGGCGTTCCGCCTCGCGGCGCTTTTCACCCCAGGATGACCATGTTCGACACTCTGCGCCGCCAATATATCGATCTCGCCCAGCCGCGCCTGGGCGCCGAGGTGGTCGATGCGACCGACGATTTCTTCGCCGACAAGGCACGGCTGATCGCGCCCGCCGAGCCCGTCTTCATCCCCGGCAAGTATGACGAAAACGGCAAATGGATGGACGGCTGGGAAAGCCGGCGCAAACGCACCCCCGGGCACGATTGGTGCGTCGTCCGGCTCGGCGTGCCGGGGCTGATCGCGGGTTTTGAGATCGATACCCGGCACTTCACGGGCAACTACCCCCCAGGCTCTGAAATCGAGGTGTGTCGCTGCGATGACCGGATTCCCGACGCCGAGACCGAGTGGTCGATGGTCACGCCACGCCTCGCGTTGAACGGTGACGACCGCGTCTACGTGCCTGTGAATCATAACCTTCCCGTCACGCATGTGCGATTGCACATCTTTCCCGATGGCGGGGTCGCCCGGCTGCGCGTGTGGGGCAGGGTGGCCAAGGACTGGTCGGCGGTCGATGCCGACGTGCCGATCGACCTGCTGGCGATGGAGAACGGCGGTCGCGGCATCATCGCCAATGACGAGCATTTCGGCCGCGTCGAAAACCTCACGGCGCCAGGACGCGGCGTCGATATGGGCGACGGCTGGGAAACGCGGCGGCGGCGCGAGCCCGGGCACGATTGGGCGGTGCTCGAATTGGGTGCGTCAGGGCGGATCGAGGAAATCGTAATCGATACCGCCCACTTCAAAGGCAATTATCCCGATCGCTGCTTCATCCAGGCGGCAGCGAGTGCGACCGGCTCGCCGGACGAAATCGCGGCGATGTCGAAGGACTGGCCGGTGCTGTTGCCCGAAGTCAAACTCCAAGCCGACCACAGCCACGTCTTTCGCGACGGGCTGGCCGAACTTGGCCCGATCCGCTTCGTGCGGCTGAACATCATCCCCGACGGTGGGGTCAGCCGGCTGCGGATGGTCGGAAAGGTAACGGCGTCGTGAGCAGCTTGAGTACCCACATTCTCGACACGGCGAGTGGCCAGCCGGCTCGCGGCATGAAACTGTCACTATGGCACGATGGCGCGCTTCTCTACGAGGGCTCATCCAACGAAGATGGCCGCTGCCCGACATTGAGCGAAGGGCGGTCGCTGCCAGCGGGTGCCTATCGGTTGCAATTCCTTGTCGCCGACTATTTCCGGGCGCAGGGAGTCGCGCTGCCCGATCCGCCGTTCCTCGACGTAGTTTCGATTGATTTCGGCATGACGGACGACGGCCATTACCATGTCCCGCTGCTCGTCTCGCCGTTCGCTTATTCGACCTATCGGGGAAACTGATTGGCGCCCGACCATACCATACGCTTCGTGCTCGACGGCGAGATCGTCGCCGTCGAGGCAAGCGAGCCCAGCGCTACCGTGCTCGACCTGCTGCGCTATCGGCTGCGCCGCACCGGCACCAAGGAAGGGTGCGCCGAGGGCGATTGCGGCGCGTGCACGGTGGTGCTCGGGGAACTCGACGGGGAGCGGGTTCGCTGGCGCGCGGTCAATGCCTGCATCCTGTTCGTGCCGATGCTCCACGGCAAAGCGCTAGTGACGGTCGAGAGCCTGTCGCGCGACGGCATGCTGCATCCGGTCCAGCGCGCGCTTGCGGAGGGGCACGGATCGCAATGCGGTTTCTGCACGCCGGGCTTTGTCATGTCGCTCTATGCCCGCAGCATCGGCGGCGAGGGCACGAATGGCGCGCCGATCAAGGATGTCATCGCCGGCAATCTCTGCCGCTGCACCGGCTATGGCCCGATCCTCGCCGCGGGCGAGGCCAATCAAGCGGAAACGTCCGATGATGCGGCGACCGTGCAGCTGTTGCGCACCATCGAGCCGCTGCGAAGCGGGCCGGGCTGGTTCGCGCCGCGCGGCACGGAAGAACTGGCGGCATTGCTGATCGAGTATCCGGATGCACGGATCGTCGCCGGCGCGACCGATGTCGGGTTATGGGTCACGAAACAGCTGCGCGATCTCGGCACGGTGATCTTCATCGGCGACGTGGCCGATCTGCGATGCGTCGCCGAAGATGGGGAGGGCCTGACGTTGGGCGCGGCCGTCCGTTACACCGAAGCGCGGGATGCTCTGTCGCGGCTCCATCCCGATCTCGGCGAGCTCGTCCGGCGGATCGGCGGGCTGCAGGTGCGCAATGCGGGGACGATCGGCGGCAACATCGCCAATGGCTCGCCGATCGGCGACATGCCACCCGCGCTGATCGCGCTCGGTGCCGAACTGACGCTGCGGCGCGGCGGCGAGCGGCGGACGATGCCGCTTGAGCAGTTCTTCAAATCCTACGGCGTGCAGGATCGCCAACCCGGAGAATTCGTCGAAAGCGTCCGTATTCCGCGTCCCGACGCTGGCGCGGTGATCCGTATCGTCAAGCTATCCAAGCGGTTCGACAGCGACATCTCGGCGTTGTGCGGTGCCTTCGCGCTGCGGATCGACGGTGGGCGGATCGCGTCGGCACGCGTCGCGTTCGGCGGAATGGCTGGCATCCCGGCGCGTGCGCGGGGCTGCGAGGAGGCGCTGACCGGCGCGGCATGGAACGAGGAAACCGCCGACACTGCCGCCCGCGCGCTGGCGAACGATTATCGTCCGCTCGACGATCTGCGCGGGTCGGCGGCGTATCGCACCGAAGCGGCGGGCAACCTGCTGCGTCGGATGTGGCTCGAAGCGGAAGAAGCCGTGAGCGTGCTCGATGGCTGACGCCGGAACGCCGTCGCCTGGTGCCGTCCACGCCGCGCTGCCCCACGACAGCGCGGTCGCGCACGTCGCGGGTAGCGCGCGCTATGTCGACGACATGCCCGAGGCGCCGGGGACGCTGCACCTTGCCTTCGGGCTAGCGGCGGACGGGCATGGTCGGATCACGGCGCTGGATCTAACCGCCGTCCGCGCTGCGCCCGGCGTCGTCGCGGTTTTCACCGCCGCCGATATCCCCGGCATCAACGACGTTAGCCCGGTGTTCGGCGACGACAAGCTCTTTGCCGAGGACGAAATTCTCTATCCGGGGCAGCCGCTGTTCGTCGTCGCGGCGACCGGCCATCGCGCGGCGCGGGTCGCGGCAAGACTGGCGAAGGCTGACGTTGCGCCGCTCCCCGCGCTGGTTACGATCGACGCGGCGCGCGGGGCGGGATCGGTGATCGAGGACAGTCAGCGTATGGCGCGCGGCGATGCCGCCGCCGCGCTGTCCGCCGCGCCGAATCGCTTGTCGGGCCGCGTTGCGATCGGCGGGCAGGAGCATTTCTATCTCGAGGGACAGGCTGCGCTGGCGACGCCCGGCGAGGCGGGCCAACTGCATGTGCTGAGCTCGACCCAGCACCCGAGCGAAGTCCAGCACCTGATCGCCAAGGTGCTCGGCCTCAGCCATGCCGACGTCACCGTCGAAGTGCGCCGAATGGGCGGTGCGTTCGGCGGCAAGGAAACGCAGGCGGCGGCCTATGCCGCGGCGTGCGCGCTCGTCGCGGCCAAGACTGGACGGCCCGCGAAGATCCGCGCCGATCGCGACGACGATTTCGTGATGACCGGCAAGCGCCACGATTTCGCGATCGGTTACGATGTTGGCTTCGACGATTCGGGCCGGATCGAGGGCATCCGCTTCGACCTCGCCTCGCGCTGCGGCGCCACCGCCGACCTCAGCCCCGCGATCAACGATCGGGCGATGTTCCACGCCGACAACACCTATTTCCTTCCGGCGGTCGAAATCGTCTCGCACCGGCTGAAGACGCATACCGTCTCCAACACTGCGTTTCGCGGCTTTGGCGGGCCGCAGGGGATGGTGGGGGTCGAGCGCGTGATGGACGCGGTCGCCGCGCAGCTCGATCTCGATCCGCTCGCGGTCCGCCAGGTCAATCTTTACGGACCCGGCCGCGACACGACGCCCTATCACATGACGGTAACCGACAATGTCGCGCCCGCGCTGATCGCCGAACTGGCTGAGCGTGCCGGTTATGCCGCGAGGCGCAACGCGGTCGTCGACTTCAACGCCGCGCATCGCGTGCTCAAGAAGGGACTCGCGCTGACCCCGGTCAAGTTCGGCATCTCGTTTACCACCACGCACCTCAACCAGGCCGGTGCGCTGGTCCATATCTATGCCGACGGCTCGATCCATCTCAATCATGGGGGCACTGAGATGGGGCAGGGGCTGATGATCAAGGTGGCGCAAGTGGTCGCCGACGTGTTCGCGGTTCCGGTCGAACTGGTGAAGGTCTCTGCCACGCGCACCGATAAGGTGCCCAACACCTCGGCGACAGCAGCATCGTCGGGCGCGGACATGAACGGCATGGCCGCCTTCAACGCGGCAGAGACGATCCGCCGGCGCCTTGCTGCCGTTGCCGCTGAGCATTTCGGGGTCGAGGAAAAGGCGGTTCGCTTCACGCGCGAAGGCGTGATCGCGGGCGGTGAACGGGTGACCTTCCCGCAGCTTTGCCGCATGGCGCATATCGCGCGCGTGTCGCTGTCGTCGACCGGTTTTTACGCGACGCCCGACATCCATTACGACCGCGCCACGCATAGCGGGCGACCGTTCCTCTATTTCGCTTATGGCGCGGCGTTGAGCGAAGTCGTGATCGACACGCTGACCGGCGAGCACCGCGTGGTCGCGGTCGACGTCCTCCACGACGTCGGGCGCTCGCTCAATCCGGCGATCGACCTTGGGCAAATCGAGGGCGGGTTCGTCCAGGGGATGGGCTGGCTCACCACCGAGGAACTGGTGTTCGATGATCGCGGCCGGCTGCTCACGCATGCGCCATCGACGTACAAGATCCCAACCGCTGGCGACCGGCCCGAGCGCATGACGATCGATCTGTGGGAGCGCGGCCGCAACACCGAGCCGACGATCCACCGCTCGAAAGCGGTCGGCGAACCGCCGCTGATGCTCGCGATCTCGGTCTTTTCCGCACTCACTCAGGCGGTCGCCGCCGCCGCGCCCGGCAAGGGGCTGCCGAACCTCGACGCGCCGGCCACGCCGGAGCGCATCCTTGCCGCGATCGCCGAGCTTCGCGCGCGTGCCGCGTGAATGGGCTGCCCAGGCACGTGCCGCGCTGGGGCGTGAGCCGACCGCGCTGGTGACCGTGCTGGCGACCGAGGGCTCGGCACCGCGCGGCCCAGGGGCACGCATGGTCGTGACCGGCGATAACCAGCAGGGCAGCATCGGCGGCGGGGCGCTCGAATATCAGGCGGTCGAGCAAGCGCGCGCGATCCTCGATCATCCGCCGGGCGCGTGGCGCATCCAGGATTATCCGCTGGGGCCGCTGCTCGGCCAATGCTGCGGCGGGCGTGTGCGGCTGTTGATCGAGCATCTCGATCCGGATGCGAGCCAATGGATCGCGTCGGAACGGCCGATCGCGGCCCGGCTGCTCGCTGACCGTGTCGAGCGCACGGACACCGACATTCCGAACACCGAACCGCTGTTCGCGCGCGGCGAGCGGCCCGGCGTTGGCGCCACTTTCGCCGAGCCCGCCGACATTCCACGCATGCCGGTGCTGATGTTCGGCGCCGGCCATGTCGGTCGCGCCATCGCCCAACGGGCAGACGGCCTGCCGCTCCAGTTCGCCAGGTACGACACGCGTTCCGACGCCGCCGAGATGCCGGGCGTGGTCCACGCCGACGAGGAAGCCATGGTCGCCTGCGCCGCCGAAGCGGGCCGCGACGCCGCGGTGCTGATCCTGACGCACGACCATGCGCTCGACTATCGCCTCACCGCCGCGGCGCTGCGCAGTGCCGCGCCATTCGTCGGCCTGATCGGATCGCGGACCAAGCGCGCGCGGTTCCTCGCGCGGCTCAGGGACGAAGGGATCGATGCGTCCCGCCTGACCTGTCCGATCGGCATGCCCGGCATCGCTGGCAAGGAACCCGACGTGATCGCGATCGCGACGCTGGCCCAGTTGCTCACGCTGAGGACCACCGCATGACGCGCCGCGCCTTCCGCGCCGAAATCCTGACCGTCCCGCACGACCCCGCAAAGGCCGGACCCGACGCGATCCGCCATGACGAGGACGGGTTGCTGGTTGTGGACGACGGGCTCGTGCTGGCCCGCGGCGCCTACGCCGATCTGCATGCCCAATTCGCCGACGTGCACGTGGAAGCGTTCCCCGGCGGGCTGATCGTTCCCGGGTTCGTCGACGCGCATGTCCATTATCCGCAGACCGAACGCATCGCCTCGCACGGCGAGCAATTGCTGGAATGGCTCGATCGCCATATCTTTCCGGCAGAGGCAAAGTTCGCCGATCGCGGCCATGCCGATGCGATTGCGGCCTTCTTTCTCGACGAACTGCTGCGCAACGGTACGACGTCGGCACTGGTTTTTCCGACCGTTCATGCCTGTTCGGTCGATGCGCTGTTCGAGGCGGCACTCGCGCGCGACATGCGCATCGTCTCGGGCAAAGTTCTGATGGACCAGGGGCCTGAGACGTTGCGCGACACGCTCGCGAGCGGACGCGCCGATACCGAGGCGTTGATCGGGCGGTGGCGGGGGCGCGGCAGGATCGGTTATGCGGTCACGCCCCGCTTTGCGCTCACCTCGTCCGACGCGCAGCTCGCCGACGCCGGCGACCTTCTCGCAGCGCATCCCGACGTGCAGATGCACACCCACCTCTCCGAGAATATGGGGGAGATCGCCGCAGTCGGTGAGCGTTTCCCGAACGCGCGCGACTATCTCGACGTCTATGACCGCTTCGGGCTCGTCGGTCCGCGTTCGGTGTTCGCGCACTGCGTGCATATGAGCGACGCCGCGCTTGCGCGGATGGCGGAGGCCGGCGCGGGAATCGCGCTTTGCCCAACCAGCAACCTGTTCCTCGGATCGGGACTGTTCGACCTTGCGCAGATCGACCGCCACGGCGTCGCTGTCAGCATCGGCACTGACGTTGGCGCGGGCACCAGCTTTTCGGTGCTGCATACCCTCGGCGAGGCGTACAAGGTCTGCCAGTTGCGTGGAGCTAGTCTCGACCCCTTGCGCGCGCTCCATCTGGCCACCGCGGGTGGCGCGCGCGTCATGGGAATCGGCGACCGGGTTGGTGCGCTCGAGCCCGGGCAGGAAGCCGATTTCGTGGTGCTCGATGCCGCGGCAACGCCGCTGCTCGCGCGCCGAACCGCCGGCGCCACATTGTTCGACCGGTTGTTCGCGCTGCAAATGCTGGGCGACGACCGCGCGATCGCCTTCACCTACGTGGCCGGCCAACGTGCCCATGCGCGCGACACCGGACCTTCGTTGCACAACGCGGCGAGATAATTTAAGCCTAAACCATGGTCAGACCCGGTCCGGCGCGCATCCTTTGTCTCGGCGGCGGGCCGGCGGGATTGTACTTCGCGATCTCAATGAAGCTGCGCGACTCGGCGTGCGATATCGAGGTGGTCGAGCGCAACCGCGATGGCGACACATTCGGCTGGGGGGTGGTGTTCTCCGACCAGACGGTCGAAAACTTGATGGCCAACGACCCCGTCAGCGGCGCGCTGATCGCCGACAAGTTCGCGCATTGGGACGACATCGCCGTACATATCCGCGGCGAGACGATCGTATCGTCGGGGCACGGTTTCATCGGCATCGGGCGCAAGACCTTACTGCGTATTCTGCAGGACCGCGCGCGTGAACTGGGCGTGAAGCTGATCTTCGAGACCGAATTCGCGGTCGATCCCGCGCGCTGGGCGGATTACGATCTGGTGATCGCCGCCGATGGCGCCAACAGCAGCGTGCGCAACGCCAATCCGGACGCGTTCGGGGTCGATATCGACGTGCGCGCCAACAAGTTCGTGTGGCTCGGCACGCACCAGACCTTCGACGCCTTCACCTTCGCGTTCGAGGAGACCGAGCACGGCTGGGTGTGGGCGCACGCCTATCGCTTCGACGATGACCTTTCGACCTTCATCATCGAATGTTCGGAAAAGACCTGGGCCGGACTCGGGCTCGACCGGATGACACAGGACGAGACGTGCCGCTTCGGCGACGCGCTGTTCGCCAAGTATCTCGGCGGCTACGCCTTGATGTCCAATGCGACGCATAAGGTCGGGTCGGCAGCATGGCTCAACTTCCCGCGGATTATCTGCGAGCGCTGGTACGCCGGCAACGTCGTGTTGATCGGCGACGCGGCGCACACCGCGCATTTCTCGATCGGGTCGGGGACCAAGCTCGCGCTCGAGGATGCGATCAAGCTCGCTGAGGTGCTCAACCGGCCCGGTTTGTCGCGTGAGGCCGCGCTGGCGGAATATCAGGCCGAACGTTCGGTCGAAGTCCTCAAGCTGCAGAATTCGGCGCGCAACTCGACCGAATGGTTCGAGACGATCGAGCGCTATCTGCATTTCGAGCCGATCCAGTTCGCCTATTCGCTGCTCACGCGCAGCCAGCGGATCAGCCACGAGAATTTGCGGCTGCGCGACAAGGGCTGGCTCGAGGGAGTCGAGCGCTGGTTCCACGGCGGAACTGCCGCCGCGCCGCCGATGTTCGCGCCATTCAAATTGCGAGACATGATGCTGGAGAACCGGATCGTCGTCTCCCCCATGGCGACCTACTCGGCGACGGACGGTAAAACGAACGACTTCCACCTCGTGCATTACGGGTCGCGCGCCGAGGGCGGTGCGGGGCTGGTCTATACCGAGATGACCTGCGTGTCGGTTGAAGGCCGGATCTCACCGGGCTGTGCGGGCATGTACGCGAGCGAACACGTCGCGGCGTGGCAACGGATCGTCGATTTCGTCCACGCCAACAGCCGCGCCAAATTCTGTCTCCAGCTCGGGCATAGCGGCGGCAAGGGCTCGACCGGGCTCGGCTGGGAAGGGATGGACGCGCCGCTGGCTGACGGCAACTGGCCGCTGATTGCCGCATCCGACGTGGCGTGGACGGGCGGCAACCAGCGCCCCCGCCCGATGACCCGCGCCGACATGGACGTGGTCCGCGACCAGTTCGTCGCGGCGACGCGAATGGCGGTCCTTGCCGGGTTCGACATGATCGAACTCCACGCCGCGCACGGTTACCTGCTGTCGTCGTTCATCACCCCGCTGATGAACAAGCGCACCGATGAGTATGGCGGCAATGTCGCCAACCGGTTGCGCTATCCGATCGAGGTCTTTGCCGCGATGCGCGGCGCTTGGCCGAGCGAAAAGCCGATGGCGGTGCGCATCTCGGCCAACGACTGGGCGGGCGATGAGGGCGTAACCCCCGCCGAAGCGGTCGAGATCGCGCGCGCCTTCGCGCAAGCCGGCGCCGATTTGATCGACGTGTCGGCCGGACAGACCTGGGCCGATGCGAAGCCGGTATACGGCCGCATGTTCCAGACGCCGTTTGCCGACCGCATCCGCAACGAGGCGAAGCTCGCGACGATGGCGGTGGGCAACATCTACGAGGCCGATCACGCCAATTCGATCCTCGCTGCGGGCCGCGCCGATCTCGTTGCGCTGGCGCGGCCGCATCTGGTCGATCCGATGTGGACGCTCAGGCAAGCGGCAGCGGCGGGTTATGACGGCGCGTTCGTGCCGCCGCCCTATCGCGCCGGGCAGGAGCAATTGACCCGCATCCTCGCGCGCAAAGTGGACGGACAATGAGGCTCGCCGGCCACCACGCGCTAATCACCGGCGGCGGCACCGGTATCGGCGCGGCGATCGCGCGCGCTCTGGCAGATGAGGGCGCGGCACTGACGTTGGTCGGTCGCCGCCGGGCGCCCTTGGAGGCCATGGCCGCAGAACTGCCGAATGCCGCCATTGCGATCGCCGACGTCACCGATCGCGCCGCGGTCGATCGCGCGTTCGCCGAAGCGCGCGCGGCGCATGGCCCAGTCACTATCCTCGTCGCCAATGCCGGCGCGGCCGACAGCGCGCCATTCGCAAAAATCGATGCCGAAGCGTGGCGGCGCGCGATGGCGGTCAACCTCGATGCGGTGTTCCATTGCTGCCAGGCCGCGTTGCCTGACCTGAAGGGAGCAAGCGCCGGTCGCATCGTCACGATTGCTTCCACCGCCGGCCTCAAGGGCTATGCCTATACCGCCGCCTACACCGCTGCGAAGCACGGCGCGGTCGGGCTGATGCGCGCTCTCGCCGCAGAACTCTCGAACACCGGCGTCGCCGTCAACGCGATCTGCCCCGGTTTCACCGACACCGATCTGGTCGCGGCGGCGGCGGTACAAATTCAGGTGAAGACTGGCCGGAGCGTCGACGATGCGCGCGACGAACTGGCCCGGCTCAACCCGGGCGGGCGGCTGATCAAGCCTGAGGAAGTCGCGGCCAAGGTTCTGTGGTTCTGCCTCCCCGAGCAGCAATCGGTGACCGGCGAAGCGATCGTGATCGACGGGAGCGACGCGTGACCGCCGCCGCGATCCGCGAGAAGCATGACGGCGGGCTCGACGACCGTGCCAGTGTACGGCTGTGGCTGCGGCTGTTGTCGTGCACGATGGTAATCGAGAAGCGCGTGCGCCGCCGGCTCGACGAGCGCTTCTCCACAACCTTGCCGCGCTTCGACGTGCTCGCGGCGCTCGACCGCAACGGTGCGATGACGATGGGCGCGCTGTCGCAGGCGCTGTTGGTGTCGAAGGGCAACGTCACGGCGTTGGTGCAGACATTGAAGGCCGAAGGGCTGGTCGCGATGACGCCCTCAGCGACCGACAGGCGCGCCTCTATCGTGCGGCTGACGCCGAAAGGGGTCACGCACTTCACCGACATGGCAGAGGCGCATCATCGCTGGATCGATGCGATGCTCGCCGCGCTCGGTGCCGAGGAGCGCGCGCAATTGTTCGCGCTGCTCGGCCGCCTCAAGACATCGATCGCCGCCGAGGAGATGCCCGCATGAACCCCGCCACTTTCGCGCCCGAGCATTTCGGCTGGCGCTTCGATTCCGGCGTCGCAACGATCACGCTCGACCGGCCCGAACGCAAGAATCCGCTGACGTTCGATTCTTATGCGGAGTTGCGCGATTGCTTTCGCGCACTCGTCTACACGGCCGAGGTCAAGGCGGTGGTCCTGACCGGCGCGGGCGGCAATTTCAGCTCGGGCGGCGACGTCCACGAGATCATCGGACCGCTGACCAAGATGGCGATGCCTGAACTGCTCGCCTTCACCCGGATGACCGGCGATCTGGTCAAAGCGATGCGCGGTTGTCCGCAGCTGATCGTCGCGGCGATCGACGGCGTGTGCGTCGGCGCGGGGGCGATCATGGCGATGGCGTCGGACATCCGGCTGGCGACGCCCGCCGCGAAGACCGCGTTCTTGTTCACGCGCGTCGGGCTGGCGGGGTGCGACATGGGGGCGTGCGCGATCCTGCCGCGGCTGATCGGTCAGGGGCGCGCGGCGGAATTGCTGTTCACCGGGCGCGTGATGACGGCGGACGAAGGCGAACGCTGGGGGTTCCACAATCGCTTGGTCGCCGCCGGCACGCTGATCGACGAAGCGATGGCCGCGGCGTGCGCGATCGCCGCCGGGCCGACCTTCGCGCACGGCATCACCAAGACTCAGCTCAACGTGGAATGGGCGGTCAGCCTGGACGTCGCGATCGAGATGGAGGCGCAAGCGCAGGCGATCTGCATGCAGACGCAGGATTTCGCGCGCGCGTTCGAAGCGTTCGCCGCCAGGCGCACCCCTGTGTTCGAAGGGAACTGATGTGGCGAATGCGACCTTGCTTCCACCGGGTTGGCCGCGACCGAAGGGGTATGCCAACGGCATCGCCGCCAGGGGCCGGCTGATCGTCACCGGCGGGGTGATCGGCTGGGACGAGACTGAGCGGCTGGTTGCCGACGACCTCGCCGGGCAGTTCCGCCAGATACTGTGGAACACGCTGGCCATCCTCAACGAAGGCGGCGCCACATCTGAGCATATCGTGCGGATGACGTGGTACGTCACCGACATCGCCGCCTATCGCGACAGCTTGGCCGAGATCGGCGAAGCGTATCGCGAGCTGATCGGGCGCAATTATCCGGCGATGGCGGTGGTGCAGGTGACCGCGTTGGTGGAGCCCGGTGCAATGATCGAGATCGAGACGATGGCGGTCGTGCCGTGGCCGTGATGGTCGATCGCTTCGTGCTCGACCGGCTGCCCGCGCCCGAGCGGCAGCCGGTGTTTACCTTCGGCCGGCCCGAACTTCTCTATCCCGACCGTCTCAACGCCGCCGTCGAGTTGATCGACCGCGCGGTGCCGGCGGGCGACGGCGACCGCATCGCCGTGCGCAACGATGCCGGCGAATGGACCTATACCGCATTGTCCGACCTGTCCGACCGCGTCGCACGGCTGCTGACCGAGGACGAAGGGCTGGTTCCCGGCAATCGCGTGCTGCTGCGTGGTCCCAACGGCGCGATGCTGTTCGCGGCGTGGCTCGGCGTGGTGAAAGCAGGTGGCGTGGTGGTGACGACGATGCCGCTCCTCCGCGTGGGCGAGATCGCGGCATTGCTCGACAAGGCGCAGCCGAGCCACGCGATCGTCGACAGCCGCTATCTCGCCGACTTCGCCGAAGCGACGGCGCGGGTCGGTTGCGTCCGGTCGACGCTGACTTATGACGGCGACGCTGGTACCGGTGCGCTGGAGAGGCGGCTCGCGCAAACCGCGCCCGGCTTCGCGGCGGTGGCGACGAACGCCGACGACCCCGCGCTGATCGCGTTCACCTCGGGCACCACCGGCAATCCCAAGGGCTGCGTCCATTTTCACCGCGACATCCTGGCATGCGCCGATGCGTTCGCCGGCAATCTCGTGCGGCCGGCGCCCGGCGATGTGTTCTGCACCTCGGCACCGATCGGATTCACCTTCGGGCTCGGCGCGACGTTGGTCTTTCCGTTTCGCTTCGGCGGCACCGCCGTCACACTCGAACAGGCGACGCCGCAGGGTTTGCTGGATGCGGTCGCGCGGCATGGCGTCACGACATTGTTCACCGCGCCGACCGCGTACAAGGCGATGCTCGCGCTTGGCGCGCAGGCGGCCAGCCTGCACACCTGCGTCTCCGCCGGGGAACATTTGCCCGCGGCGACGTGGCAAGCGTGGCGCGACGCGACCGGCATCGCGATCATCGACGGCATCGGCGCGACCGAGATGATGCACATCTTCATTTCCGCCGCGGGCGACGCGATCCGTCCCGGCGCGACGGGCAAGGCAGTGCCCGGCTATACGGCATGCGTACTCGACGCCGACGGACAACCGCTCCGGGAGGGCCTCGGCCGGCTGGCGGTGCGCGGGCCGACCGGCTGCCGCTACCTCGCCGACGACCGCCAGGCCGTGTACGTTATCGACGGCTGGAATGTCACTGGGGATACTTATCGCTGCGATGCCGACGGCTATTTCTGGTATGTCGCGCGGTCGGACGACATGATCGTGTCGTCGGGCTACAACATCGCCGCGCCCGAAGTCGAAAACACGCTGTACGCCCACCCGGCGGTCGCGGAATGCGCAGTGATCGGGGTGCCGTGTCCGACCCGCGGACAATTGGTCAAGGCGTTCGTCGTGCTCGCGCCCGGCCGCGACCCGGCACCGGCATTGGCTGAGGCGCTGCAGGCGCACGTCAAGGCGACGATCGCGCCTTACAAATATCCCCGCGCGATCGAATTCGTCGATGCGCTGCCGAAGACAGCGTCGGGCAAGATACGACGATTCGCATTGCAAGCGCCGCCGGCCGCCTGATCAGCCGAGCGCATCGACCTGTTCGGCGAGGTCGAGCCAGCGCAGTTCGGCCGCTTCCTTTTCGGCGCGAGCCTCCTCGATCTTCCTGGTCAACGCTGCGAACTTATCCGGATCGCGCGCGTAGAGCGAGGGATCGTGAAGCGCATCCTCATCGCGCGCGATCGCCGCCTCGATCTCCTCGATCCGCTTGGGCAACAGATCGTAGTCGCGCTGGTCCTTGTAGCTGAGCTTCGGCGCCTTGGGTTTTTCGGGCGATGCGACGGGCTTGGCGGACGTTTTCCTTGGCTCGGCCTTCGGCTTCCTCTTGGCCTCCCAATCGGCATAGCCGCCAGCGACGATGTCGACCGTGCCCGATCCGTCGAGCCCGAGCGTCAGCGTCACGGTGCGGTCGAGAAAGTCGCGATCGTGGCTCACGATGAGCACGGTGCCGTCATAGTCGGCGATGACTTCCTGGAGCAGGTCGAGCGTTTCGAGGTCGAGATCGTTGGTCGGTTCGTCGAGCACTAACAGATTGGAACGGCGAGCGAATTCGCGCGCGAGTAGCAGGCGCGATCGTTCGCCGCCCGACAAGGTGCCGACGCGCGCCTCGACCATGTTGGGGTCGAACAGGAAATCCTTGAGATAGCCGTGGATGTGTTTCTTGACGCCCAGCACCTCGATCCAGTCGCCGCCATCGGCGAGCACGTCGCGGACGCGCTTGTCGGGCGCCATGAGCTTGCGCTGCTGGTCGATGACCACACCGTCAAGCGTCTTCGCCAGCTTTACCTGGCCTTGGTCGGGCTGGAGTTCGCCAGTCAGCAGCTTCAATAGCGTCGTCTTGCCCGCGCCGTTAGGCCCCACCACGCCGATCCGGTCGCCGCGCGTGATGCGCAGGGTGAGGTCGCGGATGATCGTGCGGCCGTCGAACCCCTTCGACGCGTGCTTGGCGTCGATCACCACCTTCGTCCGCACGTCGTCGCTGCCGGTGACAAGCGCCGAGGTGCCCTGCGGGCCGAGCATCGCGGCGCGTTCGGCGCGCATGTCCTTCAACTTGGCCAGCCGGCCCTGATTGCGCCGCCGCCGTCCGGTGACGCCGCGTTGCAGCCAATGCTCCTCGATCTTCAACTTCGCGTCGAGCCGCTGCGCGTTGCGCTCTTCCTCGGCGAAGACCTGTTCGGTCCAGGCGTCGAACCCGCCATAGCCGACTTCGGCGCGGCGGATCGTGCCGCGGTCGAGCCACAAGGTCTGCCTGGTCAGTCGCGTCAGGAAGGTGCGGTCGTGGCTGATCACGACGAACGCGCCCTTGAACCGGTTGAGCCACTCCTCGAGCCATTCGATCGCCGCGATGTCGAGGTGGTTGGTCGGCTCGTCGAGCAGCAGCACGTCGGGATTCTGCGCCAGCGCGCGAACGATTGCGGCGCGGCGGCGCTCGCCGCCCGAGGCGGTGGCGGCGTCGCGCGACAAGTCGATGCCGAGCTGATCGGCGATCGCGTCGGCTTCGTGCGGTGCGGGGGGGGGCGGTTCGGCATGCACGAAATCGGCGAGCGTCGCGAACCCGTCGACGCGCGGGTCCTGTTCGAGCAGCACGACCCTCGTACCCGGAACGATCGACCGCCGCCCTTCATCGTCATCGATCGCTCCCGCGATCAGCTTCATAAGCGTGGTCTTGCCCGCGCCGTTGCGCCCGATCAGCGCGAGCCGGTCGCGCTCGCCGATATACAGGTCGAGGTGGCGGAACAACCAGCCGCTGCCCTGGACGAGGCCAAGGTTTTCGTAAGAGAGAATTGGAGCCGCCATGAGCGCGGCTATCTAGGGCTTGGCGCTGGGCGCGCAACCTTCCGCTACCTGACAGTCGTGTTCACAGGGTGTTCAAACCGCCATCGCTATGCGATCCGGGATGGTGATGTTTGCGTTGCTTGCCCTGGCCCTTTCTCCGACGGCGATTCCGGCGGATGCGGAGCCGTGCCAGCGCCGCGACCAGGACCGCGCGTTCAAGGCGATGCGCGAAGGTCGCATCCTGCCGCTCCCCGAAATCGAGCGCCGCGTCATCCCGACGATGGCGGGCGCGCAATATCTGGGGCCGGAGATCGACCCCGACACCGGCATTTACACGCTCAAGTTCCTGCGCAATGGAACGGTCATCTGGGTGCGGGTCGATGGCCGTTCGGGCCAGATCATCGGCCGCACGGGTTATTGAGCGGTCACAACCGCTCTCTCTAAGGGGACCACAATGCGCGTTCTGATCGTCGAAGACGAACCCAATCTGGGCCAGCAGCTCAAGAACACGCTGGAAGGCGCGGGCTACGCGATCGACCTTGCCACCGACGGCGAGGAGGGGCTCTTCCTCGGGGAGACCGAGAGTTACGACGCGATCGTGCTCGATTTGGGTCTGCCGGAGATCGACGGGCTGACCGTGCTCGATCGCTGGCGCAAGCAGGGCAAGACCACCCCGGTGTTGGTGCTGACCGCGCGCGACAGCTGGTCGGACAAGGTCGCCGGACTCGATGCCGGCGCCGACGATTATGTCGCGAAACCGTTCCAGACCGAAGAGCTGATCGCTCGCCTGCGCGCGTTGATCCGCCGCGCGTCGGGCAATGCGTCAAGCGAGTTGATCGCGGGCGACGTCCGGCTCGATACGCGCAGCGGCAAGGTGACCTTGGCTGGCGACCCGGTGAAGCTGACCGCGCAGGAGTATAAACTCCTGTCCTACCTGCTCCACCACAAGGGCAAGATCGTCAGCCGGACCGAGCTGATCGAGCATATCTACGATCAGGATTTCGACCGCGATTCGAACACGATCGAGGTGTTTGTTACGCGCATCCGCAAGAAGCTGGGGCAAGACGTCATTACGACGATCCGCGGGCTGGGCTATAGCCTCGACGATCCCGACGGCCCGCCGCGCGCCGAATAAAGTGATCGCCGGTGGCTGAACAGGATCCGGTCACCGGGACGATGGACCCCGCGCTCGCGGCCGACGCGCCGCGCCCGCTGCCCGCAACCCGAGTCACCGGGTCGCTCGGCCGCCGGATGATCGTCATCGCGGCGTTGTGGATCCTTGTCCTGCTCGCCGGCGGCGGATGGGCGCTCGACCGCGTGCTGACCAGCGCGGTCACGACCAATTTCGACGACCAACTCGATTACGTGCTGACCTCGCTGTTCACCTCGGCCGAGATCGGTCCCGACGGCGAAGTGATCTTCAATCGCGAACCCGCCGACCAGCGCTTCCTCGAACCCTATTCCGGCCTCTATTGGCAGGTGTCGGCGCCGGGCAAGGAAGCGTTCCCGTCACGGTCGTTGTGGGACCGGCGGATCGCGTACGGCACCAACCACACCGACCTAGAAGTCCATGTCTACGACAGCAATCAGTTCAAGGGCGAGCCGCCGCTTCGTATCCTCGAACGCGACGTGAAACTGCCCGGTTCGCCGGTGCGCTGGCGGTTCCAGGTGGCGCAGAGCCGCGAGCAACTCGATGCCCAGATCAACGCGCTGCGGCGGACATTGGTGCGCTCGTTCCTGCTACTGGCGCTCGGGCTGATCGTGCTGTCGGGGTTGCAGACCTGGTATGGCCTGCGTCCGCTCCGCCGATTGCGCGAGGAAATCGCGCGGCTGCGCGGTGGGCGCTCGGCGCGGATCGAGGGAGCGATGCCCGCCGAAGTCGCGCCGATGGTCGAGGAACTCAACGCGCTGATCGAGCATAACGATCGCCAGGCCGAGGAAGCGCGGCGCCATGCCGGCAACCTCGCGCATGCGCTCAAGACGCCGCTGACCGTCATCATGAACTCGGCGACCGCCAAGTCGGACGATCTGTCGGAAACGGTGGTGCGCGAGGCGCGGACGATGCGGCGCCAGGTCGATCACCATCTGGCGCGCGCCCGCGCCGTCGGGCGGCGCGGATCGGCGCACAGCCGCGCCGATGTGTGGCCCAGCCTCGATTCTGTCGAGCGAGCGGTCGGGAGGCTCTATCCCCATGTTCGCATCGACGCCGACGGTCCCAAGGATCTGAAGGTCCATGTCGAGCGCCAGGATCTCGACGAAATGCTCGGCAATCTGATCGAGAATGCCGCGAAATATGGCGGCGGGAGCGTGTTCGTGACGGTCGGCGCGCAGGCCGGGTTTGTCGAATTCCAGGTCGAGGATGACGGGCTGGGCATTCCCGAGGAAGAGCGCGTGCGCATCTTCGACCGTGGCGTTCGGCTCGACACCGGCAAGCCGGGGACCGGATTGGGGCTGGCGATCGTTCGGGACGTTGCGGAAATTTACGAAGGAACGGTCAGTTTGGAAGAGAGCGACGATCTGGGCGGGTTGATGGTCCGCTTGCGCCTGCCGGCGGCGAGCTGAGTTGGCGCGCGCTCTTCCGGTTATCGTCAATAAGAATGGTGGCACCGCGGCGAAGCTTGGCGACAAGCTCGACGATACGCTGACGAACGCGTTCAGGGCGGCTGGGACGGCGGCCGATGTACAGGCGCTCGACGGCGGTGAGGTCGGCGATGCGATCGCCAAGGCGGCCAAGACCGGCCGCGTCGTTGTCGCGGGCGGTGACGGAACAATGGCGTGCGCTGCGCAGCAATTGGCGGGAAGCGATGCCGAGCTTGGTTTGCTCCCGCTCGGTACGCTCAACCACCTCGCGCGCGATCTTGGGCTGCCGACCGATCTGGACGAAGCCGCCAAGGTTGCCGCGACCGGCACGGCGACCGCGATCGATGTCGCCGAGGTCAATGGCCACGTGTTCGTCAACAACGCCTCGATCGGGCTCTACCCCGCGATGGTCCGGACACGCGAAGGGCTGCAGGACGGCAAGGGTTGGCCCAAATGGCTGTCGGCGATCCCCGCCGCCTACGCCGCGCTCGACCGCTTTCCGCACCATCGGCTGCGGGTCGATCTCGGCGATGGCGAACGGTCGATCGTCACGCCGTTGCTATTCGTCGGCAACAACATCTACTCGCTCGATAAGGGCGATCTCGGCCAGCGCGGGTCGCTCACCGACGGCAGGTTGTCGGTTTATGCGGTCGCGCGGCGCAGCCGGTTGTCGCTGCTATGGTTTGCCGCGCGTGCGCTGGTCGGGCGTGCACAGCGCGACGCGGATTTCGTGACGCTTGGCGAATGCGAAAGGTTGAACGTGTCGTCGGGCAGCGACAGCATCGAAATCGCGCTCGATGGCGAAGTGCAGCGGCTCGATTCGCCGCTCGAATTCCGGATCAGGCCGGGGGCTTTGAACGTCGTGGTCGGCTAGGCCACCACCGCCAGTTCCCGCATCGCCTCCGCCGCAAGCGCGACGCTCCGTTTGCGCGCGGCCACATCGTAGATCGAGCTCGACACCATCACTTCATCGATGCCGGTGCGGTCGATGAAGGCCGCAATGCCGCGCGCCACAGTCGGCAGACTCCCAACCGCCGAGCATTGCAGGACAAGGTCGAGGATCGCGGCGTGTTGCGGCGGCAGGCTGTCGCGATAGCCCGCGACCGGCGGCGGGAGCTGGCGCGGGTTGCCGGTGCGCAAGGCGACGAACGCCTGTTGCTGCGAACTGGCGAGGAACTCAGCTTCCTCGTCGGTGTCGGCGGCAAAGACGTTGAACCCCGCCATCGCATAGGGCTTGGCGAGTGCGGCCGACGGGCGGAAATCGCGGCGGTAGATCGCCAGCGCCTGATCGAGCGCATCAGGCGCGAAGTGCGAAGCGAAGGCGAACGGCAGCCCGAGCATCGCGGCAAGCTGCGCGCCAAACAGGCTCGAGCCGAGGATCCACAAGTGCGGGTCGGCGCCCGCGCCCGGCGTCGCGCGGATGCCGGTCTGGCCGTCGTCGGCGAAATAGCTTTGCAGCTCGAGCACGTCGCGCGGGAAGGCGTTGGGGTCGGTTTCCAGCGTGCGACGGATCGCTTGCGCGACGCGGCCGTCGCTGCCCGGGGCGCGGCCGAGCCCGAGGTCGATGCGGCCGGGAAACAGCGCGTCGAGCGTGCCGAACTGCTCGGCGATCACCAGCGGCGCGTGGTTGGGCAGCATGATCCCGCCCGCGCCGACGCGGATCGTGCTGGTCGCAGCACCAACATGCGCGATCACCACCGCCGTCGCCGAACTGGCGATCCCCGCCATGCCGTGATGCTCGGCCACCCAGTAGCGCGAATAGCCGTGAGCTTCGGCGTGCCGCGCCATATCGGCGGCGTTGGCGAGCGCTTGCGGCACGTTGCCGCCTTCGACGACGGGGACGAGATCGAGCAAGGCGAAAGCGGTCATCGTCCGAAGATAGGTTGCCCGACGAAACTCTCAACCGCCGTGCCTTGCCCCCGCGCGGTACGGCTCTTAGGGCGGAGCCGTGCTCGCCAGCCTCGCCCCGATCCGCAACTGGATTTTCGACCTCGACAACACGCTCTATCCGCATGGCGCGCGGTTGTTCGAACAAGTCGACCGGCGGATTACCGCATACATCGCGCGGTTTTTCGACGTCGGCCATGACGAGGCCTACCGCATCCAGAAGGGCTATTTCCACACGCGCGGCACGACGCTGGCCGGATTGATGGCCGAGCACGGCGTCGATCCGCACGAATACCTCGCCGACGTCCACGATATCGAGATGGACATGCTAGAGGAAAACGCGCCGCTCGCTGCCGCGATCGCCAAGCTGCCGGGGCGCAAGATCGTCTTCACCAACGCCGACGAAATTTACGCGCGCAAGATCCTTGCGCGGCTCGGGCTGGGCGAGAGCTTCGAGGCTATCCATGATGTCCACGCGCTCGATTACCGGCCCAAGCCCGAGCCGTCGGCCTATCGCCATATCTGCGATGCCTACGATCTCGACCCGCATGAATGCCTGTTCGCCGACGACATGGCGCGCAATTTGAAGCCGGCGAAAGACATCGGCATGACGACCTTGTGGGTCGACAATGGCAGCGAACAGGCCGAGGATTTTGACCGCGCGCACATCGATTTCGCGACCCGCGACATCACCCATTGGCTGCACGAGATACTGGAGGAAGCATGACCGATTTAAGCGCGACGATCGACGCCGCGTGGGAAGACCGCGCGAACGTCTCGATCGGGACGACCGGCGCGGTGCGCGACGCGGTCGAGGCGGCGCTGGCGCTGCTCGACTCGGGTGGCGCGCGCGTCGCCGAGCCGTCGGGCGACGGCTGGGTCGTCAATCAGTGGCTCAAGAAGGCGGTGCTGCTGTCGTTCCGGCTCAACGACAATGAAGTGATCGACGGCGGCGCGGCAGGCGCGCCAGCATTCGATAAGGTGCCTTCAAAATTCGCCGGCTGGGGCGAGAACCGCTTTCGCGACGCCGGTTTCCGCGTCGTTCCCGGCGCGGTCGTGCGGCGGGGGTCGTTCATCGGCCGCAACGCCGTGCTGATGCCGAGCTTCGTCAATATCGGCGCGTATGTCGGCGAGGGGACGATGGTCGATACCTGGGCGACCGTCGGCAGCTGCGCGCAAATCGGGAAAAACGTCCATATTTCGGGCGGGGCGGGGATCGGCGGGGTGCTCGAACCGCTCCAGGCAGATCCGGTCATCGTCGGCGACGATTGTTTCATCGGTGCGCGTAGCGAAGTCGTGGAGGGCGTTCGCGTCGGCGAAGGCGCGGTGCTGTCGATGGGGGTGTTCATCGGCAAATCGACCAAGATCGTCG
>NZ_JAQGKZ010000034.1 GCF_028289855.1 Sphingomonas bacterium | reverse complement strand
TCCCGGAAAGGCCCGCCCGCGTCGGCGGGCCTTTCATATTCCGGCCCCGCGCGCACGTGTAGAGGGGCGACTTTTGCGACTTTTGCGCCCGCGTGGCATGGGCAATGTTCGCTACATTCGGATCGAGTCAGATAGGGGAAAGCAGCATGTTCTCGACCGACGAATGGACCGGCCGCACCGGTGACGTCTGGGCCGACGAATGGCGCCGCACCGATCGCAGCCACGCGAATCTGACCCCCGCATTGAACGCGGCGATCCTCGCTTCGGCGCCGGAGGCGGGGCGCGCGATCGATCTCGGCTGCGGCGCCGGCGAAACCGCGATCGCGCTCGCTATTGCGCGACCCCGGCTCGCGGTGACGGGCCTCGACGTTTCCCCCAATCTGATCGCGGTGGCGAGCCAGCGTGGCGCCGGAATCGCCAACCTCGGCTTTACCGTCGCCGACACCAGCGCGATCGACCCGGCGACGGCGGCGGATCTGTTCGTCTCGCGCCACGGTGTCATGTTCTTTGCCGATCCGGTCGCGGCATTCTCAAAGATCCGTATCGCGGCGCAGCCCGGCGCTCGCCTCGTCTTTTCCTGCTTCCGAGCGCGCAGCGCCAATCGCTGGGCGATGCTCAGCGACGACCTGCTCGGGCCCACCGCGCCGCCTGCCGGCTATGTGCCCGGACCGTTCGGGTTCGCCGACCGTGACTTTGTCGCCGACGTCCTGGCACGCAGCGGCTGGGCAGGCGCCGAGGTTCGGCCGCTCGACTTCGACTACCTCCCCGGGGCGGGCGATGATCCGATCGCTGACGCGGTGGATTTCTTCAGTCGGATCGGCCCGGTCGCGCGCGCTCTCGCGGAGCAGCCCGCCGACCGTCGTCCGGCGTTGATCGAACGGCTGAGGGAACTACTCGCGCCCTTTGCCGCCCACGGCGTGGTTGCTCTGCCGGCGGCAGCGTGGATATGGACGGCAACCGCAGGAGCCGCCGTATGACGCTGATCGTCCACCATCTCAACAATTCGCGCTCGCAACGCATTCTGTGGATGCTCGAGGAACTCGGGCTGCCATACGAGATCAAGCATTATCAGCGCGACGCCAAGACGATGCTGGCGCCGCCCGAGCTCAAGCGAGTCCACCCGCTCGGCAAGTCGCCGATGCTCGAGGATGATGGCAAGATCATCATCGAAACCGGCGCGATCTGCGAATATCTGGTCGAGAAGGCCGACGGCAAGCTCGGCGCGCCCGCGCATCGCGACAATGCGCTGCGGTACCGCCAATGGCTGCATTACGCCGAAGGATCGATGATGCCGCCGCTGCTCGTGATGCTCGTCGTCAACCGGATCCCGCTTATGGGCAAGACCGCGGCCAAGCGCATCCAGCCGATGATCGACGTGCATCTCGATTATGTCGAAAGCGAACTCGCCCAGCGCCCCTGGTTCGCCGGCGACGAGATGACCGCCGCCGACATCATGATGAGCTTTCCACTAGAGGCTGCGATGAGCCGCGCAGGCCTCGACGCCTCGCGCCCGGCGACGGTTGCGTGGGTCGAAAAGGTCCACGCCCGACCGGCCTATCAGGCGGCGCTGGCGAAGGGCGGGCCCTACGCCTACGCCTGATGCTAAAGGCCCTTGCTTGGCGCGTGCAGCGGTTCGATTTCCGGGCTGCCGTGCGATTCGCCAAGCTCGCCCTCCCATTTCGCGACAACGCTCGCTGCGATCGCATTGCCCAGCACGTTGGTCGCCGACCGGCCCATGTCGAGGAAATTGTCGATCGCGACGACCAGCAATAGTCCGGCTGCGGGGAGATGGAAATAATCGAGGTTGGCTGCGATTACGAGTAGGCTCGCGCGCGGCACGCCGGCAATGCCCTTCGACGTGATCATCAGCATCAGCAGCATGCCCACCTGCGCGCCGATCGACATCGGAATGTCATAGGCTTGTGCAATGAACAGCGACGCGAACGTCATATACATCATCGACCCGTCAAGGTTGAACGAATAACCCAGCGGCAGGACAAAACTCGCAATTTTTGGCGGCACGCCGAACCGTTCGAGCGCTTCGAGCGTGCGGGGGAAGGCCGCTTCCGAAGAGGCGGTCGAAAAGGCGAGTAGCGCAGGGTCGCGGATAAAGCGCAGCAGCTGAAAGACTCGTTTTCCGATAAACAGCAGCGCCAGCGTGATGAGCAATAGCCATAACGTGGCGAGACCCAGATAGACGCTGCCCATGAAGTACGCGAGCTTGGAAATCACCTTCGGACCGTGTTCGATCAGCGCCGCACAGATTGCGGCGAACACCGCGAACGGAGCAAAGCGCATCACATAATCGGTGATTTGCAGCATCACCGCGACGACGCCTTCCAGCCCGCGAACGATTGGTTTTGCCTTGTCCCCAACTGCGGTGATCGCAACGCCGAAGAATATCGAGAAGATGACGATCGGGAGGATCGCGTTGGTCGCCATCACGTCGATGATCGAGGCTGGGAAGATGTGCTTGACGATATCTATCGGATCGACTGATTTGGCGGCGATCGCCGCGTCTACTGCGGTTTGCGGGATGGGCAGGTGCAGCCCCGCGCCCGGCTGGGTGAGGTGGACGAGCGCGAGGCCGAGGGTCAACGACAGCAAGCTAGCCCCCACGAACCAGCCGAGCGATTTGAGCCCGACGCGGCCGAGCGCCCCGGTATCCCCCATATGCGCGATCCCGACGACCAATGTGGAGAAGACCAGCGGCGCAATGATCATTTTTATCAACTGCAGGAAGATCGTGGTGACGATCGTGAAATAGCCAGCAAGCTGTTTGAGCCAGGCCGCAGCAGCGGCCGTGCCATCGTCATAATGCGCGTTGAGCAGCCAACCCAAGACAAGCCCGAGCACCAGCCCGATCAGAATGAAGGTGGTCAGCCGCTTTGCCAAGATCGCTCTCCCATGCGTTCGCCGACAGGGAAGGGGATTGTCGCGGCGCGGTCAAGCGCCCTATCGTTCCGCCATGACCGATCCCCGCTTTTCGTTCGGCCGCCGCGCGTTGCTCGCCGCCGCCGCCCTCGCGCCGTTCGCGTCGTCCGCCGTTGCCCGCGCCGCCGTGCCAGACTTGTCCGTGCTGAAGGATATGACCGCGGGCGTT
>NZ_JAQGKZ010000027.1 GCF_028289855.1 Sphingomonas bacterium | reverse complement strand
CGTGCAACGATCATGAGCTGCTTCAAGCCGGTGCTGGAGAGCAGCATGGCCAAGCCTGTGCCGGTGCCCGACCTTCCTAAGGAGAATGACGGCGTGAAGGGTTGGATGATATTCGCCGTCGAGGATAGCGGACAACTTGAAAAGGCAAACAATCGGATCACTGGGCTGACCGAGGTGATCGATATTTGCGTCCGACGGCCGATGGAAGCAAAACCATAAGAAATGCACACCCGCCGTATGCAGGTGTGGACTGGGTTAGCCGCCAATACATGTTCCATGAACAAACGTCTGATTAGGTTATCTGATCGCCAGAAGGCGGCCGGTCCGATTGCCACCCAAATCTTGCCGTTGCGGGGTGATCGCGCCGCGCCAGAAGCGGTCGGTCGGCAAACGACCCGGTTTTGGTATTTCACAGTCTACATAGCCAAGGTAGGCAATCGGGTAGAGCTCCTGGAGATCTCTGAGCATCGGACCGAGGCCTACGCTTTCGGTCTCGGCACGACTTAGAAGGCGGCCGAAACGGCCAAATATCGTCTTGAAGGCGTCCTCCGGCTGCACGTCACTTCGTCCCTGTCTCAAAGGGCGGCAACCACTACCGGTATTTCTGCCAAATCGAAAATTTACCCGTGCAACCCTATTGCTCATTCTGTTGCAGCCTCGCCCACGTCCGCTATCGCGACGGGCTCGACGCAAAGCTTTCCGGCAGCAAAGTCCCCAAAGTCCGCCATTGCGGTCGACCCAAAGCTGAACTTGAACCTACGGCAGCTTTCGGGCTCGCCAGTCAGCTTGCTGAATGGCCGAACTTGGGCGCAGGGCGGTCGCTAACAGCCCCACGCAAGTGAGCGCACTCATCGCGCAAAGAGCGAGTGCTGCGGCAGCTCATCGGCTTCGGGACCCGGTCCAGCAACTGGAAGAACATGTTCGCGAGCAGGATCTCCTCGGAATGCCAAGTCGTTAAATTGCGTCAAGCTTTCTACCACGGCATCTACGGTGCGGACATCGGGCCAGTAATGCTCATGATCATAGCCCTCCATGAGCTTGGTCGACGCCCAAGCGGGTTCGCGTGGATTGCCGTGCAGACCGATTGCCTCCGACGCTCCTTCGCCTGCCATCACCTGACCGAGCGGAAAAGCATGTCCCAACGCCCGATCTCGGTCGCTGTAGAGCACGACGACCTCGGCATGGCCGCGCGCGAGAGCGAACAGATCGTGGCGGTCGGTCGCGACCGCGGCGCCCATCAATATCAAGACGAGCTTGCGGATTTTCGTGTTATGGGGCGATGGCGCTAGGCGCGCGATCATTTGCAACGCCAGTCGGCATCCGAGCGAATGCGCGACAACCACTAGCTCGGGCGCACCCAGCGCATGATCGAACTCGGCGTCGAGTACCTCCCAAAGTTTCGCGCCAGCTTGATCAGCGCGCTTGGTCATTTGCTTGTACGCGGCGAGCCCCCCGCGGGACCAGGCAAAGTCGCCGGGCCAAGTCACGGTCAGCACTTGTGCGTCAAGCGATGGACATCGTTGGACCAAGGCTTCGCGCAACGGCGCCGTACGCTTCTGACCGTCACGCTCGTTAGTATTGCACCCGTGGATGAGCAGGATACGGCGGTGGCGCGCGAACTGGAACCGCTGCGTCGAGCGCGGTTCGTTGGCGACCTCATTGTCGAGATCGCGCAGGTCGAGATCGGCCCTGCGGAGCTTATCGCGGTGACGCAAGGCGATCGATCCAGCCGAACGTTAGACGCGCGATAATTTGCGACCCATATGCCAGCATCGCGATGATCATGATCGCGACGACCGACCAGCCTATCGCCTCCACGGTTGTGCTGATACGTGATGATGCTGGCCGCATGCTCGCCATGCCAAGAGCAAAAGGAAGCGATAGCGCAAAGTATATCAGCAGCACGACCTGCGCCGCGATTCGCGACGCGGCAACGGTTACGCCATTCGCGAGACGGATCTGCAAGCGGTCGACCCAAGTAAGGGCGCGTTGGGCGGTCCGCCTGAATTCCTCGCGTCCATCGCTAGCATGCGCACTATCCGGTTGCTGGATGTAGCGTGCCAAAAACAAGCTCAGGTCGCTCGCGCCATTGCCCGCGGCGTCGGACGCGACGTCCGCGCTTATTCGACCGGCAAGCTGCCCGCATAACTGACGATACGGAAGCCCAAAGAAGTCGTCGGGAACAAGCGCTAGCACATGCGGTAGATACAGTGCGCCGTCCGGGCTGAAATCGCGCGGCGGAGGCCGGTCTTGCTCGTCTTGTCCGCCCGGTGATAGCGGTGTCCACATTTCATGTCGACGATAGCGGTGAAGCAAGTCCTCGATCAGGCTTCGCTGGATGTTTCGACGCATCCATCCATCGATGAGACCATAGGCGATCACGCCGGCGAGAATGCCACTCAATAGAACAGCGATGAAGATGCCAGCGGCTGCTTGCCCCAATAACCAGAATATTTCCATTAGTTGGCATTCCCGAGGCTAGGCGCGGCAGTCGGGAGCGTGCCGGGCGTTGTAACTGCCGTGCCGGACCGCTGTGACGCCTGTCGGTCGAATGCCGCCGCGGCGTCGCTGGCCGGGAGCGAACTCAAGCCGAGGATGATCGCGACGATCGTCCCCACGAAGGTCGCAAACAGTTGGCCAACGCGCTGCTTGTCGTAGAAGACCAGCTTATCTGCATCGACTCTTGGCGCGAATGCCGCTGTCTCGAGCGTGAACCATGCTGGGATGATGAACGACCATAAGGCGATGCTAACGTCGCGCACCGTACGGTCGATACTTAACGCGGCCGGCATCGGCTGGCGTCCACCGAACAGCATGCCGGCGATTAGGGCAATCGCGACGATATTGATTCCGACAACAGCCAAACTATGCCTATTCATATTTCCTCTCCCAAACCAGTCGGAACACTTCGGCGACGAGTAGAAATAATATCACTTTCGAGCGTCATGGAATATTCTGGGTTCGAGTGACTTGCAAGATGAGCAACGGCGGTCGCACTCAAATGGCTATCATTACGACTTGGGTAAGAATCTGGCTATGACTGCTGTTCTGGTGCGATTGAAAAATCCAACGGCAGCTGTCACCCGATACGAAACCCTCGCAATGGGATCGTCGAATGGCAGCTTTCGAGATCGCCATGGCTAGTCGCGAATGTCAGAAATTGGGGCGCAATGCGGAACGACAGCTCACGACCCAATAGCGGCCATTGCGCGCTGCGCCGTCGCGTAGGCACCCAACTTCTTCCCTGAGGGGACCTACATAGCTGTGAGCTCAAAGTTCATTGGAATATGTCGCCATACCGGCCGGTGCGCCGAGTCTTTTCCGGCGCTGGTATATGCCGAGCAGTATCGCTGCACCGAGGACCGGGAAATACGAGGTCAAGAAGAAGGTGAGAATGTGCCACGAAAGCCAACTGGAATTGACGGCAGTGACCATCAATACGCCAATGGCTATCGCCCCGCCCGTTATCCATCCCGTCGTCACCGAGACGCCATTGCGCAGGACGGGGTTGGCGATAAGTCGCGTCCACACGATCCAGCCCCACGCGACGGAAAGCGCGGAAAAGAGGATCGCGTCACCGACGAGAAAACTAGCCGTCCGGATCATCTTGCGCCCTCGTTGCTGCCGCATTATCGCACGAAAAAGCCCCGCTGGTTAGGCCGGGCTCGACTGGCTTTATTGAACGACCGCTTCCCACCCATTAGCGGTCGTCCATGGACCGCCTGGCGCAAACGGCAACTAACGACCCACTAGCGGAGATTGACCGGCACGCTCCGAAGCAGCACCCTTGCGTCTAGGGAGAACACCATGATCGGCTTAGCGATGATGCTGGCGGTGCAGGACGTCGAACCGCTGGACGACTATATGACGGGAACGGTGCTGCTCGCGCATTGCAGCGCACGGGACGCGACATGCACTGCGTACATCGAAGGAGTGATCGACCTACAGCGTACGTTAGATGCCTATGGATTGACCAAGGGGACATTCTGCCCCTCTGCGAAGCTTGAACCGGGGCTGATGGCCGACATTACAGTGCGATGGCTCCGCGCCCATCCGCAGTCGCAGCACATGGGAGCAGGGCCGCTAGTCGTAACTGCCGTGTCCAAGATTTTCCCCTGCCCAAAATCTTAGCTGGTTAGGCAGGGTTGATCGGGTATCAAACGACCGCTTTCCATCCATTAGCGGACGTTCGCGTTCAGTCCGAACGAATGGGGGCTGATCGCCACGCTAGCGTCGGTTTTCGCCGGCAAATCGCCACTTGCGAGCCAGCTGAACTGCAAGGATCAAACCGAGGACCAGTCCTAGAATCAGTAGTCCCAAGTTTATGCCTTCGAATGGACGATCGGCGGTCAGGGCGACAACGGCCATTATCGCCGCGCCAACCATTCCGGCAGCCAACATCGGATACGAAACTCGGGACAGATGCACCTGACGCATTTCCGATGGATCGCGCGGAGGTCCTACTGCGGGTCGCCGTTGCAGTGCGCGCGCAGGGGCACCTTTTGCCCAGACATAGAAAGAACCGGTGGCCGCGACCGCGAACCCCACCACAAGCCACTCGATCTGTTGGGGCATGTGCTCGTCTCGAAAGAACGCCCAATATCCAAATGCGAGCATTGAACCGATTATTATGGCCCAGGCAAAACGCCCCATACGACGGCGAAAGGTCGCAACGAATGCGTCGCGCTCTTCAACGCTTACCTGCACCGGCGCGTGGCTCATATTGAAACGAAATAAATAGCCGTGCTCGTTGGGCTCGTATTGCGCTTCGAAAGCCCGCGCCAGATTTTCCAAATGCACGCCGTGAAGCATGGGCCGCAGGTGGCTGATCGCGCCTTTTGGATCAAGACGCGGCGGCGTTATTTGTTCGCTGACCGGAAGCGCGACGTGCAAACTTGAAGAATTGGTAGACGTCGGAGAAATGCGGTTCGTTCCCGGCCGGTAGAAGGATATGACTGCTTTTGGGTGGAAAGCGGACATTCGAGAAGCCCGCCAAGCCAGCCTAACCTGCCCCGCTTTTCCGTGGTAACCAACCCACATGCGTAAGCGAGTTCGTCACCCTATCAACACTTGGTTTCGAGGCCGAAGCCCGCAAACGTGGGAAGGCGAGCTAGTCGTATACGGCTTCATTCTGTTCGTTTTCCTAGTGGCCTATTTCACGAGTTGAGGGGTTTCACAGCTATATAGGTTCCTTCGGCGAAGGGGCCGCCTGGGGGGCCAAAACGTCATTCCCGATGTCCGTAATTGGCGTTAGCCGCCGTCGGGTCACGGCATCGTCGAACGTCCGCTAAGGGTGGGAAAGCGGACATTGCGAATTACCGTTGCTCCGCGCACATTCCCGCGATGAGATGGGCACTTGCAGTTCTTGCCGTTATTTTAGTTGTTGCTGGTTGTGGAAGGGGCGAGCGGCCTTTCCGCATGGTGCAGTTCTGCTTGGCGGATACCGCCGAGATTGAACCTATGAATTCCGTGCTTCGGGAGGCCGCCGCAACTAACAAGCTTCCGTTCTACGACGACAGCAAAGCAACCGAAGCCGACCTTAGCTCGGCCGCCGAGGTTCAAAATAAGCTGAAAGTTGCGCATCCTACCGTGAACGTCGGGACGGTGGGGCCTACTGCAATGGGATTTAGCGCCGGAAACTTCGCCGAGGCTCCCTCGCAGATCGTCATCGGCTTTTCGAAAGGGCGCGACGCCGTTGCAGCGCGCAAACTGTCGGACGACGTAGTGGAGGCGCTTTCGAAGCGATGGCGTATTCGCGAGGTACCGAACGTCGAGACAAGCGGCGCGTTCCCGTTAAAGGACTGCAACGGCTGACAATGTCGGCTATTGGGTCGGAAGGCGTCGCTAGTCACGTTACATGCAAACTGGACCATACACGCCGAAAATCTCGGTGATCCGGCCTTTGAAAGCTCGCCAGCGGATTGACCAAACCTTGTCGCCGCACCCAATAAAGCGGTGCAAGTCTGCCATCGACAGATCGCCGGGACGGACGTCGATGTCGAAGCCTTGCTCCTTCAAATCGTCAAGCAACCGCTGCTCGGAGCTACCCACTGGATAGAGGTTTTTGACCCTTGTCTTGAACTGAGCGTCGCCCGTGGAAAATGTGGGGTCCATCCCTCGCGCAATCGGCGGTAGCGACCTGTCCGACGCCTGCCACGCTGCCCAGCCAACAAATACCATCAGCAGAAGAGCCAATAAGGCTACAATCGAGAGGCAGCCACGTCGCGTCACGAGGGTGCGTTACCATATCGCAAGGTCCGACCCAACGTCCGCAATTGGGTCGTTAGCTGCCGTTGCCGGTCAGCGTAGGTTGAAGGATATTTGAACCACATTCTCGAAGGCCGATTGAGGCCGAGGAGATGGAATATGGGATACTCTAGATACGACCCCGCCATGCAGGCGCGTCCGGCCTGGAATGCTGGCAAGACCGTCGGCACGAAGCGACCCCTCACGCAAAAGCAAATATGGGCGGTTCGCTTCTTCCTTGAGCATGAACGACGGCTTCGCGACAGAGCGCTATTTGATCTCGCAATCGACAGCAAATTGCGCGGCTGCGATCTCGTTAAAATCAAAATCGGTGATCTGGTCTCGGGTGCTGAGATCAGAACGCGCGCTATCGTTATCCAACAGAAGACGGGGCGACCGGTTCAGTTCGAATTGAACACCGACGTCCGGGCAAGCCTCCTGACATGGTTCGAACGCCGTGGCGGCGCGACTGACGATTATGCGTTTCCCAGCCGGGTCGATCAAGCCGGTCACCTGAGCACGAGGCAATATGCTCGCCTGGTCGATGAGTGGGTAACTGCGATTGGATTGAGGCGCGCCGAGTATGGCACGCATTCGATGCGCCGGACCAAGGCCTCCATGATCTACAAGGCCACCGGCAATCTTCGAGCCATCCAAATATTGCTCGGGCACACCAAGATTGAGAACACGGTCAGGTATCTAGGCGTCGATATCGAAGATGCTCTGATGCTGGCCGAGCGTACCGAAATCTGACTTGGAGCGGCCTGTCCAAGGTGGATGGGCCGCTCTTCGTGAGACGACAATGCGCCCCAATTCCCGCCATTGGGAGGCAGCTGCGTTGCCCCCAATAGCAGTCGTTCCGGGCAGGCTGACCGACGGCGGTGGTTAGGATCTGGCAACGATTGTCATTGCGCGCGCTCAGCGCGGACTTTTCCGACGACAATCCATTCGACTTCGTGCCGAACAGGAGCATTGGTGTCCGCGTCAGTCGCAGCCGGGTGGCGCGACGGCCCCGACCGGCGTGACCGACGGGGCTTTGGGTGGTGGGAGCGGTACGGTGCCGCTTTCATGACCAAGGAGCCCACCATGACCAAACGTGCAAACGTCCAGCCTGCACTTGAGCCGGTGAAAAAGACCAAGACCGCTCTCGTGCTGGAGTTGCTCCAACGCGAGGGCGGCGCGACACTCGCCGAATTAGTCAATGCGACTGGCTGGCTGCCGCACACCACGCGAGCGGCGCTCACCGGCCTGCGCAAGAAGGGCCATACGATCGATAGGAGCAAGCGCGATGACGCTACTTGCTACTGTGCCGCGAAAGCGGTGTAGCATGGCCCAGATTGACCATCAGATCAGCGCGATCGCAATGATGCCGCCGGCGGAGTTGCGTGATGCCTGGCGAGCAGAGTTCGGGGAGACGGCGCCTGCGCTGTCTCTCTCTCTTCTCCGCCGAGCTCTGGCTTCTGCCGCACAAGAGCGTGCGTTGGGCAGCCTGCCCGCAGCAGCACGAAAGGTGTTGGAGGCGATGGCTAGAGCCGATGCTCCTCTCCCCGTCCCTGCAATCAAACTAAAGCCCGGCACGCGATTGGTTCGCGAGTGGAATGGCACAGTGCACAACGTGCTGGTTGTGGCGGACGGCATAATGTTCGGCGAGCAACGATACGGGTCGCTGTCCGAGGTCGCCAGAGCGATCACCGGCGCACATTGGTCCGGGCCCCGATTCTTCGGCCTGAAACGACCGATCAACCCTCCAACCAATGGCGCCAAACATGGCTAAACCCGGCGCGCGAATTGAACAGCGGAGCGGCAAGGTCGCAGGGCATGTGCGCTGCGCAATTTACACCCGCAAGTCGACCGAAGAAGGTCTCGATCAGGAGTTCAACAGCCTCGATGCCCAGCATGAGGCCTGTGCCGCTTACATCCTCAGCCAGCGCCACGAAGGTTGGGCACTCGTGCCCGGTCGCTACGATGATGGCGGATTCTCTGGCGGGACAATGGATCGTCCTGCACTCAAGCGCCTGCTCGCTGATGTGAACGCGGGTCAGGTCGACGTGATTGTCGTTTACAAGGTTGATAGACTTACCCGGGCGTTGTCGGACTTTTCCAAGATCGTCGATGTGCTCGACGCCGCCAAAGCCAGCTTTGTCAGCATCACCCAAGCGTTCAACACAACGTCGAGCATGGGACGGCTGACGCTCAATGTGCTGCTCAGCTTCGCGCAGTTCGAGCGCGAAGTGACCGGGGAGCGGATCCGCGACAAGATCGCTGCCTCCAAAAAGAAGGGTATGTGGATGGGCGGCCCAGTGCCGCTCGGTTACGACGTCAGCGAGCGTAAGCTCGTCGTGAACGACAATGAAGCCCAAACGGTCCGCCTGATATTCGAACGCCATCAAGCGGCGCAGACGTTACGAGCCCTAGCCGATGACCTCCGGGCGAATGGAGTTCGGTCAAAGCAACGAACGATGCGCGACGGGCGCGTCACGGGTGGCTGCCCGTACCAGGCCGGCGCACTTCTCCATCTTCTGCGGAACCAGATTTACGTCGGGAAGATCAGGCATGGCGAGTACGTCTATGCCGGAGAGCACGAAGCGGTAATCGAACAGGATATTTGGGATCGATCACAGGAACTACTCGATCGATCGGCAGCGCGCCCGCGTACGGGCCAAACCAGCTTGCTCGCGGGGCGCGTGTTCGATGCCGAAGGGCGCCCCCTCACGCCGGCACACGCGATCAAAGGGCAGAAGCGGTACCGCTACTATGTGTCACGTTCAGTCGACGCAGCGGGGGGCGAAAAGTGGCGACTGCCGGCCGGCGATCTTGAGACGATGGTGGTGGGGGAGCTTGAGCGATTTCTCCGGAATCCGGGTCGTGTCAATTCGGTGGTGGGCGATGCCGGTACTCGACGCGACACTCGCGTGCAAATTGAAGACACTGCTTCTGGCCTCGCTCAGAAATCACAACTTAATGAGTTCCTCCGCGACGTCGATGCAGCGGTCTGCATCTCGCAGGGGGAAGTCGAAATAACTTTGGACGCCGATCGGCTGACCAAACTTCTAGTTGGTCGCGTCGAACACCCTGCGACTGAGAGATTTTCTATTCGCTTCCCCGCCCTGCTCAAAAGGCGAGGTCACGAGTTGCGTCTGGTTTACCTGGCTCCTGATGCTCGACCCCGCGAGCGCGATGAGCGGCTAGTAAGGCTTGTCGCCAGTGGTTGGGCTGCCTGGGACCAACTGCGGACGAGGCCGAATAATGGTGATGCCACGAAGCGAAGTCATTTGACCCGGCTCGCGCGTCTGAAATTCCTTGCGCCCGACATCGTCACCGCCATTGTCGATGGACGCCAGCCTGTTGAATTGACCAGCCGCTCGCTTCTCCGGATCTCTGAGCTACCGCTCGCGTGGAGCGCGCAGCGAGAGCTTCTTGGATTTGGTTGAAGCCGAGGCCGCGACTGTCGAGCTCATATCAGAGTCAGGACAGCAACACGGCGCTGAGAGACGAACGGGCGTGATCGGCCTTGGGTCGAGACGATCGTGCCAGTCTCTGTCCTCACAGAACTTAGGGTGTCCGCGAAAGCCCGCAGAACTGCGCCGCTTTCATGCGCTGGTCTCCTGGCCTGCCAAAATGGCCGGGAGACTTGTAATGAGTGGTGCTGCCGGTGAGGATTGAACTCACGACCTCAGCCTTACCAAGGATGCGCTCTACCACTGAGCTACGGCAGCACTCGACGAGCGGGCCGGGGCCCATCGCGGAGGCGCGCCTATGTCCGCCGCCCCCCTTGTTGTCAAGGCGGGGTGCGAGGGTTTAGGCCAATGCCCATGCCAACCAATGACGAAAAGGCGGCTCGGCTCGCAGCACAGCTTCGCGCCAATCTGAAGCGGCGCAAGGAACAGGCGCGCGGGGCGGCAGCGGGGCCGGTCACGAAACCCGATGACGCGGGCGGCAGGGACGACTAGAAACCCCGCCATGCACCGTCCCAAGCTCTCTATCGTCGTCCCTTGCTATAACGAGGCGCTGTCGCTGCCGCAGCTCCACGCGCGGGTCAGCGCCGCGGCCAAGGCCGAGGTCGGCGACGATTACGAACTCGTCCTGATCAACGACGGATCGAAGGACGATAGCTGGCAAATCATGCGGCAATTGTCGTCGAGCGATCCGCAGCTGGTCGCGATCAACCTGTCGCGAAATCACGGGCACCAACTGGCGCTAACCGCGGGGCTCGATCTGTGCTGCGGCGAGCAGATTCTGATCATCGACGCCGATTTGCAGGATCCGCCCGAACTGCTCGGCGCGATGCGTAATGTGATGGCGGCGGAGGAAGCCGATGTCGTCTATGCCGTCCGGCGCACGCGCGAAGGCGAGACGTTTTTCAAGAAAGCGACGGCGGCGGCTTTTTATCGTTTGCTCGACCGCGTCACCGATACGCCGATCCCGCTCGATACCGGCGATTTCCGGTTGATGTCGCGCCGCGCGCTCGACGCATTCCTGAGCTTGCCCGAACAGGCGCGCTTCATTCGCGGGATGGTCGCGTGGATCGGTTTCCGTCAGGTGCCGTTCCCCTATGACCGCGCCGAGCGCTTCGCGGGGGAGACCAATTACCCGCTGTCGAAGATGCTTCGGCTGGCGTTCGACGCGATGACCGGGTTTTCGACCAAGCCGCTGACCTTTGCCAGCCATGTCGGGCTCGCGCTGACCGGCGCGTCGGGGCTTCTGCTGATCTATATCGCGATCGGTTTCCTGTCGGGGTCGGCGGTGGCGGGGTGGACCTCGACGATGTTCGTCGTCGTGCTGCTCGGCGCGGTGCAGATGTTCGTGCTGGGGATGATCGGCGAATATCTCGGTCGGCTGTACGTCGAGAGCAAGCGGCGGCCGTTGTATTTGGTGTCGGACGTTACCGGCCCGGTGCAGGGCAAGGCGACCTTGGGGTATCGCGCGGAGGATCGGGCAGTTGAGATATCCGTTCGCCCTGAGCTTGTCGAAGGGCATCCGGCCTCGAGCGATCCGCTCGCGGAAACCCGGACCTCGACAGGCTCAGCCCGAACGGAAATCTAAATCAGGGCTTCGGCACCGCCAGCGTGAGGATCGACACGCCGGGGGTCATCGGCACGCGCCCGACCAGATGGCGTTCGAGCCGGAAGATCGCCTCGAACAGTTTGTTGAGCGGCTTGGCCGGCGGCGAATCGTCGCTGTCGTCGCGGCCGGTCATCCGCCCCGCGACGCGCGCGGCGGCGGCGAGCGGGAACAGCAGCGAGTTGAAATAACCGAGCTTCTTCGGTGCCAGCCCCGCGGCGTCGATCGCCGCCTTCAGCGTCGCTTTCGAATAACGTCGGTGATGGTGGTTCACCACGTCGTGCGCCGACCACATCCATTGGTGCGCGGGGACCGCGATCAGGATCTTGCCGCCGGGTTTGAGGCATTCCTTCATCGCTTTCAGCGCCGCGACGTCGTCCTCGATATGCTCGACCACGTCGAGCACCGCGATCATGTCGTACGCGCCACGCTCGATCCCCGTCAGCGCGGGGAGCGGCGCATCGCCGACCGGCTTGCCCAGCCGCTTGCTCGCGATGTCGCGCGCGGCGGGATCGATCTCGATCGCATCGACGCTGCCGAATTGCGCCAGCATCGCCAGATTATGCCCGGTGCCGCAGCCGATCTCGAGGATTCGCGCGTCCTTCGGCAACCCGGCTTCGCGCGCGATATAGTCGTGCAGGATGTCGCGGCGCGCGGTGTACCACCAATGCGTCGAATCGTGCTCCGCCATGCGGTCGTAAACGATGCGGTCCATGTCAGCCGAATACCAGCCAGCGGTTGAGAATGAAGGTGAAGATCGTCGCGATCGCGATCGCCGGCAACAGCGGTACCCAGGCGGGATAGCCGAGCTGCGCGGTTCCGATCCACGTGATCACCGCGTTGAGCGCCATGCCCGAAGCCTGCACCCCGACGAACTTGGCCTGCTGCAGGCCGCCGGGGTCGCGGCTGCCATGGCCCTTGAAGCTCCACCGGCTATGCAGGAAGAAACCCGCGGTCACCGCCACCGCGAACGCGAACGGCACCGCGTAAACCGCCTGCGCGCCGCGAAAAACCCAGGTCGTCAGCGGCAGATACACCGCCGAATAGATGACGGTCGAAATCCCCCCGGAAATGCCGAACCGGATCAGCTGGCCGAGCAACCCGCTCTCCCGCCATGTTTCTAATTGTCGTTGGATCGCCGTCACGCCCTTGCCCTTGAGGTGCGGGTGCCCGTAATGCGCCGGAGGGCGTGAGGGAAGCATTTTGACGAGCATCGATAAGCCGGACCCGAACGTGACGCTCGACCGCGACCTCGCCGCGCTCGACCGAAGCCCGGCTCAGCGCTGGGACGACATCGTCACCGAAATCGACCGCCACTGGATGCGCTATGCGTTATTCGCGTGGTTGCTCGTCGCGCTTTGGTATCTCGGCGCACAATGGGAACAGATCCAGTCGCTCGGGCTGGGCGATACCGACGACAATATGCGGCTGATGCAAGTCCGCGCGCTGCTCAACGGGCAGAGCTGGTTCGACCTGAGGAACTATTATCTCAACCCGCCCGGCGGGTTCGACATACATTGGAGCCGCATCGTCGATTTGCCGATCGCGGGGCTGATACTGTTGCTGCGGCCGTTCCTCGGCACGCCAGAGGCGGAGCGGATCGCCTGCGGGATCGCGCCGCTGTTGCCGCTCGCCATCGCCTTTCTCGGGCTCGCCGCGACCGCGCGGCGGCTGATCGGACGGCAGGCCTGGCCGCTGGCGCTCGCGCTGCTGGTGTTCGCGTGCGGATCGACCATGCTGATGTACGCGCCCGACCGGATCGATCATCACGGCTGGCAACTCGCGATGCTCAGCCTGACCGTCGCCGGGCTGTCCGACCCACGGCACGGCCGCGGCGGGGTGATCGTCGGTGCAGCGAGCGCGGTCAGCCTGTCGATCGGGCTCGAGATGATGCCCTACGCCGCGATGGCCGGGGCGATCATCGCGCTGCAATGGATCTGGGACCGCGGCGAGGCGAAGCGGGTCGAGGGTTATGCGCTCGCGCTCGGCGGCGGGACCGCGCTCGGCTATGCGGCGTTCGCGTCCTATGCCAACACCGTGGCGCGGTGCGACGCGCTGACGCCGGTGTACCTGACCGTCATGATCGTTGCGGGCGCGCTGCTGTTCGCGCTGGCGCGGCTCAACCCGGCGTCGCGCTGGCTGCGGCTCGGCTTGGCAGTCGCGGCAGGGGCGGTGATCGTTGCCGGGTTCGCGTATCTGTTCCCGCAATGCCTGGGGCGGCCCGAACAGGTCTCGCCCGAACTGGCGAAGAACTGGCTCAACAATGTCCGCGAGGCCAAGCCGATCTATACGCATCCGTTCCGTACCGCCTTCCCGATCGTGACGCTGCCGCTGATCGGCCTGCTCGGCGCGTTCGTCGCCACCAAGCGTGCGATCGACGCGCGGTCGCCCAACATGGTCGGCTGGGCGGCGGTCGCTTTGTTCACGCTGTTCGCCTGCGTCATGCTGCTGTGGCAGACGCGCGCCGGGCCGGCGGCGCAATTGCTCGCGGTGCCCGGCGCGGCGGCGCTGATCTGGATCGCGGTGCCGCTGATGCTGGCGAGCGGCAATATGCTGGTCCGCGTGTTCGGGACCGCCGCGGTGGTGCTGTTCGCCAGCGGCGCGTTCAGCGCGCTGTCGGTGCAATACCTCCCCGTCGACAAGCCCGACGCGCGCAGCCAGGCAATCAACCGCGCCGGAGCGCGCTGCCCGGCATTCGGCAACCTCGCGGCGCTCAATCGCTATCCGTCGGGGACAGTCTTTAGCTTCGTCGATCTCGGCCCGCGAATCATCGTCGTCACGCACCACAAGGCGGTGGCGGGGCCGTATCATCGCAACGGCGACGCGATCCTCGACGTCCAGCACGCGTTCGGCGGCTCGCCCGAGCAATTCCGCGGCATCGCCGCGCGGCACGGCGCGAGCTACCTGTTGGTCTGCCCCAACATGGCCGAATCGACGATCTACCGTGTGCGCAATCCGGGCGGGTTCTACGACCGGCTGGCGCGCGGCGAGAAATTCGCGTTCCTCCAGCCGCTGCCGCTGCCGAAGAACTCGCCGCTCCGGCTGTTCCGGATCAACTAAGCCCCAGGCTGATCCTGATCCCGTCGATCACGAACTGCACCGCGAGCGCCCCCAGCAACACTCCCAGGATGCGGGTGATGACCGCCTCGATCCGCGCGCCGAGCAATTTCATCAGCGGGCCCGCCGCAAGCAGCGCGAGCAACGTCAGCACCAGAATCGTCGCCAGCGCGGCGAGCACGACCGACACGCGCTCGACGCCGTGGTTGCGGCTCATCATCAGCATCACCGACGCGATCGATCCCGGCCCGGCGATCATCGGCATCGCCATCGGGAAGATCGACACGTCCTCGACCTCTGGCGTCGCAGCAACCTTGGCGGCGCGGTCCTCGCGGCGCTCGGTACGTTTCTCGAACACCATTTCGAGCGCGATCAGGAACAGCATGATTCCACCCGCGATGCGGAACGCCGAGAGACTCACGCCGAGTGCGTCGAGAATGCCTTCGCCCACCGCGGCGAACACGAACAGGATGATTGACGCGACGAACACCGCGCGGATAGCCATCGACCGGCGATGTGCTGGGCTCGCGCCGCTGGTCAGCCCAGCATAGATCGGCGCGCAACCGGGCGGATCGATCACGATGAAGAAGGTGACGAGCGCGGAGAGGTAGAGCTCGATCATTTGGACGGGGCTGCGACCTGATTGTTCAAGACATTTTCGAAGCGCTTGCCGCTCCACATCATGACCGCAACCTCACGGCTGCCGTCCGCTTTCACGGACCAGGACCAGCCAAGACTATTATCCGGCGCGTTGCCGGATTTGAGACCGGCGGGATCGGTCGTCCGATTGAATTTTGGAACGTTGCACCCCGCCCGCCGGACAACCGGCTCCGTGATTGAAGGGCGCAGAGATTTCAGCGTATCGCCGTGATCGAGTATCCATTTCCACCCGCCATCGACCTGCCGCTGCCACACGGTAGTGAAATAGCCAACGCTGCCATCGGGCCGCTTCCACTCACCAGTATTGACCGCGACGCCGCCGTCGCACGAGATCCAGCTCGCGGTCGGCCACCAATCGATCACCTTTGGCGGATCCTTGCGATCCTTCAGAAACGCTTGCGCGTTGACCGGCTGCGGCACGAACATCACCGCGTCGTCGGTCGACCATTTGCGGAACGCGGTCCATTGGCCGAGCGCCTTAGCGTCGGCGGCGAAGGCGCGTTCGGCGTCGATCGGGGTATCGTCTCTCTCCGCCGTTCGCCCTGAGCCTGTCGAAGGGCGTGTCGCACGCGCAGCGCCCGGGTCAGGTGCTTCGACAAGCTCAGCACGAACGGGGTGGGGCGCGGCGATTAGCAGAAGCGCGATAACCGGTATCACAGCGCGCCCTTCTCGTACGGCACGCGCGCGCGGCGGTGCGCCGAGACCAGCGTGTTCCGCAACAGCAACGCGATCGTCATCGGCCCGACCCCGCCCGGCACCGGGGTGACCGCGCCCGCCACCTGCATCGCGCCGGCGAAATCGACATCGCCGACCAGCCCGCTGTCGGTGCGGTTGATCCCGACATCGATCACGGTCGCGCCCGGCTTGATCCAGTCGCCCTTGATCATCTCCGCGCGACCGACCGCCGCGACGACGATGTCGGCGCGCTTGACCACGCTCGACAGATCCTTCGTCTTCGAATGCGCGAGCGTGACGGTGCAGCTTTCCTTCGTCAGCAACGCCGCCATCGGCTTACCCACGATGTTCGACCGTCCGATCACCACCGCGTCGAGCCCCGCCAGATCGCCGAGCTGATCCTTGAGCAGCATCAGGCATCCCAGCGGCGTGCACGGTACGAACCCGTACAGCCCGGTCGCCAGTCGCCCGGCATTGACCGGGTGGAACCCATCGACATCCTTGTCGGGGTCGATCCGCGTGGTGACGACGCGCTCGTCGATATGGTCGGGCAGCGGCAATTGGACGAGGATGCCGTCGACCGCATCGTCGGCGTTGAGCGTGTCGATCAGCGCGAGCAGATCGTCCTGCGTCGTGTCGGCGGTCAGCGTGTGTTCGAAGCTCGCCATCCCCGCGGCGGCCATCGCCTTATGCTTGTTGCGGACATAGACGGCGGAGGCCGGATCCTCGCCGACCAGCACCACTGCCAGCCCCGGCGCGCGCCCCGCCGCCGTGCGAAAGCTCGCCACTTGCGTTGCGATCCGCTCGCGCAAAGCCAGCGCGAAGCCTTTTCCGTCGATGATGCTAGCCGTCATGGCGCCGTCTGATAGAACGCCGCGCGGCGCGGCGCTAGCCGGTCAGCCGCCGGTCGAACGCGCAATCGCCGGGATCACCCAGTTCGATATGACCTGGATGAGCAGCAACGCCACCAGCGGCGACAGGTCGAGATTACCGAAATCGGGCAGCACGCGCCGGATCGGGCGATAGATCGGGTCGGTGATGCGGTTCAGCGTCCGGTAAAAGGCGCGCGTCGTTTCGTTGTACGTGTTGATCACGTTGAACGCGATCAGCCACGACATCACCGCCTGGACGATGATGATCAGCGCGAGGATCATCAGCAACAGCTGCACGATGCTCAAGATAGGCGTCACGTCACTCTCCATCGACCCGGTGCTTTAGTTATATAGTACAGTCATCAGGCCCTGACCAGTGTGCCCGCGCCACGCCGGGTGAAGATTTCGAGCAGCATGGCATGGGGAACACGCCCGTCGAGGATAACGGCCGCCTCGACTCCCGCCTCGACCGCGGTGACGCACGTATCGACCTTGGGGATCATCCCGCCTGAAATCGTCCCATCGGCCTTGAGTGCTTCGATCCCGGCGCGGTCCAGGTCGGTATGCAATGTGCCATCCTTGCCCAGCACGCCGGCGACGTCGGTCAACAGAAAGAATCGCGTCGCGCCCAGCGCCCCGGCGATCGCTCCGGCCATCGTATCGGCGTTGATGTTGTAGGTTTCGCCGTCCGCGCCGAGCGCGACCGGGGCCACGATCGGGATGAATCCGTCGCGCGCCAGGTTGAGCAGGATTGCGGGATCGACCTTTACCGGTTCGCCGACGAAGCCGAGGTCCACGTGACGCTCGATCCCCGAATTGGGGTCGGGCTCGGTGCGCGTGACCTTTTCGGCGATCACCAGATTGGCGTCCTTGCCCGAAATGCCCACCGCACGCCCGCCGAGCGCAGCGATCCAGCCGACGATTTCCTTGTTGATCTTGCCCGCCAGCACCATTTCGGCGACTTCGGCGGTGGCGGCGTCGGTGATGCGAAGGCCGCCGACGAATTGCGATTCGACGCCCAGCCTCTTCAGCATCGCGCCGATCTGCGGCCCGCCGCCATGCACGACGACCGGATTGATCCCGACCGCCTTGAGCAGCACCACATCCTCGGCGAAGTCGCGCTGCGCCTCCGGATCGCCCATCGCGTGGCCGCCATATTTTACCACGAAGGTGCGCCCGGCGTAGCGTTGCAGATACGGCAGCGCCTCGACGAGCGTTTCGGCCTTGGCGAGCAAAGCGGGCGAGGGGGCGTGGTCGGTCATGGGGTGGCCTTTAGCTTCGCTAATCCATTCCGTCATCCCGGCGAAGGCCGGGATCGCAGCGGTGGCGCGATACGACCAGCGGCCCCGGCCCGTGCCGGGGCGACGATTCAGCCGCGATCCAGCCTCTTCCCCAGCGCGACGAAGCCGGTGATCAGGAACGGTACTAGCACGATCGACAGCACGACCTTGGTCAGCATCTGGCCTTCCATCAGCCCGAGGATCGGGCGCTCGCCGTAGAACGAGATGCTGATGAACAGCACGGTATCGACGATCTGGCTAATCACGCTGGCGACCATGCCGCGGAACCAGACGAGCCGGCCCTGGCCTTCCTTGCCCTTCAGCTTGCCGAAGATGAAGACGTTGAGCGTCTGCGAGGTTCCGTAGGAGACGAACCCCGCGAGCATCATCCGCACGCTTTGCCCGACCACGATCGGGAAGGCGTCGATCGCGGGCGGATACATCCCCGGATCGTGCGGCAGCGCGAGCACCAGCTGGATCAACGCCGCCGACACGAACAGCGGCACGAACCCGAAGCGGACCAGCGCGGTCGCGGCCTTTTGTCCGTGCAATTCGGCGACCGCGCTCGACAGTACGACGAGGATCAAGAACCCGAAAATCCCCGCCTCGACCGCGAGCGGCCCGAGTGCGACCTGCTTCACGCCGAGCACGCCGGCGATGCAGACCATGCCGCCGTAAAGGATTGAGAAGATGAAGAGCGAGCGCGGGATCGCGGGAGTGGGTGTTTCCATGGCCGCCGACGCTAACGCCATTTGCGCGCGCGTCAAACCACGGCCCGGCCGATGGGGATCGGCCGGTCGCGCGGGTTACTTCATCCGCTTGTTGCAGGCGCTCCAATATTGCGGCCATTTCATCCCGGCGGGCACCTTCTTCGCGGCGCTGTCGGCGCGCCACTGCGCGCCGCATTGCCGCTCGCGCTCGTACATCGCCTTTTGCGCGGCGCTGGGCTGGCCGGGGGTGCGCGCCGGCTTGGCCGCGGCCGCGGGCTTGGCGGCGGGGGCGGGCTTGACCGGGGCAACGGTCGCCGCCGGCTTGGGCATCGCGGCGCGGCATTGTGCGAGGAACTGGTTCCAGGTCTGCCCGGCGGGCAGCGTATTGGCCTTTTTCGCCGCCTGATACTTCGCGCCGCACACCTGCATCGCATTTTCCGCGGCAAAAGCGGGCAAAGCGGCGAACCCGACCGCCACGGCGGCGGCGATTGCAATCGATTTGAACTGGACCATCGAATCAACTCCTTCAGGCAGCCGCCAATGCGACCCGGCACGAGGAACAACGCGCGGGAACATGCCTCACGCCGCGCGCGACCGCAATCCACAGCGGCGTTGCCACCGGGGGTTGTCGCTGCGCGATCTTTGCCGCCATAACAGTGCCAAGTTGACGTTTCCCCGGGGGCACCAATGTATCGCATTCTGATCGGCCTGGCCGGTATCGCCGTCATCCTGCTGATCGCTTTCGCGCTGTCGACCAACCGACGCGGCATTCGCCTGCGCGTGGTCGGTGCGGCGTTCGCGTTGCAGGCGGCGATCGCAGTGCTGGTGCTATACGTGCCCGCAGGCAAGGCGGTGCTGTCATGGATGTCAAATGGCGTCGCGGCGTTGCTGGGCTATGCCAATAAGGGGACCGAATTCTTGTTCGGGCCCGCCGCGACCAACCCGCTCGCGCACACCTTCGCTATCGCCGCTCTGCCGGTAATTATCTTCTTCGCGGCGCTCGTCTCGATCCTTTATTATCTCAACATCATGCAACTGATCGTGCGCTGGGTCGGCGGCGCGATCGAGTGGGTGATCGGCGTCAGTAAGGTCGAGAGCTTGTGCGCCGCCGCCAACATCTTCGTGGGGCAAAGCGAATCGCCGCTCGTGATCCGACCATATCTGGCGGGGCTGACTCAGGCGCAATTGTTCACCGTAATGACCAGCGGCATGGCGGGCGTCGCGGGGACGATCCTGGCGGCGTATGCGTCGATGGGGATCAAGATCGACTATCTGCTTGCGGCGAGCTTCATGGCGGCGCCGGGCGGCATCCTGATGGCCAAGATCATGATGCCCGACACCAAGAGCCTGGTAGTGGAAGATGCGGCGGTCGACGGCACCGCGGCGACGGCGATCGCGCTGCCCGACGGCAGCGTCCCCGGCGAGCCGTTGCCCGACGCGACGCATGACGAGGAAAAGCCCGCCAACATCATCATGGCGGCCGCCCAAGGCGCGCAGACCGGCGTCAAGCTGGCGGTCGCGGTCGGCGCGATGGTGCTGGCGTTCGTCGCCTTGGTCGCGCTCGCCAACGGCATCCTCGGCGGGGTCGGCGGCTGGTTCGGCTATCCCGACCTCAGCTTCCAGGCGATTCTCGGCACGGTTTTCAAGCCGGTGATGTTCCTGCTCAACGTGCCATGGAACGAAGCGGGTGCGGCGGGCGGGTTCTTCGGCGAGAAGATCGTGCTCAACGAATTCGTGGCCTATATCGATCTCGGCAAGATGCAGGCGGGGCTCAGCCCGCACACCGTCGCGGTGGTGACGTTCGCGCTGTGCGGGTTCGCCAATTTCTCGTCGATCGCGATCCAGATGGCGGTGACCGGGAGTCTCGCCCCCAACCAGCGCCCGATGATCGCCAAGCTCGGCCTACGCGCGCTGGCGGCGGGAAGCCTCGCCAATTTGATGTCGGCGGCGCTGGCGGGATTGCTGATCCAGTAAGCGGCGATCAAGCTACCGGAGTATTTGCGTGACCACCGAAACCCCGAATCCGGCGTTCGAGCCCGAACCGTCCGTGCTGCCCCCATCGCCACCGTCAGCCGCGACCGATTTCAAGCCCGCGCACGTCGACGCTCTGACGAGCCCGCGCTTCCTGTTCGGCCTGTACGTGCTGATCAAACATGCCGGCTGGGCGGCGCTCAAGGAAGCCGGCGTCCTGCCGAAGCCGATCGACACCTTCATGTCCAACGCTGAAGTCTCGATCAGCTATTTTTTCACGATGTCGGGCTTCGTCCTCGCCTATGTCTATATGGCAAAGTTCGCGCAAAAGGGGTCGCTCGGCCGCTATGCGCGCGCCCGCTTCTCGCGTGTCTATCCGGTGTTCTTGCTGTCGCTGGTCCTGATGATACCCTTCGTGCCTTGGGTGTCGCTGGCGCATGATCTGCCGCAATTCTTCTTGCTGCAATCCTGGGTGCCCGGCGTCTGGGCCGACGGGTCGGTAGTGTCGAACTGGAATATGCAGTCGTGGACGCTATCCGTGGAGCTGTTCTGCTATATCACTTTTCCCTGGACGATCCGCTGGCTGGAAATGCGATCGACCCGCGCGATAGTCGGATCGACCGTCGCAATCTGCGTGCTGATGGTGGCGCTGCGGTTGCCCGGCTATGACGAACCCGTACACGCCCTGTCGGTATGGCAAACCTATCTGCCGTTTCCGCTGATCCGCTGGCCCGAGTTCATCTACGGTATCCTGCTGGCGATCATCTATCGGCGCGGCGCCGCGCCGAAAAGTCCGCTCACGCTGCACCTATTGCTCATCGTGGTCGTGGTGCTGCTGCTGACGGTGCATAGCCTGTGGCTTTACGGCCCCCTCGCCGTGATGTCGGGGATCATCGTGCTGTTGCTAACGACCAGTTCGACCAGCAGCCCTCTCAACGGTATTCTGACACATCCCATTGCGGTGATGCTCGGGCGCGCCAGCTATTCGCTCTATATTCTGCAACTGCCGATCTATCTCATTCTGCACGCGGCTTTCCCGACTGGCTGGTTCGCCAAACTGGCCTACGTCCCGCTGATGATCGGGCTGTCGATCGTGGTCTTCTTCGTTTACGAAGAGCCGATGCACCGTTGGCTGCGCGGCGCAAAGCCGAAGAAGATGGCCGCGCCGCTTAGCTAGGTTTCGTCGGTGCGCAGCTTGACCTTGTTGGGCAGTTTCTTGCCCTTGGTCCGGCGCGAGGGGAGCTGAACCGGGTTCTTCTTCTTCCATTGCGCCCAAGTCATCGGCCCGTCGGGCGTCTCGATGATCGTGTCGTCGATGCTCATGGCGCGATCCTTCAGCGCGTCGGAATCGGGACGTCGCCCGAATAATCGTAGAAACCGCGACCGGTCTTGCGCCCATACCAGCCCGCTTCGACGTATCGCACGAGCAACGGTGCCGGCCGAAACTTGGGGTCGCCCGTGCCTTCGAAGAGCACGCGGGTGATTTGCAGGCAAATGTCGAGCCCGATGAAGTCCGCCAGCGTGAACGGTCCCATCGGGTGATTGAGCCCAAGCTGGCAGGCCAGGTCGATATCTTCGATCGACCCCGCGCTTTCCCCCAGCGCGAAGCAGGCCTCGTTGATCATCGGCATCAGGATCCGGTTGACGATGAAACCGGGCGCGTCTTCGGCGCGAACGACGCGCTTGCCCAACGCGGCGGCATAGGTTTCCACAACGGCCATTGTTTCGTGACTGGTCGCCAGGCCGCGGACGACCTCGATCAACCCCATCACCGGGACCGGATTGAAGAAATGCACGCCGATGAAGCGCGCCGGGTCGGGGGTCGCCTGCGCCAGCCGCGTGATCGGGATCGACGACGTGTTCGACGCGAGCACAGCGGTCGCGCCCAGCACCTTGCCGACTTCGGCGAAGATCGCGCGCTTGATCTCCTCGCGCTCGGTCGCGGCTTCGATGATCAGGCCGCATTTGCCCATCGCCGACGGGCCTTCGATCGTGTCGATCCGATCGAGCGCCTGGTCCATCGCGGCCTCGTCGAGCTTGCCCTTCTCGACCGCGCGCGCGAGCTGACGGGCGATTCCAGCCTTGCCGGCGTCGGCGCGTTCCTGCGAAACGTCGGCGAGCAGGACGTGATAGCCGGCCTGTGCCGACACTTGCGCGATTCCCGCGCCCATTTGTCCTGCGCCGATCACGCCGACTGACTGCATGCTCTGTTTTCCTTGCCTGTCGCGTCGTGCCCTAGCTCGTGGGTGGTCTGTCCGTCCAGCGGGTGGCGCGAATGGCTCTTATTTACAATCGAACACCGGCGCGGTGGGCTAGCATCACATGACCGATTGGGGGGAGAGACGATATGGGCGGCGGTTCGGGACACGGCGGCAATTTGCTCTATCTGTTCGGCTTTCTGCTGCTTCTGGGACTCGCGCTCGCGGTGTTCGGATTGGTCTATTACCGGCGCGGCAGCGCGCGGTTCGCGGCGGCGAAATCCTGGGTTCAGACGCAGGGGACGATCATGTCGTCGGCGATCACCACGCACACGCAAATGGCCAACGACATGGTCAGCACCAGCTATCGCGCGCAGGCGGCGTATCGCTATCAGGCCGCTGGTAGCGAGCGCGAAGGGAAACGCGTGTTCCTGTGTGCGCGGACCGACTGGAATTCGGAAAAAAACGCACAGGCATGGCTCGCTGCCAATCCGGCTGGCGCGACGGTGCCGGTCTGGTTCGATCCGGGCAATCCGACCGACAGCGCGCTGACGCTCAACAAGCCGAGCCTGGTCGCGGCGATCGTGCTGACCACGGTCGGCATCGCGGCGGCGATCATCGCGCTCTTGCGGCTTACCCGGATGTAATCACGGCGCGGGGCGCGGGGCCTGCGCTTCGGCGAGGTAGAGCGCGAACTGGTCGGCGGGGTCGGTCCATTCGGCGATCGGGGTCCAGCCGCCGGCGCGCAGCAGGATGCGCGCGTCGCGTGGGCCGTATTTGTGACTGTTCTCGGTGTGGATCGTCTCGCCCGCCGCCATCGAAAACGGGCGCTCCTCGATCGTGAAGGTCACGTCGCGCGTCGCCTCCAGGTGCATCTCGATCCGCGCGCGGTCGTCGTTCCACACCGCGCGGTGGCGAAACGCATCGACCGGGATGTTGCCGTCGAGCTCGCGGTTGATTCGCTCGAGCAGGTTGAGGTTGAACGCCGCGGTGACGCCGGCCGCGTCGTCATAGGCGCGCTCCAGCACATCAGCGTCCTTGATCCGGTCCATCCCGATGAGCAGCATTGCGCCTTCGCCCAATGACTCGCGCATCGCGCGAAGCAAGTCGGCGGACGATGAGGGGATCATGTTGCCGATGGTCGATCCCGGGAAGAAACCGAGCTTGGGCGCGTCGGCGATCGCGGCGGGCAATCGCAGCGGGCGCATGAAATCGCCTTCGAGCGGAAGCACCGCCAAATCGGGAAATTGCGCGGCCAGCGCCTTTGACGATTCGCGCAGAAAATCGCCCGAGATGTCGATCGGAACGTAGGCCGACGGCGCGACCGCCGCGAGCAGGATCGGCGTCTTGGTCGACGAGCCCGATCCGAATTCGACGACTGCGCGGCCCGCGCCGACCAGCTCGGCGGCCTCGCTCGCCTTGTCCTTGAGCAACGCGGCCTCGGTCCGCGTCGGGTAATATTCGGGCAAATCGGTGATCGCCTCGAACAACTCGGAGCCGCGCCGGTCGTAGAACCACCGCGCCGGAATCGCGCGCGGGCGGCGCGTCAACCCGTCGATCACGTCGGCGCGAAACGCCGGGTCGGCGAAGCTGCGCGTGCCGTCCTCGATTTCCTGCTTGAGCATTACAGGTCCTTGGCCAATCGCACGCCGGTGAACTGCCAGCGCTGGTGCGGGTAGAAGAAGTTGCGATAGCAGGCGCGAACATGCCCGCGCGGGGTCGCGCACGACCCGCCGCGCAGCACGAACTGCCCGCTCATGAACTTGCCGTTATATTCGCCAACCGCGCCCTCGGCGGGCTTGAACCCCGGATAGGGGCGGTACGCGCTGCCGGTCCATTCCCACACGTCGCCGAAGAAGGCGGGGCCGCCGGCGGATGGGCGCGGCTCGACTGGGCCGGCGGCGTCGAGCTGGTTGCCGCCGTCGGGATCATAGGCGCTCGCCGCGGCTTCCCATTCCATTTCGGTCGGCAGCCGCGCACCAGCCCAGGCCGCGTACGCATCCGCCTCGAAGAAACTGACGTGCGTGACCGGCGCGGCGGGGTCGATCGCGCGGCGACCGTCGAGTCCGAAGCGAGTCCAGCCGCCGTCCCGCTTTTCCCAATAGAGCGGCGCGTCGATCCCTTCAGCCTTCACCCACGCCCAGCCGTCGGACAGCCAGTATTTCGGGTCGCGATAGCCGCCGTTCGTGACGAACGTTGCCCACTCCTCATTGGTCACGGTGCGGTCGGCAATGGCGTGCGGCGTCAGCAGCGCCTGGTGGCGCGGGCCTTCGCAATCGAACGCGAAATTGGGGCTGTCATGCCCGATATCGACCAGCCCGCCGCGATGTTCGATCCAGCCGATCGGCCCTGGCATGGCGACGGGCACCTTGCGCCCCCCGGGCCAAATAGCTGGTTCGATTGGATTTTCCGACATCAGGTGGAGTAGGTCGGTCAACAGCAGCTCCTGGTGCTGCTCCTCATGGTGACAGCCGAGCCGGATCAGCTCGCGCGCCGCCTCGGGCAAGGTCGGCATAGCGTCGGCGAGCGCGGCATCGACGTGCGCGCGGTACGCCAGCACCTCGTCGAGGCTGGGGCGCGTAATCATGCCGCGGCGGTCACGCGCGTGGCGGCGGCCTTCGGCTTCGTAATAGGAGTTGAACAGGAAGGGGAAGCGTTCGTCGTGGAGCGCGTAGCCGGGCACGAAATCGCGCAACACGAAGGTCTCGAAGAACCAAGTCGTGTGCGCCAGATGCCATTTGGCGGGCGACGCGTCGGGCATCGACTGGACGCTGGCATCGGCATCGGACAGCGGCGCGACCAGCGCGACGCTGAGCGCGCGCACGTCGGCGAGGCGCGAGGCAAGCGCTTCGGGTGTCGGCGATGTGCCCAACCGCGTTCGCATTATGTTCTCCGTAACGCGGAAATTACGCGCCTGCAATAATCGAGATCACTCGCCCAAAAATATTAGCGAGACGCCCCGGGAACCCACAGAACGTCGCCACCGCCCGACTGGTTCACATGCCGCGCGGCGACGAACAGCCAGTCGCTCAATCGATTGAGATAGCGCATCGCTTCGGGGCTGAGCAGCACCGCGTGGTTCGCCGCGACCGCGCTACGCTCGGCGCGCCTAGCGATGGCGCGGGCCAGGTGAAGATGCGCCGCACCGGGCATGCCGCCGGGCAGGATGAAACTGGTCAGCGGCGCCAAGTTGGCGTTCATCGCGTCGATCTCGCGTTCCAGACGCGCAATCTGGCCAGAGGTGATACGCAGCGCGCCAGCAATCTCGTACCGCGTCGCGATATCGGCGCCGAGGTCGAACAGATCGTTCTGGATGCGCCGGAGCGCGGTGGCGGTGTCGTCATCGACCGCGCCGACCGCGACGCCGATCGCGCTGTTGGCCTCGTCGACGTCGCCGATCGCCGTCATCAACGGATCGGCCTTCGACACGCGCGACCCGTCGACCAGCCCGGTCGTGCCATCGTCGCCGGCGCGCGTGTAAATTTTGTTGAGTTTTACCAGCGGCTTGCTCCGCTCGGTTCAGCCATGCTGGCCGGCGACGAACAGGATGACAACGACGATCAGGATCGTCGCGGCCTGAAAGAAGATGCGGAATTGCATCGCCTTGTTCGATTTGAGCGAGGCCTGGCTCGGCCCGTTGCCGTGGACCTCCTCGGACGAGTTCTTGAGGAACATCACGACGCCGTAGACGAGCGCGGCGACGGTCGCGAGCATCGCGGCGAGCAGGAGGATGGCGAGGAAGGTCATGCGCGGTATTTAGGCGCTCGCATAGCCGTTGGGAAGGTTGCCGGCGCGCAATAGATCGGCGAGCGCGCGGCCGTCGGGAAAGTCGGCGCGCAGATCGGCCAGCGTGGGGGCGCCGTGGCGCTTGGCGAGGCGGTTGCCGGACGCATCGGTCAACAGCGCGTGATGGCGATAAGTCGGCGTCGGCAGGCCGAGCAGCTCCTGAAGCAAGCGCTGAACGTGGGTCGCCCCGAACAGGTCGCGCCCGCGCACGACGTGGCCGATGCCCTGCGCCGCATCGTCGACGGTGACCGCAAGGTGATAGCTGGCGGGTGCGTCCTTGCGCCACAGCACGATGTCGCCGCCGGTTTCGGGGGTGGCGATCTGCGGCCCGGCGATCTCGTCGTGCCATCCAAGCCCCGGGTGAAATGCGTTTGCCGCTGCCATGTCGAGCCGCCAGACGAACGGCTCGCCCGCTCCCAGCCGCGCGTCGATCTCGGAGTGCGGGCGATGTCGGCACGCCGCCGGATGTGGTGGCGGCGCGTCGTCATCGTGCGGCGCGCTCCCCGCCGCGGCGATTTCCGCGGCGATGTCGGCGCGGGTACAAAAGCAGCGATAGGTCAGGCCGCTCGTGTGCAGCCGCTCGAGCGCTTCGGTGTAGAGCGGCACACGCTCGGACTGAAACACGACCGGGCCGTCCCACGCCAGCCCGAGCCATTCCATGTCGTCGAAAATCGCCCGGACATGCTCGGGCCGCGAGCGCGTGCCGTCGATATCCTCGATCCGCAGCAGGAACCGCCCGCCATCGGATCGCGCCCGTTCGTGCGCCAACACCGCCGACCAGGCGTGGCCCAAATGCAACCGTCCGGTCGGGCTCGGCGCAAAACGGCTGACAATCATGCCCGCGACTCTTGACCGCGAGTCATGCCCTGTGCTGTCATCATGGCGTCATCCTAGTCGGGTTGATGCCCGCCAGGAAGCAAAGGGGGCGTCTCGCGTGTTTCATCCCGACCTGATGCGGCATCCGGACAGTTGCCCTGCGCTTGTGCTGAACGCCGATTACACGCCGCTCAGTTACTACCCCCTTTCCGTCTGGCCGTGGCAGACCGCCGTCAAGGCGGTCTTTTTGGATCGTGTCGACATCGTCTCGCATTACGAACGCGAAGTCAGGAGCCCGACCTTCGCGCTCAAGCTGCCCTCGGTGATCGCGCTCAAGTCGTTCGTGCGGCCCAGCCAGTTCCCCGCGTTCACCCGGTTCAACCTGTTCCTGCGGGACCGTTTCGCGTGCCAATATTGCGGGACGGGACGGGATTTGACCTTCGATCACGTCATCCCACGCGCTTATGGCGGGCGGACGACGTGGGAGAATGTCGCCACCGCCTGCGCGCCGTGCAACCTCAAGAAGGGCGGGCGCACCCCGCGCGAGGCCAAGATGCCGCTCCACGTCGAGCCGATCCGCCCGACCAGCTGGCAATTGCAGGACCACGGCAAGAGCTTCCCGCCAAATTACCTCCACGATACTTGGCGGGATTGGCTGTATTGGGACATCGAACTGGAGGCCTAATTGCGATGGCCACCCCTAATATCGTCATTCCCGCTCTCGCGGGGATGACGGATTTGGGGTAGACCGAAAACGCGCTGCGGTGCAGCATCGTCGCATGGCCGACCTCCCCGCGATCACCAACAATCCCGACATCCGCTTTCTCGGCAAGCTGCTCGGCGATGTGATCCGCGCCTATGGCGGCGACGAATTGTACCGGCGGACCGAATATATCCGTTCGGCATCGGTCGACCGGCATCGCGGGGTAGGGGGCGAGGTCGATCTCGGGCTCGACCGCCTGACGCTCGACGAGACGCTCGATTTCGTGCGCGGGTTCATGCTGTTCTCGATGCTCGCCAATCTGGCCGAGGACCGCCAGGGCGTTGCCGCCGAGCCGGGGGCGGATGTCGCGGCGGCGATCGAGCGGCTGGCGGGGGAGGGGATCGGCAAGGATCAGGTCGCGGCATTGCTCGACACCGCGCTGATCGCGCCGGTGCTGACCGCGCACCCGACCGAGGTGCGGCGCAAGTCGATGATCGACCACCGCAACCGCATCGCCGAGCTGATGGCGCTGCGCGACCGCGCGGTTGCGACCACACCCGACGGGGACGATGTCGAGCAGGCGATTACCCGTCAGATCGCCCTTCTGTGGCAAACCCGCGTGCTGCGCCGCGAGCGGTTGTACGTGACCGACGAGGTCGAAACCGCGCTGTCGTACCTGCGCGACGTGTTCCTGCCGGTCCTGCCCGGGCTCTACCAGCGCTGGGACCGTGCGCTCGGCGAGCGGGTGCCGAGTTTCGTCAAGCCGGGCAGCTGGATCGGCGGCGACCGCGACGGTAACCCCAACGTCGTCGCGGCGTCGCTCACCACCGCGCTGGCCCGATCGTGTGAAGCGGTGCTGGGTTACTATCTCGACGCAGTTCACGCTCTCGGGGCGGAACTGTCGATCTCGACCGAGCATGCGAGCGTGAGCGACGAGTTGCTCGCACTGGCCGCCCGGAGCGGCGACACCGCGCCGAGCCGCGATGACGAGCCCTATCGCCGTGCGCTGTCGGGGGTCTACGCGCGCCTCGCGGCGACGCACCTCGCGCTCACCGGAAAGCCGGCGCCGCGCCCCGGCACGCTCAACGGCGAGCCTTGTTCGAGCCCGCAATCCCTGCGCCGCGACCTCGTGACGATCGCGCACGCGCTGGCGGGCGAGGATGGGCCGCTGTCGTCGGGCGGCGCGCTCGGCCGGCTGATCCGCGCGGTAGATACGTTCGGGTTCCACCTCGCGACGCTCGATCTGCGCCAGAACAGTGCGGTCCATGAGCGCACCGTGGCGGAGATGCTCAAGGTCGCCGGGGTCGAGGAGGATTATGCCTCGCTCGATGAGGCGGCGCGGGTTGCCTTGCTACGGCGCGAGCTTGCCAGTGCGCGGCCGTTGGTCAGCCCGTACGCGAGCTATTCGGACGAAACCGCGAGCGAACTCGCGATCCTGCGCGCCGCCGCCGACGCACACGCCAAATATGGCCCCGCCTGCATCCGCCAGTACATCGTGTCGATGGCGATGTCGGTGAGCGACTTGCTCGAAGTCCATCTGCTGTTGAAGGAGGTCGGGCTTTACGTCCCCGGCGATCCGCCCACGGCCGCGATCATGGCGGTGCCGTTGTTCGAGACGGTGAGCGACCTGGAGGCCGCGCCGCGGATCATGACCGACTGGTTCGCGCTCCCCGAAGTCGCCGCGATCGCCTCGGCGCGGGGCGTGCAGGAAGTGATGATCGGCTATTCGGATTCGAACAAGGACGGTGGCTATCTGACCTCGACCTGGCAGTTGAGCCGCGCGTCCGAAGCGCTGGCGCCGGTGTTCGCCAAGGCAGGCGTGGGGATGCAGCTGTTCCACGGCCGCGGCGGCGCGGTCGGGCGCGGCGGCGGGTCGGCCTTCGCGGCGATCCGCGCGCAGCCGCCGGGCACGGTGCAGGGCCGCATCCGCATCACCGAACAGGGCGAGGTGATCGCCGCCACATACGGTCCGCGCGAAGCGGCTTCGACCAACCTCGAGGCGATCGCGGCGGCGACCTTGCTCGCCAGCCTCGAGCCCCCGGCTTTGTCCGACGCCGACCGCGCGCGGTTCGGCAAGGCGATGGACGAGTTATCGGCGAGCGCCTTCAAGGCGTATCGCGGGCTGGTCTACGAGACCGAGGGCTTCCGCACCTTCTTCCGCCAGATGACCCCGATTGCCGAGATCGCCAACCTCAAGATCGGCAGCCGCCCGGCGAGCCGCAAGAAATCCGACGCGATCGAGGATTTGCGCGCAATCCCCTGGGTGTTCAGCTGGGCGCAGGCGCGCGTGATGCTGCCCGGCTGGTACGGGGTGGGGCAGGCGCTGACCGGGTTCGCCGACAAGGGGTTGCTCCGCGAAATGGCGCAGGCTTGGCCGTTCTTCGCCGCGACGCTCGACAATATGGAGCAAGTGATCGCCAAGTCCGACATGGGCATCGCCGAGCGCTACGCCGCGCTGGTCGAGGACAAGGCGCTGGCCGACGCGATCTTCCCGCGGATTCGCGACGGGTGGGAACAGGCGAAGGACGGCTTGCTCGACGCCACCGGCCAGTCGCGATTGCTCGACAAGAACCCCAAGCTCGACGCCTCGATCCGGCTGCGGCTGCCCTATATCGAGCCGCTCAACATGCTCCAGATCGAGCTGATGAAGCGCCACCGCGCCGGCGAGGAGGACCCGCGCGTGGCGGAGGGTATCCTCCTGTCGATCAACGCGATCGCGACCGCGCTGCGGAATTCGGGCTGATCCGGGCATTAACCCCGCTCTAACCCTGGCACTCTACGCCGCTCCCTGTGAAACGGGGCGGGACACTCCTGGCGACGCGCATGGCGCTCGGCCTGATGGCCGCGCTGGCGGTATCGGCGTGCGCCAAGGACGATGACGGATCGACCGCGACGCTGCCGATCCCCAAGGCCGCGGCGCGGGTGATGCTCGAAAAGCTCGACCTCGACGTGCCGGCCGATCTCGACGTTCCCACCGGCGACACCACGGCAGCACCGGCCTATGCCGCCGCGCCTGCGTTCAACGCGCTTGCCGCCACGGCGAGCCCCGACGATGCCGCGCGCGCGCTCGATTGCCTGACCAAGGCAGTCTATTACGAGGCCAATAATCAATCCGACGACGGCCAGCGCGCGGTCGCGCAAGTGGTGCTCAACCGCGTCCGCGACCGTGCCTTCCCGTCGAGCGTGTGCGGTGTCGTCTATCAGGGGTCGACCCGATCGACCGGGTGCCAGTTCACCTTCACCTGCGACGGATCGCTCAGCCGCCGGCCAAGCCAAGCCGGATGGGATCGCGCGCGCGCGGTCGCCAGCGCGGCGCTCGCCGGATCGGTCTATGCGCCGGTCGGGTCGGCTACTTTCTATCACGCCAACTACGTCTCGCCGTGGTGGGCGAACAGCATGGACAAGGTCGCGACGGTTGGCGCGCACATCTTCTACCGCTGGCGCGGCGGGATGGAGAATGCGCTGGCGTTTCGGCAACCTTATTCGGGGTCGGAGCCGAGCCTGACCGGGCGCACCACGGCGCCGGGCGCTTCGATCGCCTATACCGGGGAGGAAGCGGTCGGATCGGTGGTGATCCATCGCGGCGTCTTGCCGTCCGCGCCGGTGACGACCGGTGCAGCGGTAACGAAGGCCGTGCCGGCCGACGCGACGGGTGCCAGGCTGGTGAGAGTCGGCGGCGGTCGCGGCGTTCGAATCTATCGCGGGGTCGCGGGGGCGAATTCGGGCGAAGATCTGTCCGACAAGGCGACGATCGACTGATTTGTGGTTCAGCTTCGCTGAACGTACGGCACCGGCCCGCTCCCCCACCCGACCGCCCAGCTATGATATTCTGTAGGCGGTCGGGTGGGGGAGCGGGCCGG
>NZ_JAQGKZ010000019.1 GCF_028289855.1 Sphingomonas bacterium | reverse complement strand
TCGGCTTCGCGCTGATGCTGCGGGTCGAGCCGCAGGCGAGTTACTGGACCAGCGTGCTGCCCGCGATCGCGGCGATCGCGCTCGGCATGGCGATGGCGGTCGCGCCGCTGACCACCGCGGTGCTGTCCTCGGTCGACGACGCGCATACCGGCACCGCCTCGGGCTTCAACAGCGCGATCGCGCGGACCGGCGGGCTGATCGCCACCGCATCGTGCGGCGCGGTGATCGCGGCGAGCGGGGCGGCGTTGCTGAACGCGTTCCACGTTGCGGCGGTGGTCGGCGCGGCGCTGGCGCTGGGCGCGGGCGCGTCGGCGTTCGCCAGCCTCGACGCCAAGCCGCGAGCGCAATGACGCTGTCCTACAACCACCAAATCTGTCACAGCCGCCGCATGCAAACCCTCTCGCATCGCGCCATCGGCGGCCAACCTAAATTCACGCCGCCCCTTAAAATGGATATGCGCGATGATCGTGAAGTTTCGTCCCCGGGAATCGATTGAATGTCCAGCTACGCCGACCGCCTTTCCTCGCTTCGCGACCAGCTCAAGGCCGACCGCCTCGACGGGTTCGTCGTGCCGCTGACCGACGAGCATATGTCCGAATATGTCGGCGCCTATGCACAGCGATTGGCATGGCTGACGGGGTTTCAGGGATCGGCGGGCACTGCGGTGGTGCTGCCCGCTGAGGCCGCGATGTTCACCGATGGGCGTTACACGCTCCAGGTCCGCGAGCAGGTCGATGGCGGCGCGTATGAGTATGTCGAGGTGCCCGAGACCAGCGTTGCCGACTGGCTCGGCGGCCACGCGCCGCAAGGCGGGCGGATCGGGTACGATCCGTGGCTGCACACCTCGACCTGGGTGAAGGACGCGGAGAAGGCGCTGGCGGCGAAGGGGGCGACGCTGGTCGCGGTCGATACCAACCCGGTCGATGCGATCTGGCCCGACAGACCCGCGCCATCGGATGCGCGGCTGGTCGTGCAACCCGACGACCTCGCGGGCAAATCCTCGGCGCAAAAGCGTGCCGACATCGCGGACTGGCTGGTCGAGCATAAAGCCGATGCCGTTGTGCTGTCGGCACTCGATTCGATCGCCTGGGCGCTCAACGTGCGCGGCGCCGATGTCGAACGAACGCCGGTTGCGCTCGCCTATGCGATCGCCAATGCCGATGGCACGCTCGATCTGTTCGTCGCGCCCGAAAAGATGAGCGACGATGTCGCGGCGCATCTCGGCAATGCGGTGCGCGTGCATGACCGTCAGGCTTTCGCGCCGGCGTTGAGCAACTATGCGGGCAAACGCGTCGCCGCCGATCCCGAGCGCGCGGTTGCGGCGATCTTCGACGGCTTGAAGGCGGGCGGCGCGACGGTGCTGGCGCTGCGCGATCCGGTAGTGCTCGCGAAGGCGATCAAGAACCCGGCCGAAGCCGCGGGGCACCGCGCCGCCAGCGTGCGCGACGGCGCGGCGCTGACCCGGTTTCTCAAATGGTGCGAGGAGACGCTGCCGCTCGGCACCGAAACCGAACTGACCGCCGCCGCGAAGCTGCAGGAATTGCGCGAGGCGACGGGGTTGCTCAAGGATCTTAGCTTCGACACGATCTCCGCGACCGGCCCGCACGGCGCCAGCCCGCATTATCGCGTCACCGAAGAATCGAGCCTGCCGATCGGCCCGGGGCAGCTTTATCTGGTCGATTCGGGCGGGCAATATGCCGACGGCACCACCGACGTGACTCGCGTCGTGCCGGTCGGCGATCCGACGCCGGAGATGGTCGACCGCTTCACCCGCGTGCTGCAGGGGCATATTGCGCTCGCCACCGCGGTGTTCCCCGAAGGTACCAATGGTGGTCAGCTCGACAGCTTCGCGCGGCGGTCACTATGGGAAGCCGGCCTCGATTTTGCGCACGGCACCGGGCACGGCGTCGGCGCCTATTTGGCGGTGCACGAGGGGCCGCAGCGCATCGCCAAGCCCAATTATCCCGGCGGCGGCCCGGCCGAGCCGTTGCGCCCTGGCATGATCATCTCGAACGAGCCGGGTTATTACAAAGCCGGCGATTACGGCATTCGGATCGAGAATCTGGTGCTGGTCGAAACACGCGACATTCCCGGCGCCGAGCAGCCGATGATGGGGTTCGAAACGCTGACCTTCGCGCCGATTGAGCGGCGGCTGATCGAACCGGCGATGCTGACCGCGGCGGAGCGGGCGTGGCTGGACGCGTATCACGGGCGGGTGCTCGACGTGCTGGGACCGGAGCTGAATGCCGAGGAGCGGACTTGGCTTCTCGCCAAATGCGCAACGATCGGGGGTTGATCAGGCCTGCCGCGCGTAGCGGCCGGGCGGTTGTCCGACGTGCCGCCCGAAGGCGATACTGAATGTGCTGGCCGATCCATAGCCGACCCGGCGGGCGACTTCGTCGAGCGCAATCGTCCGGCTGCGCAACAGCTCCTTCGCGACGGCCATCCGCCATGCGAGCAAATATTCCATTGGCCTGAGCCCGACCTTGCGCATGAAGCGGTCGAAAAAGGCCGATCGCGACATACCCGCGCCGCCCGCGAGATCCTTGACGGTCCATGACCGTTCGGGCTCGGCATGCATGTCGCGTAATGCCACGGAGACTCGCGCGTCGGCCAATCCGCACAACAATCCCGATGGTGCCCCTTTCCCTTCGACCGAGCGGAGTGCCTCGATCAGCAACAGTTCGACCAGCCGAGTCAGGATGAGATCGCGGCCGGTTCGCTCGACGTTCGCTTCCTCGCCGACCAGCCGCACCAGCGCCGATAGCCGCGGGACGCCACGGATGTGGATCATCCGCGGCAGCAGCGACACGAGCAACGCAGCATCGGGTGAATCGAAGACGAAGTAGCCGCCGAACAGCCCGACGTCGGGTGGACCGTCGGGTCTGCCGTGGCGCACTTCGCCTGTCGGTGCGGGCGTCACCTTGGGATCGATCCGCACCGGCACGGCGGGCTCAACGCTCGATATGGTAAAGGCTGGCGTCGCGGGGAGTAGCACGAAATCGCCTTGGCAGAGGCTGACGGACTGCTCGCCATCGACCGCGAGCCGGCAATCACCCTCGATCACCGCGCAGAAACCGGGATGGCCGAACTCGGCATAGCGCACTCCCCACGCGCCCGCGCCGCTGATCCCCTTCGAGAAGACGGCGCGCGGGCGGAGCAGGGTGATGATCTGAGACAGGGGGTCGGTCATTTTCCGGACTATAGTAGATTAAATATGGACTACAGCATCGTGAAAGTCCCGTTGTTGCGCGCTAGTTCGTCGGCGTCAACCAAAAGGATTTTACGCATGAAGACCGTTTTGATCACTGGCTGCTCGTCAGGTTACGGGTTGGAGACCGCTCGCCATTTCCTGACCAAGGGGTGGAACGTCGTCGCGACGATGCGCACGCCACGCGAGGATATTCTGCCTCCGTCGGCGCGTCTCCGCATCGTTGCGCTCGACGTCACCGACCCGGCCAGCATCGCGGCAGCACTGACGGCGAGCGGGCCGATCGACGTCCTCGTCAACAATGCCGGGATCGGCGTGGTCGGCGCGTTCGAGGCGACGCCGATGGCGCATGTGCGCAAGGTGTTCGACACCAACACGTTCGGGGTCTTGGCGATGACCCAGGCGGTGATTCCGCAGTTCCGCGCGCGGCGGTCGGGCGTCGTGATCAACGTGACCTCCAGTGCGACGCTCGCGCCGATGCCGCTCGCCGCCGTCTATACCGCCAGCAAGGCGGCGATCGAGGGGTTCACCGGATCGCTCGCGCTCGAACTGTCGGCGTTCGACGTGCGCGCGAAGCTGGTCGAGCCGGGTTATGGCCCGACCACGCGCTTCGCGCAGAATACCGGCGTGAGGATCGAGGACCTGATTCCCGAACCCTATCAGGCTTATGCCGAACCGATCTTCGCAGGGTTTGCGACGCCCACCATGGTGACGCGCGAGAGCGACGTGGCGGAAGCGGTGTGGCTGGCGGCGAATGACGTGTCCGGTCAGCTCCGCTTTCCGGCCGGCCCCGACGCCGTGGCGCTGGCCCACGCGAATTAAACATGGCCGCCCTCCCCGCAAGGGGAGGGTCAGGGCCGCACCACCGCATTCACCGCGTCGGCGGCGCGTAACGCGGTCATCAGCTTCTCCAGATGCGCTGCATCGCGCACCTCCAGGTCGATCTGGTTGGTGTGGAACCCGCTGTCGCTCGAATCGAAACGGATGTTGATGATGTTGGCGCGGTGCTGGCCGATGATGGTCGATACGGTGCCGAGCGCGCCGGGCTCGTTCTTCAGCGTGACCTCGATCTGCGCCATGCCGCCTTCGGCCTTGTCGCCCCAGGCGAGATCGACCCAGTCGGCATCGTCAGATTTGGCGAGTACCGGGCAATCGATGCGGTGGACCGCGATTTCCTGGTCGGGGCGGCGCAAGCCCACGATGCGGTCGCCCGGAACGGGGTGGCAGCAGGAATCGAGCATATAGGCGACGCCAGGAGTCAGCCCGGTGATCGATACCGCCGATTGCTGGGGCAGCGCGCGGCCGGCGTCGGTGCCTGCGGAGCCGGGCATCAACGCTTCCATCAACTCGGCGTCGGTGATCCGCCGCCGCGCGACCGCTTCGAGCAACGCATCTTCACTGGCGAGCTTGAGCTTCTTGAGCGCGGTCTTGACCGCATCGACACTGAGCGGCGCGGGGAGCCGCTGGACGATCTCGTCGTACAGCTTGCGGCCCAGCGTGCGCGTTTCCTTGCGGTCGGTCAGCCGCAGCGAACGGCGGATCGCCGCGCGCGCCTTGCCCGTGATCGCGAAGTTGAGCCAATTGGGCTGCGGCGTCTGTGCCTTCGAGCGTAATATCTGCACCTGGTCGCCATTGTCGATCACGGTGCGGAGCGGCACGTGGCGGCCGTTGATCTTGGCGCCGACCGCCTGGTCGCCGAGGTCGGTGTGGACCGCATAGGCGAAATCGATCGGGGTCGCGCCCTTGGGCAATTGGTGGAGCTCGCCCTTGGGCGTGAAGGCGAAGATGCGATCCTGGTACATCGCCATCCGCGTGTGCTCGAGCAATTCCTCGGGGCTGTCGGCGGTTTCGAGAATCTCGACCAGGTCGCTGATCCAGCTGTGCTGCGTGTCGGCGCGGACCTTGCCGGTCTTGTACGCCCAATGCGCGGCGAGGCCGTATTCGGCCTCGGCATGCATTTCCTCCGTGCGGATCTGGATTTCGACGCGGGTGTCGCCGGCGTGCATCACCGATGTGTGGAGCGAACGATAGCCGTTGCGCTTAGGCGTCGAAATGTAATCCTTGAACTTGCCGGGGACGAACGGCCAGCGGCGGTGGATGACGCCCAGCGCGCGATAGCAATCCTCCTCGGTCGGGACGATCGCGCGGAATGCCATGATGTCGGACAGCTGCTCGAAGCTGATGTGGCGCTCGCCCATCTTCTTCCAGATCGAATAGGGATGCTTTTCGCGGCCCGATATGTCGGTATCGACGCCCTGGCGCGACAGCAGCAGTTTAAGGCCGGAGCCGATCTTGGCGATGCGGTCGCCGCCGCCGTCCTGCAATTGTTCGAGCCGTTTGGAGATCGAGGCATAAGCGTCGGGCTCGAGCTGCGCGAAGGCGAGCGTCTGCATCTCCTTCATGAACTCGTACATGCCGATCCGCTCGGCGAGCGGGGCGTAGATATCCATCGTCTCGCGCGCGATGCGCTTGCGCTTCTCCGGGCTCGGGATGTGGTGCAGCGTGCGCATGTTGTGCAGCCGGTCGGCGAGCTTGACCAACAGCACGCGGATGTCGTCGGACATCGCCAGCAGGAACTTGCGCAAATTTTCGGCGGCGCGCTCGGTGTCCGACTGCGCCTCGATCTTCGACAGCTTGGTGACGCCGTCGACCATCCGCGCGATATTCTCGCCGAACAATTTGTGGATCTGTTCGGGAGTGGCGACGGTGTCCTCGATCGTGTCGTGGAGAATCGCGGTTGCGATCGTCTCATCGTCGAGGTGGAGGTCGGTCAGGATGCCCGCGACTTCGATCGGGTGCGAGAAATAGGGGTCGCCCGATGC
>NZ_JAQGKZ010000008.1 GCF_028289855.1 Sphingomonas bacterium | reverse complement strand
GGTGCGCGCGCCGGCGCGCGACGCCGCGAGTGCGTTCGCGGAGGTGTCCAGCCCGGCGGTCGAGATGAACCCGCCCTTCGCCAGCGACGCGCGGCGTCGATAATCGCGTTCCTGGGTGCCGGCATCCGATTGGGCGCGGCTGATCGATGCCTCCGCCTGCGCCAGCGATGCCTGCGCCAGCGCGACCTGCGCGCGGGTTTGCGCGACCCGCGCCCGAAGCCGCGTGGGATCGATCTCGGCGAGCACTTGCCCCTTGGTCACCGGCGAATTGAAATCGACGAAGACGCGCGTGATCTGCCCCGACACTTCGGCGCCGACCTTGATCGTGTTCAGCGCGCGCAGCTTGCCCGACGCGGTGACGCGGCGCACGACTTCGCCCTTGTCGACGGCTTGCGTGACATATTCATAAGTCTTTGGCGTCGGGCGCAGCGCCGACCAGAGCAGCAGCGCGGTGACGAGGCCGATAAAGATCGACCACCGCGGATGGCGCCCGACCCAGCCCCGTATTCTTTGCACCATCACCGATCCCCGCCTCGCGCACATGTCGTAACCGGGCAGGACCAGCTCTCCTAGTCCAATCTCGACCGGTTGGCGTGGAGGACATCGGCGACGGCGGCGGGCGCACAAACGCCGCCGCCGCCGGAATAGCGTCAGAGCGGGCCGAGCACGCCGTGGTCGCAGGTGCCATATTGCACATAGTCGGAATATTGCGTCCACGTGCCGTCGGTCGGCTGGTCGTAGCCGATCCCGAAATAGTAGCAGACCTGGTGATCGTGCCCGACCAGCGTCGTGTGCGACGCGTCGTCGTAATAATAGATGTCGTAGATCGGCTCGGGGCCGGTGGCGTTCGCCGGAGACGCTGCGGCCAGTCCGGCGCCCAGCGCGAGCACCGCATAGGCCATCGTACGACCGATTTTCGAATTGATCATCGCTCTCTCCCTTCGCAGCCTTGGCCGCGCTGGATGCGCGCCCAGAACGAGGAAAGGCTAGGCTCGCGCCTGTCAGCGGCCAAGCACAGACGAAACCAAATCGGGGCTAATCAATCACTTGGGCCACGACCCGTGCGCGATCAGCGCCCGACCGAGGAATACGCGAACCCCGCGCGCCGGACGTCTTCGGGCCGATAGACGTTGCGCAGATCGACCATTACCGGCGCGGTCATCACCCCGGCGAGCCGCTTCAGATCGAGCGCCCGGAAAATGTCCCATTCGGTCACGATTGCCACCGCATCGGCGTCGGCCGCCGCCTCGTACGGGCTTTTGCAATAGGTGATGTCGGGCATCATCGCCTTCGCCGCTTCCATCCCCTCGGGATCGTAGGCGCGGACGATCGCGCCCGCATCGAGCAGGCTCTGGACGATCGCCAGGCTCGGCGCGTCGCGCATGTCGTCGGTGTTGGGTTTGAACGTCAGCCCCAGGATCGCGACGGTCTTGCCCTTGGCGTCCTCGCTCAGCGCCTTGATGATCTTGCGCCCCATCGCGCGCTTGCGCGTGTCGTTGACCGACACCACCGCCTCGACGATCCGCACCGGGGTCTCGTAATCCTCGGCGGTCTTGAGCAACGCCAGCGTGTCCTTGGGAAAACACGACCCGCCATAGCCCGGCCCGGCATGGAGGAACTTGCCGCCGATGCGGTTGTCGAGCCCGATCCCGCGCGACACGTCCTGGACGTTGGCACCGACCGCTTCGCACAGATCCGCGATTTCGTTGATGAAGGTGATCTTGGTCGCGAGGAACGCATTGGCGGCGTATTTGATCAGCTCCGACGTCCGCCGCCCGGTGAACAGGATCGGCGATTCGTTCATGTAGAGCGGGCGATAGACGTCGCGCATCACTTGGCGCGCGGCCTCGTCCTCGGTCCCGATGACGATCCGGTCGGGGCGCTTGAAGTCGCCGATCGCGGCACCTTCGCGGAGGAATTCGGGGTTGGAGACCACCGCGATCTCCAGGTCGGGGCGTTCCTCGCGGAGGATTTCCTCGACTCGGTCGCCGGTGCCGACCGGGACGGTCGATTTGGTGACGACCACCACCGGTCCGGTCACAGCCGCGGCGATTTCCCTGGTCGCTTCGAATACGTAGGTCAGGTCGGCATGGCCGTCGCCGCGCCGCGACGGGGTGCCCACCGCGATGAAGATCGCATCGGCGCCCGCGACCGCGCCGGCCAGATCGGCGGTGAAGGTCAGCCGCCCCGCGGCGACGTTCGACGCCACGAGCTGCTCGAGCCCGGGCTCGTAGATCGGCATCCGCCCGGCGTGCAGCGCGGCGATCTTGCTCTCGTCCTTATCGACGCACACCACGTCATGCCCGAAATCGGAAAAGCAGGCGCCCGACACCAGGCCGACATAGCCCGATCCGATCATCGTGATTTTCATGTGAGTCCTCGAAGTGCAGACGGAGCGTCCGGCTCTGCGCCAGATCGTGATGCGACGGCTCTATCGCAAGTGCGGAATTTGTCGAGGAGCGGGTGGTTTTCTAGCCCTCTCCCGCAAGCGGGAGAGGTGTAGAAGGCTAAGGCGCCGCGGCAAAGCCGCGTCGTCGGCCGAGACGCTGCGCACTCGCCGGCCGGTTGCGCGACCGGGCGGAAAATAGCGCCGCTATTTTCCTGTCGCGCAACGAAAAAGGGGCCCGGTTTCCCGGACCCCCAATTCTTGTCTGCGAAGGAAGTTCGCTTACGAACCCGAACCCGGGCCGTAGGTGATTTCCACGCGACGGTTCTGCACTTCGCGGACGCCATCGGCGGTCTCGACACGCGGGCGGCTTTCGCCGAACGCCTGCTCGGTGACCACCGCTTCGGGGATCGCATGCGCAACCATGTACGCCTTCACCGCGTCGGCACGACGCTGCGAGAGGCCCACATTGTACTGCGCCGAACCCGAACGGTCGGCGTGACCCGCCAGCATGACCTGCGCATTGCCGCAGTTCGCATACTGACCGATCGCGTTGTCGAGGATCGACGCCGCTTCCGGCGTGATATCCGACTTGTCCCAATCGAAGAACACGATGAACGGACCAGGCGAGCACGGGATCGCAACCGGCGGCGGCGGCGGCGTGGGCTCAGGCGGCGGCGGCAGCGGCGCCGGCGGCGGAGCGACCACGACCGGCGGCGGCGGCTCGCCGAAGTTGAAGGTGAAGCCGCCGAGCAGGCTATGCGAGCGGAAACGCCCGTCCAGCGTGCGACCGGAGACGTCGACCAGCTTGACGTTCTCGGCGTTGAAGAAGCGATACTTCAGCGTCGCGTCGATATGGCTGGTGATCGGCGCGCGGATACCGGCGATCGCCTGCCAGGCGAACACGGTGTCCGAATCGTCGAGGAACGAGCCGTAGGTGTTCAGCGCGTACTTGCCCGCCTTGATGCGAGCAACGCCGACACCGCCGCCAACGAAGCCCTGGATGCCGTCATCGTCGCCGAAGTCGAGCATGCCGTTGACCATGAAGCTCAACGCCGAGGTGGTGCCACCGGCATAGTTGAAGCTGCCCGGAACCGCGAACACGGCGCCACCGGCGGCATTGAATGCCGGGGTACGAAGCGTCGAGCGCCAATTGTTGATGTTGGCACTCTTGTAGGCGACTTCGGCTTCGATCCGGAACATTCCGAAATCGTACCCGACGTTACCGCCGACATCGTACCCATAGTCGTGATCGACCTGAGCGGCGTCCTTGGTCACGGTAGTACCGGTCGTGATGTCGAAATGTATGTCTTCGACAATCATCGCGCCGCCTTCGACGCCAACATACCACGCCTTGTCGCGCGCCAGCGCGGGCGTCGCAAGTGCGGTTGAAGCGAGCGCCACGGCAATGGCTAGCTTGCGCATCTATATCCCCTTTCGAAATGTCACTACGGACAGCGCAAACTCACTACTCAATGGTTGGTTTCCGCGCAAGCGAAACAAAGCGGCCCCGCTGTGGCGCTGGCGCAACACTTTTTGCCGGTTTTACGCCGCTTTGGACTTCAGCTCGCGATCAGGCCGTGCGCGCGCAACGCAGCGAGAATCGCGGCAAGCGCGGTGCGTGATTCGGTATCGACCACCGTGCCGCCCGACGGGTCCGGAATTGCCGCCTGCCGAGGGCCGACCACCGCGTCGCCACCGATGACGAGATGCGCCGCCGTCTCCTCGCCTAATGCCCAGTCGCTGTCCCGGAACCTGACCGTAAGCGCATCGGCCGCGACCCACACCGCCATGCCCTCGACCGGCGCGACGAACCGCCACCCGGACGCCGACCAGCCCGCCACATGTTTCGCCTTGCCCGCCCAGGCGCCGGTGGGCGCGTTGCCCAGAATCCACGATTGGCCCGATTCGGGTGCGCCTGGTGGCGTATCGACTCCGATCGCCTCGACTGCGGGCTGAACGACCAGGTCGAGCGCGGCGAGGGCCTCGTTGTGGAACATTTCCTTCTGCGCTTGGCCGGGTTGGAGCAGCGGCAGCGCGAAGCGGTCTGTGGTGTCGGTCATAGCAGCGGCTTTCTTCAGGGAATAACGAGTCGTGCGGCGGGCGATTCGCCGAGTGTGCCGATCTGGCGGACGTCGATGATCGTCCCGCTCGCGGCCTCGCCGGTCTCGAGCGGGCAGATCCGATCCGCCAGCGTTATGCTGCGTGGCGTCCCCGACAGTGGCACGATCGACACGCGATAGGCTTCATTTTCCTCGACCAGCGGCACATCGCCGCCGTCGATCCAGCGGAACCCGGCGCGGCTGCGGCGCGCCCAGGTCAGCACCGGCGTGCCGTCGACCGTCGCCAGCCGCAATTGGACCGGGCTCGGCGGCCGCACCGAGCCGCCAAGGATCGCACAGTCGCCCGCGGCCGGGCCGCCGGTGTCGCCGATCCCGCTCGCCAGCACGCTGACGCCCGATCCGATCGCGGCGACCGGCACGTCGATCGTGGCGACCGAATCGATCGCCAGCAGCACGAATCGGTCGCCGACCGCCTGCGCGCCCGCCGCGGCCTCGGTCCCCCGCCGCCCGCGCCACAGCACCGACAGCCGCCAGCGCGTGTCATCGATCTGTTCCGCCCGGCCGAACTGGAGCAATTCGTCGCCGGCCAGCGCGAGATTGGCGCCGTGGTCGAGCGCGGCGTCGTCGGCATCGCCCAGCACCATATCGGCGCGCGCCAGCTCGACCTCGATGACGCTGGCGCGGTCGATCAGCGTCGCGGGCGCCGCGCCAGGCGCGGTTGCGATCGTGCCGAGGATGGCGGGCGCCGCGCTGGCGCCGCCGTCGCGCCAGCTCGCGCCATCGTCGAGGCTGTAGAGGATGCTCGCGCGGCGCCAGCCGGGCTCGGTCCCGTTCGCCATCACAGACAGGCGCGGCGCGGTGTTGGGCGAATCGCTCAAAGCAGGCAGTTCGGCGACGTGGAGAATCGTCGCGCCCGCAACCAGGTCGGGGGCGGGCAGGGCGCGGCCTGGCGACGCACTCGCCACCGGCCCGGGCGGCGTGACGCGCGCGCATGTCAGCGTCGTCACCATCGCCTCGAGCGACGCCTCGGTCACGCGCCAGCGCCCCGCTTCGCCGTCGATCGCCAGCAGTGCGCCCGGTGCGATTCCGGCCGCCTCGGCGGGCAGCGCGATCGTCCGCTGCTCGCGCTCGGTCTCGGCGCGGCGGAGTAGCGTCTCGGCCAGCGCCTTGGCGGTTGCCGCGCTCAGCACGGCGGGCACGTCGACTCGCTCGTCGCGCGTCCCCGCGCCCGGCCGCCGCGCTTGCTGCACGCCCGTCTGGTAATCGCGGAGCGGGTCGTAATACGCGACGCTCAGCGCCCTGGGCACGCGCTCGACCGGCATCACCGTGCGCCGTGTCCCGGCCTGCGCGCCCGGCGCCGCGAACCCGTCATCGGCGACCGCGACAACCGGCTCGACGGCATCGGTCATCGCCAGCGCACCGCCGGCGGGAGCGAACCGCGCGCCGCTCGCCATCGCCAGCAACCCGGCGATCTCGCGCGCCGACGCGCCATAGGCCGAAAAGCCATCGACCGTCGCTGCCACCCCGGCATCGGCGATCGCGCCGCCCGCCAGTTCGGCGGCGATTGCACCGGCCCCGACCGCGCCCGCATCGGCGATCAGCTCGAAGGTCAGCGACGGGATGCGGTTGCCGAAATCGCCAAGCTGCATATTCTCGAACACCGCATAGGCGCAGCCGCGGTGCGCCGAGGTCGCGCCCGCGCCCTCGATCGACGCGATCAGCGGGTCGGGCGGCTGGTCCTCGCCGCCCGAATGCAGCCGGAAGCCCGTCGGCGTCTTGAAGTCACCCGCGCTCCCGCGCAGCAAATTGCCGTCGGCCCAGATCCGCCCCACCCCCTGGATCGCGCGCGCTGACAACAACACTGCGAAGGAAGCGGCATAGCTGTAGGTCGTGTTCGACGGCTGGCCCTTGCGGTGGCTGGTGGTGCGGCTTTCGATCAAATCGGTCGACCAGATCACGTTGCCCGCGACACGCATCGTCCCGAACACGCGCGGAATTTGGCTGCCATAACTCGACGTCTGGAGCGCGAGGTCGGTCAGCCGCGGGCCCTCGCGCCCCTTGGGCTTGAACAATTCGCCGTCGATCCGCTGCCCGACCAGCGCGCCGATCGCGCCGCCCACGGGGCCGCCGATCAGCCGTCCGACAGTGCTCAAAACCAGCGTCGCCATTCACGCCTCCCGAATCCAGCAACCCAGCACGGCCCAGGGCAAGGGCGCCGCCCGCTCGACCACGCGGCGCAGGCCCGCGTCGGCGTGGATCACGCCGCTGCCAGTTGAGATGCCGAGATGAAGCTGCCCCGGCCCCGGTGCGACCAGCACGACCGCGCCGGGGCCGCCGCCGGGGCCGAACCCCATCGCCGCCAATTCGGCCTCGATTCGCGCGCGCGGCGCGGCGCGCAATGGGTAGCCGGTCGGCACCTCTACCGCCCACGCCCAGGCGGCCAACCCGACGCAGTCCAGCCCACGCAAATCGCGCCCGTGCAACCGGAACGGCACCCCCAACGCCTCGCGCGCCCGCACGAGCGCGCGCGCCGAAGATATTGTCACGCGCCCGGATACCGCGTCAGCAGGTCGATCCCGGGCAGATACGGCTCGCCGCGGAAATTGGCAGCGTTGGCGAACCGCGCGGCGCACGTCGCGAGGCTCTTGTCGCATCCCTCGATCAGCTCGACGAGCGCGCCAGCGGGGTCGACATGCGGGGGGCTACGTAAAGTCAGCGTCGCGCCGTCGGACGCGGCGATCGCACTCTCCAGCCCCGAATTGCCCCCGCCGATCCAGCGCAGCAGGCCATTGCCATAGGCGTTCGCGAGCGGCTCGTCGGTATCGACCGTCAGCAGCGTGTCCTCGCTCGCCGTCACCCGCGCGAAGCGCCGCCGCCCCGCCATCGCCACGCGGCAGCGCGCGTCGCCCAGCTCGGCGCGGCATTCGGGCAAGGTCGCCTCGCATACCGGGCGGTCGAGCAACGCGGCGATCCCGGCGAGCTCGGCGGTGAACGATCCGTCGCGCAGCTCGACTTGCCCGATCCGCCCCTCGCCCAGTTCGGCGATGACCTCGGTCGAGATCCAATCGATCGCGCGCACCACCACGCGCGCGCCGTCCCACCGGCCCGCGAGCAAATCCGCCTCCCCAATCGCCGCGCCGCCCAGCGCACCGCTCACATCCATCGTGTCGGCATCCAAATCAGCCGAACGCCGGATCGCCGATGGCGTCATCCCGGGCGCGGCGCGATAGGCGAAGCCGTCGATCGTCAGGTCGCGCTCGTGGCTCGTGAGCCCGGCCGCGACCCCGTCGCGCCGCTCGATCCGCCAGGTGAGCGCGATGGTGGAGAGGGTGTCCATGGCGACCTCGATTATTAGATGATGTGCTCCGGCGCAGGCCGGAGCGCTGGAAGGAGAGCGATGCGGGAGCCGCCAAGGCTCCGGCCTGCGCCGGAGCACCGCGCCTGCCGCTATGCCTCGCGCACCTCGACCAGCGGCACGCTTGGCGCCGCGCCCGCCAGGAACGTCGCGAGCGACACGATCAGCCGGTCCTCGGCGACGCGTTCGGGGCGCAGCGCGAACAGCTCGCCAACGCGCCCGCGCCCGTCGTCGAGCACCTGCACGAACGCATTGCCGTGGAGCAACAGTTGCGCCGCGATGGCCTCCAGCAGTGATTGCCCCGCTGAGCGGGCACCGATCAGCGCAGCCAATTCGGGCGACGAGGCGACCAGCGGGGCATCCGCCACGCCTTCCGCGACGAGCTTCACGCTACGCTGCGCGATCGCGTTGTCGACGAACCCGGCGCGGACTTGCGCATCGTAACTGCGCGGCCAGTCGCCGACGATGGTGGCGGCACCGTAGCGCGACAACGGCGGCCGCGCGTCGGCGGGCGCCGTTTTTCGTTGGAAGAGTTTCATGATTTTCCTTCCTAATTCCTCCCCGTCCCGGGGAGGAATTCTCCATGCTTGCCCCGGCCCCGATTTCGTCGCACGCTCAAACACATGGCCGCCCGCCGACAGAAACCAGCGATCGACCCGGCCGACCCGTATGCGGTGCTCGGCCTGAAGCCCGATGCCGACCTCGTGGCGGTCCGCGCCAAGCGCCGCGCGTTGCTGCGCCAGGTTCATCCCGACACCGCCGGCGACATGCCCGACGCGGCCGATCGCACCCGCGCGATCAACACGGCTTATGCCGCGATCGCCGAACGCCTGCGCCGCGCCGCCGCGGTCGAGGAGCGCGCCGCCAATATTCCGATGGTCGATATCGCCCCCGCGCACGCCTGGGTCGCCTCGCCCTATCCGATGCCGCCGCGGCGCCATGGCGGCGCGACGCTCGGCATGATCCTGGTGTTCGTCGGGCTGCCCGCAATGGCGATGACATTGCCCGGCGTGCCCGGCCATGTCGTCCAGATCCTGCGCGGCGACGACGTCCGTGCCAGCGCGTTCGCGTCATCCGGGCTGCGCCAGGTCCGCCGGCTGCTCACGCCGTCGGGTTTCGCCGCGCCGTCGCCGCCCGCGCCCGTCGTGGCGCCCGCACCGCCGACCGTGGCCGGGATCGCCACCGACGACGTCGCGCGCGCGATCAAGCAACGCGACCGCATCGCCACCCGCGACGGCCCCGACGGGGTGATCGCCTATAGCCAGAAATGCGCCGTCCGCGCCGCGCGCCACGCGACCCCCGCGGCGATCGATTTCTGCGCCGCGTTCGACGCCGCCGCCGACCGCCTCGACGAGAGTGCGACCCGCGCCGCCTATGCCAAACTCGGCGCCGACCCCACGCGATTGGACGCGGTCAAGGCGCTGGTGAAGTAAGCCATTCCTCCCCGGCACGGGAGGAATTTACATTCGCCGCACCCCCACCTTCCGCACTCGCTTCAACAACAATTCGCTCAGCGCCCACACCAGCGCATCCGCGCGGTCGGGCGACCGCCCCGGCCCGGCATAGCCGCCGCCGGTCAGCATCCCGCACAATTGATCCTCCAGCGCGGGGAACGCGCCGGCGTGGCGCACCTTGCCCGCTTCGTAGAGCAGCGACACCGGCTCGGCGCGCGCGACCTTGCCGCGGCTGGCGTGGACCAGCACCAGCGGCAGCGTAACGTCGGCCCCTTGCAGCACCGCACGGACCATCGCCCCGCCCTGGTTCTTTTCCGCCACCACGCGGTCGGCGCCTTGCCGCTCAGCGCACTCCGCGACCGCCGCCGCCCAGCGCGCGGGGCTGACCCCCGCGATGCTGGCGTCCTCGAGCACATAGCCCAGCCCGTCCTCGCCGAGCCCGACCGCGACGATCCCGCACGCGTCGCCCTGCCCCGATCCCTCGTCCTCGCGCTCGCCCCCGGCGGGCGGATCGACCGCCACCACCACGCGCGTCGGCACCGGCGCGTCGGCGGGCGCGATCCGGCACGCCTCGATGACGCTCCGGGTCCACAGCGCACCGTCATGATCGTCGAGCAATTCGCCGTCGAGTTCCTGCCGGCCGAGCCGGGTGCCGCCATATTGGTCCATCATCGCCGCCAGAAAGCTGGCCGGCAAATGCGGGTTGTCGCGGCTCCGTCCTTGCGTGATTGCATCGGCTTTCTTCGCCAGCGCGACGACGTGGTTGACCAGCGCAGTCGAGCGCGGCGTCGTGGTTACTAGCACGCGCGCATTTTCCGCGCGGCGCAATCCCAGCATTAGATTGCTGAACGCGGCCTCGCCGCCATGGCCCCATTTGCCGACCTCATCGCACCACGCGGCGTGATGCTCCGGGCCGCGCAGCATCTCTGGCGCGCCAGCCGAATAGACCGTCATGATCGCGCCGTTGCCGAACCGCACTTCGCCGCTCGCTTTCCACCAGCGCGCTTCCAGCCCGCGCGACCGCGCCACCGTCAGCACGCCTGCGGGGCCGTCGACCATCACGCGGCGCGCATCGTGGAGCGTCGCGCCGACCAGCGCGAAGCGCCCATCCGGCACGTCCCGGGCAAGTTCGGTCACCCATTCCGCGCCAGCGCGCGTCTTGCCGAAGCCGCGCCCGGCCTGGATCAGCCAGACCAACGGTTCGCCGTCGGGCGACAATTGGCCGCGATGCGCCCAGATCGGCCAGCGCGCGATCAGCTCGCGCCGCTGGTCGAGCGTCAATTGCCGCAAGGCGCGGCCCTGCTCGTCCGGCGGCAGCGCCGCCAACTCGTCGATCAGCGCGCGGTCGTCGGTGAAGTCGCTGGATACCTCCGTCATTCGGGCTTGACCGCCATCCGCTTGCGCGCCGCCGCCAGCGCCTTGCGCAACGCCGCATTGGTCTCTTCGCGAGTCGCCGCGATCGGCCGCACGCCATGCCGGACATGCTGGCCGTCGCGCCGCCCGCGATACTGGCGCAGCACCGCCAACGCGCGGTCGAAATCGAACGGCGGCGCGTCGGCGGCCACGTGCGTCGGATCGGCCGGCTCCAGCGCCTGGCCCGCGCCGCCATGTTCGAGCACCAGCGCCTCCAGCGCGTCGTATCCCGTCGCCAGCGCATCGCGCCATTGCTCGACGAACACCGGGTCGCGCCCGCGGTTGTAATAAGCCGTCGACACGTCGATTCCGGCATGGCCGCACGCCATCCTGACGTTGCACGTATAGGCCAGCGCGTCGAGAAAACGCTGGCGCTTTTCGGGTGTAAAGGCGTCGGCCTTCGGCTTGCGCCGCCGCTGCGGCTGGCCGTCCGCATGCCGGGCAATCGCGTCGTTCTCGCCGCTATCCTTTGGGGGCGCCACGTTCTTCTCCCTCCCATGAAACAAAAAATTAGCGGTGCCAATTTCCGATTCGCCGAATGATGGCCGGCAGAACGCAGGTCCGGTCGACGGCGCGAATTCACATCGCGCCTGCTCCGTTGAAAATAATCAATGTGCACCGGCCGCCGCGGCAAAAGTCGCCCTTCGACTGCCTGCAAGGCAGGCGCTCAGGGCAGGCTCGTCGGACGAGCCTCCGGCTCGCTGGCCGGCACTCGCCGTCTCGACATTAGCGTCGCTAATGTCGTCGGCTCGTGCCCGACTCGCAATTCTTCAGCGTTCCCGATATGTACCCAAACAGCGCAACGCTGTCAAGCACAAATAACCTATCTGGATATTTTCTTACACGCCGGCTTACTCGGCCAGCGCCGTGAGCTCTTGCGCGCTCACCGACTCTATCTCCTCGAACGCCGCATTCGACAGGCGGAGCGGCGTCCGCCCCGTCGTGCGGCGATAGGCGCGCAACAGCGCCGACAGCATGTCGCCGATCGCTTCACCCTTGGCGCGCCCGACGTCGGCCTCCCCCGGCTCGCCATGCATGGCGTCGCTGGTGAGGTGCGCGGCGAGTTTGGCGAGGCCGGCGGGCATCACGGCGCCCGCGACTCCCTCGATCGCGTTGTCGGCCATGGTCCGCCCGACCGCCCCGTGCAACGATCCGGGCCCGGCATGCTCGTCCTTGAGCGCTGTCACCGCCGCCCGGTGCCGCTCGTAATCGTCGCACAGGTCCGCCCATAACGGTTCCGGCAGCGCGACCATCGCGCGCCACCCTTTCGTCGCCGACCGGCCATTGACGGTGTAGACCAGGACGGTGAACGCGATCGCGCCGGCAACCGCGATCAGGCCGAACCGGAACAGGCCATTGTCGGTGAGTCCCCCCGACCCTGGCGGCGGATCGATCTCGATGATGAACGCGATCACCACCGCCAGCACGCCCAGCATCCCGGCCAGCACCGGCGCCCGCAGGATCAGGCCGAGCCGCCGCGCCCGCGCCTTCGCGGCGAAATCGCTGAACGTCGCGAGCTTGAGGAGATAATTCACCGTCAGATAGCCGGGGATGTACGCGCCGGGCGCATCGGGGCACGGCGCGAAGCAGCCGATCGTCGTTTGGGCCATGACCCGCACCGGATCGGGCGACTCGTCGGCGTCCTGGTCGAGCAGGACCAGATCGGCGAAGGGCAGCACGGGAGGATCGGCGGGCATCAGCGCCCCAATCCGCGTGTCTCGGCGACGGGCGCGGCGGGTCGGCTTGTCGACGGATAGCCGACGATATGCGGGTCAGCCGTCGTGCGGGACATGCGGCGAGCCTAACAGCGCGGGCGCGAGGAGTCATGTCGCATTCGTAACGACGCGTGGGGCCGCAATCGGGCTGTCCGGTCCCATATCCAGGCGGTCGTGAATTTGGCGGCGATTAACACTAGACCACCCGCGCCAGCCCCGGCTGGTCGTTCAGTTCGTCAACGCGCTTCTGATATTCTTCCGCCATCTTGAGGTGCGCGGCGGTAACCGCATTGTCCTCGCACGTCGCGGCGATCTGCCGTTCCTCGTGCGCCCGGCGGCGGAAATAGTCGAGATTGTCGGTCTGCATTTTCACCTCCTTTGCGTTATGGCGACGGCAGAAATGTCGTTTCGGGCGCAGAGTTCCGCAGTCGGCGGAAGTTTTTTGCGGCGGCGGGCGGAGGCCGGTTTTTCGCGCCGCCTCGCGCAAAATCTCCTTCACCTGCATCAACCCATGCAACGACTTCGCCGCATGCCGGTTGACGCGATATGGCGCACTATTTCTTCCACCTCCACGAATGCGGCACCGTCACGCGCGACGAGGAGGGAAAGGACATGCCCGATCTGGCGGCGGCGCGGCACCATGCCGAAACCGCGGCGCGTCACATCATGTGTGCCGAGGTGGTCGACGGCGACCTTTGCCTGTCCTGTCGCATCGAGATCGAAAACCGCGACAGCGGCGAGCGGACCGAAATTCACTTCCGCGACGTCGTGAATATTACCGGCTGACTTCATAACAAAAGTTAGGTGGCCGACGAAAACGGGTATAGGGCGGCTTCATTAGCGGCCGACCCCGGCGTCCCGCTGACTGAGAGATGCGACGCGCTCCCGCCCTGACTGCGGAGCCGCCATGTCCATCCTCCCACTCTCCCCGCTCACGCCGATGCTGCGCAAGTTGCAGCGTTGGGCGGCGCTCAGCGACCCCGATCGTGCCGCGTTGCTCGATTTGCCGCACAAGATCCGCCATTTGGCCCCCAACCAGTTCATCGTCCACGAAGGCGAGAAGGCCGGCTATTCGTGCGTCCTGCTCTCTGGCTTCGCGGTGCGCCACAAGGTCGCGGGCAATGGCGGTCGCCAGATCCTGTCGCTGCACATGGCGGGCGACCTGGTCGACCTGCAGAATTCACTGCTCGATGTCGCCGACCACAATGTCCAGGCGATCGGCCGGGTAGAGGCGGCGTATATCCCGGTCGAGGCGATCACCGCGCTGGCGGCCGATCATCCCGCGGTCGGCCGTGCGATGTGGCGCGAGACCTTGGTCGAGGGGTCGATCTTCCGCGAATCCCTGCTCAACCTGGGGCGGCGCGACGCCCGCGCGCGGACCGCGCATTTCCTGTGCGAAATGGCGCTCCGGCTGGAAGCCGCGGGGCTGGCGGTGCGCGAGCGGTTCGAGCTGCCGGTGACGCAGGAGCAGATGGGCGACATGCTCGGGCTGACCTCGGTCCACGTCAACCGCACGCTGCAGTCGCTCGGCGCCGACGGCATCATCGATCGCCGCCAGCGCGACGTGGCGATCCACGATTGGGACCGGCTGGCCAAGACGGGCGATTTCGACCCGGCCTATCTCCACCTGGGCGGCGCCGTCCCTGCCCAGACGGGGGCCGCGGCGCTGTATGGCCGCGAGACGGTGCGGCCCGACGCGGCCTAGGCGATCCGATTGCGGACATCCGGATAAGTCGGCAGATCGTTCTCGATTTGCGGACATGGGGAACATCGTTACCCCACAGGTAAAAGGAGGCATGCGTGAGCAAGGAATGCGCGAAGTGCGGCGGGACAATGACGGTCGGTGTCATTGTCGGTCGCAACCACGGCTCAAGCTATCCTGAGCGTTGGCAAAAAGGCGAGGCCATCGTCAGCAAATGGTGGGGTTTGCGGGAAGACAGGAAAGCGCAGCTGGACGTTGAAACGTGGCGTTGCACGAGGTGCGGGTACCTTGAGAGCTACGCGGTCGAGAAGCCGTAATATCCTGCACAACATCGCGGGTCACAATCCACACCCGCTGCATGAGTCCAGGCTTACCTCGGCTATCCGTCCCAACGCGGCCCCTTGCACCCATCCCCCAACAAAACCTGCGATAGCCGCCCTTCGTCGGGGTGGTCCTTGTCCCGCAAGTAAATGACATCGTCGACGACGGCCCGGCCGTTTTCGCGAACCACGACCGCGGCCACATTCCAGAGCAGCTTAAATGTCGGTTCCGCGTATGTGAGTTTCACATACACGCGGGCGGAGCCGTCTTTTCCGGGCTCGGTCTTCTCGATGCGAAAAGCCTGCGGAGTCGATTCCTCATCGCTGCCCGAGTAGACGCCCATCTCCAACTGGCCGAACGGCGGCTTGTCGGTGGTGCCGGGATTCTTTCGATACCAGTCGGCGAAGCAGGCCGTGTTATCGTCGAACCGACGAAGCAGTGCCTTGCTGAAATACGGCCCGAAGACCTTTCGATCGCCCATGCCCGCAATCGGATGACGCGCCACTACTTGCTTGTAGAAACCGGCGACCGTCGCTTCGGCCTGCGCCGCCGGGACGGACGGCTTGCCCTGCGGAACAGCCTGACCGCATGCCGAAACCATCGGTAACAGCAGAAGGCAGGCACACCTTGCCGGGCCGGATGGGCCGGAGATTATCATGCCCAGCAACTATAGTTGTTCAGCAGGGGTGTCGATCTTCGGTGGCGATCCAAGCGCGGTTGCCTAACAGCGGACAGACCGGAGCCCACCACCAGCGGTCATTCGTCAGCCTCAGTCCACGCGGTACTCGATCGGCTTGAACGTCCCGCCGTTCGAGTCCGGCGCCGAGCAGGCGGTCAGCCCGATCACCAGATCCATCGCCGCGCGAAACGCGATGCTGTCCCCCGCTTTACTGATCGGCGGGAGCACGCGCAGCTTGCCCGTCTCGCCGTCGACCGGCACGTTCATGAAGCAATTGAACGCGGTCGGGATCATGTCGGGCGTCACGCCATAGGGCGCGAGCGCCTCAGCCAGATTGCCGAAGCAGCCGCGATGCACCGGCAGCGTGGGATAGAAATGCGCGAACGTGTCGACCGAGCACGGCGTCAGCAGGAAATCGTGCCGCCCGACGGTGTCGCCGACGATCTCGAGCATCGCGCGGCTGCGGTTCGAATAGAGTGTGTGCCCCGTCGTCAGGTAGATCGTCTCGGCATAATCGAGCGTCCGTCCGGATGAGATCGCTTCGCCGATATCGTCGGCGTTGAACGCGAGCAGATCGGCGACTTGCTCGCCGCGCGGGTCGATCACCGTCAGCGTCGCGCCCTTCGCGAGGGTAAACGCGGTCCCGCTCCGTTCCGGGATCGTGACCGTATCGCTCATGCGTCGCCCGCGTACCGGAACGGGCAGCGCCATTCGTCGTCGACCGCGCGCCCCGAATATTGCCGCGCCTCGCTCGCCTCGCCGTGGCGCGCGAGCATCGGGTTGCGGCTCCCCGCGACCGCCTCGTCGCGGACCATGATCTTCTCGCGCATGTTTTCGTACCGCCCCGCGGCGCGCAATTGCTCGAACTGGTCGTGCAGGTTGAACACCATCGTCGGCCGCGCGAAGCGCCGCGCCGGGCGGCTGGCGTTGGGGTGCAGGCCCACCACGAAGAACGCCTCGCCGCCGAAGCTCAGCGAGAAATGCTGGTCCATCGGGTCGGCGCTGACGCGCGCATCGTAATCCTGGCCGCGCCACACGTCCTTGTCCGACAAGGATTGCACGCGCGCCCATAGCGCGGCCTCGAAATCCGCCTCGCTCAGATCCTCGGGCCCCTCGAACACCACCGCCAGACTGCGGAACAGCCCGGGGTCGGCGCGATAGGTATGCGCCCAGCCGAGCAGCCCGTCGTGGATGCGCAGGTCGTCCCACGAACTGTCGATCGCAGTGCAGCCGAGCACTTCGAGCGTGCCCTTGGCTGCCGCCGCCTTGGCGCCGACGCACGGGAAATCGGCCGCCGCGACATGGCCTGCGAGCAATGTCTCGAGGTCGTGCTGGGCGGGGTGGGGTGCGCGGAACGGGGAGGGAAACGTCGGTGTCATCCGCTTCTATACGGCCGGGGCGGACCTTGTGTTCCGGGGATTCGTGCTAACGCAAATCAGCCTCGCCTATCGCCCCGGAACGCGCCCAAACGTCGAGCGTTCAGCCGCCGATCCACCATAAGGACGCCGGCCATGACTCTCCACAATCTGCGCTATCTCACCCCGCTCGCGCTCGCCATCGGCCTGGCGGCATGCGGGTCCAAAACCACGACCATCGACACAACGAACACCGTGACCGACGTCGCGTCGAACACCGACGTCGCGATGAACGCGACCGGGGATGCGGCCGCCGCCACCCCCGCGCAGGCGTTCGCCGACAAGGCGGCCAAGTCCGACGCGTTCGAAATCGCCGCCGCGCGGCTCGCCGCGACCAACGCCTCGTCCGCCGCGGTCAAGGATTTCGCCACCAAGATGATCGCCGCGCACACCGATTCGACCATCAAGATCAAGAAGGCCGCCGAGGGCGCCGCCCCCGCGATCGTCCCCGACGCGACGCTGACCGACGAGCAGAGTGCGAAGCTCGCCGATCTCGGCAAACTCAAGGGCGCCGATTTCGACAAGGCCTATGCCGCGGGCCAGGTCGCCGCGCACGAGGAGGCGCTGGCGCTGATGACCGACTATGCCGCCAACGGCGACGCGCCGTCGCTCAAAGCCGCCGCGGGTGAGATTGTTCCGGTGGTGAAGGGGCATCTGGTGATGGCGCGGGCGCTCCCAGCGAAATAGCGGGACGCTATTTCGCGGCGCGCCAACGGCGCGGGGAGCGCCCCGGTCGGCGAGCGGTCCTGCGCACTCGAAGGACCGGCTCGGCCGACGGCGCGGCTTTGCCGCGACGGACCTCGCTCCCCAGCGCGCCGCGGCAAAGCATATCCTGAGCGCCTGCCTTGCAGGCAGTCGAAGGGCCGCGTCGTCGGACGGGGTCGGCTTCGCCTCCCGCCGGCCGCGCTGCGGGCTGCGCTTTCGCGCACCGGAAAATAGCGTTGCTATTTGCCTGCCCTTGCGAGAAAACGCGACGAACCGTGCAACCATCGGTGATGGACGCGGTTTAGTTCGCGCTTGCCGCCTCTGTGCCATTTCCGGCATGAGGGTTGTCAGCGGGCGCAAATGATTCGACTCCGCCAAAAGGGGATGCCTTACATGAAGAAGACCTTGATCGTCGCCACCGCCGCCGTCAGCCTGTTCGCGCTCAGCGCGTGCAACAAGACCCCGGCCGCCGACAACGTCGTCGCCAATGCCGACGCCGCCGCCGACAACCTTGTCGACAGCACCGACAACATGGCCGACGCGATCGTCGACAACGCCACCAACACCGCCGACGCGATGAAGGCCGATGCCTCGAACGCCGCCGACGCGATGAAGGATCATGCGGCGAACAAGGCCGACGCGATCGACGCGAAGAAGTGATGCGATAGGCGCGGCCACGCCCGCGCCGATGCGCGCAAGCGCAATCGCATCACCGGACAGGGCACCCATGAAAGTACTGCTTTCATGGGACCCCCCGCGGACGGCTCTAGCCGATTCGGCCGACGGCTTTGCCGTCGGCACCGCCCGGTGAAAAAAGGAAAGCGGCGGGGCCAGTCTCCGCCGCTTTTCGTTTGTCCACATGCCCGTTCCACGCCGCCGGCAAAGCCGTCGGCCGGATCGAGCTACGCTCGTCCGCCATCGGGTCCGGTCGGGCGGTTGCGCCTATCGGCGCACCGGCGCGAGCGCCGTCGCGCCTACCACCCGACTCCAGGCCGCGATCTCCTCATTGAAATGCCGCTCGACCACCACATCCCCTGCCAGCGCACGGTCGAGGTCGATCGCCGCCGACCCGGCCCATTCCCACGTGGCATTCCCCGACAGCCGCACCATCCCGTCGGCCTGCGCGCAGCCATGAACCAGCCCGCCCGCGTTGCGCAGCGTCACGGCTGCGTCGAACCGCGTCCGCTCGGTCAGGCACGCCGCGAACAGCGACGCCGCCATCGCGCTGCCGCAACTGTCGGTCAGCCCCACTCCGCGCTCGTGCGTGCGGACGAACAATTCGCCCTCGCCGCGCACCTCGACGAACGACACGTTGGCGCGGTTGGGCAGCCAGTCGGGCGCCGCCTCGCAGGCCAGCCCGACCGCGACCAGCTCGGCGTCGTCCACCCTGTCGACGAACGCGATCAGATGCGGGTTGGGGATCGCCACCGCGGTAAACGCGCGCGTGCTCGGCAATCCGGAAACCGGCATCTGGACGTTCTGGTGCCGCCCGATATGCATCGGCCAGCTATCGACATCGAGGCTCGCCGGTCCCGCCAGCTCGCCGATCGTCACCACCCCGGGCGCCAGATCGGGGTCGCGCCGCACGTCGGCGCCGGAGGTTTTCAAATGCACCAGCGCCTGGTCGATCCCCAGCGCGTCGAACCCGGCGCGCGCGACACAGCGCAGCCCGTTGAGGCACGTCTCGGCTTCGCTACCGTCGCTGTTGAACATCCGCATCCCGAATGCGTGCTGCCCGTCGCCATCGGTCAGCAGCAACAGCCCGTCGCTCCCCACCGCCCCACGGCGGTCGGCCAGCGCGCGGGCGATCGCGGCCCAGTCGGCATCGCCACGCTCGACCCCGCGCGCATCGACCAGCGCGAAATCGTTGCCCGACCCGTGGCACTTGATGAAGTCGATCCGCATGGCCGGGGTGTAGCGCGGGCGGCGGGCGGGTTCAATTTGGAGGTGTGGCAACATGCTTCTTCGTCACCCCGGCCTTGTGCCGGGGTCCGCCTCGATGCGAGGCTATGACGCCAGTGGCGGAAGACCGAGGCTAACCCCAAGGTCGTTCCACGCCGGATTGTCGCGTTCGATCAGGTTGCGCTTGAACTCGCGGCGATAGCGCTTGAGTTGCTTTTCACGTGTGATCGCGGCGTCCATCGTGTCGGCGGTCTCGAAATAAACCAGCCGTTTGATCCCGTATCGCTTGGTATAGCCGTCAAATGCACCGTCGCGATGTTGGACGATGCGACCGATAAGGTTCGACATCACACCGACATAGAGCATGCCATCATACGCGTTGGCGAGGATGTAGACGCACGGGACCCGCTCTCTCATCAACGACATTGTTTGACGGACCGCGGGCCCCGGCACAAGGCCGGGGTGACGGCTAGATCGACCGCATCACCCCAACGCCGCGACCATCCGGCGTTCGCCCTCGACCATCGCGGCAAAGCTTGGCCGCGCCAGGATCGCCTCGAGATAGCCGACCGTGCGCGGCCAGCGTTCCGCGTCCACGCCGACGCCGCAATGCGCGAAATTGACGAACGGGCTGGCCACCGAAATGTCGGCCAGGCCGATCGCATCGCCGACCAGGAAGCCGCTGTCGGGGACGATCCGCTCGAGATAGTCGAGCAGCCGCGGCAAGTCGGTGTCGATCGCGCCCTGCGCCGCCGCCTCGTCGCCCGGCTGCTTCAAGAATTTGGGCGCGACGATGCGGTTGAAGAACACCTTGCCACCCGCCGCCGCGACCATCGTGTCGCCGAATTCCTCGAACCAGATCGTCCGCGCGCGGTTGGCGGGGTCGGCCGGGATCATCGCCGGCTCGGGATATTTCGCCTCGAGATAGGTGATGATCGCGGTCGAATCCGAAATGAAGAAGTCGCCCCCGTTATCGCCGCCCGGATCGCGGAACGCCGGCATCTTGCCGAACGGGCTCGCCTCGACGAATTCGGGCCCGCCCCGCCCCATGCCAGACGGCACCAGCTCGGCGCTCAGCCCTTTTTCGGACAGGTACGCCATGACCTTGCGGACGAACGGCGACAAAGTGGATCCGTAGACGATCATGATGGTCTCCCGGCGCTTGGGGTGAACACGATGTTAGGGTAGCGGGCGATCATCCGCCAGCCGATCGCGCGACCTGACAGCTAGCTCGGGCAGCGCCCGCGATCGTTGCGGGCACGATCGCCACGCGGTTGCGCAGCCTGCGCGCGCGCTCCATCGGTGCCCGGTCCTCGCTCATCGCGTCACCGGTCGCGATCCTTGCTCTCCAACGCGCTGCGGCGATTGGTCAGGTCGACCATCATCGTCCGGCGCGTCGTCTTGAAACATTCCTCCATCGCGCGGTTCGCGGCAAGCCGCATCGACCGGCGCTTGCTGGCCGACAGCGCGCGGTTGTTCAGCGCCGCGAACTGGGGCTTGGTCGTCACGAAACACTGCACCATCGTGGCGCAGCCGACTGCGTCGATGGCGGCATCACCGGTCGATTTGACCACCCGGCAGGTGGGCGTGTCGTCCTGAAAAATCAGCACCGCGCGCCAATCGTCGAGCTTGCGGATGCTGCGCACGATGATGTCGTTGGATGGGTCGGGCGGCGGCGGATCGGTCGCCGCCGTCTGACCGATCGCGAGCAACGCGAAGAGTGCGATCATCCGTCCGAATGCCCGGCGTATCAGCGCGACAACTTGACGCCGTAGCGCGCGAACCTTTCGCGTACGTCGGGATCTACCGCTTCCGCGGCAGCGACGTCGGCGTCCGATTTCACCTTATTGCCTTTACTCGCCCATGCCACCGCGCGACCGTAAAGCGACGCCGCCAGGGCGGGCGATACGCCGAGCGCCTTGTCGTAGGTCGCGATCGCATCGTCGTACCGGCCCATGCGCAGCAGCACGAACGCGCGGCTGTCGAGATAGGCGGCGACGCCGGGCTCCTTGGCCAGTGCCGCATCGCAATCCTGGAGGGCGGAATCGAGCGCGATGTTGCTTGTCGCTTTCGACCAGCAAATGCTGTTGAGGGCGTTGGCGTCGGTGGCTTTGGCGCGAACCGCGGCGAAGTCTTTTTCCGCCAGCGCGGTTTGCCCCGCGCGGGCATAGACCACGCCGCGCCCGCTCAGCAGCTCGGTTTCGTTCGGCAACCGCCCGATGGCGACGCTGTACATCGCGATCGCTCCCGCCAAATCGCCCTTGTCCGCCAGCAACTGAGCCTTGCCGCCAATCGCGTCGGCCGAGTTCGGGTCGAGTTTGAGCGCTGCGTCGAGATCGGCCAGCCGGCCCGCAACATCGGCCTTGGGGCGAACGTAGCTGCGGTTGAGATAGATGTACGATGCGGGCTTTATCGCCAGCGCCCGATCGTACGCCCGCATCGCGTCATCGGTCCGCTGGAAAGCCCCATAGATGCCCGCGGCGACGACAAAAGCGTAGGCGTTGTCGGGATTGGCGGCGGTCACCGCCGCGGCTTGCGCCAGCGCGGCATCGCGCTTTCCCTGGCCGCGCAGGATATTGGCGCTCAACAGATAGAGATCGACCGCCTTGGGCGCGAGCTTGATCGCGGCGGTCGCATCGGCGAGCGCGGCGTCCGGATCGCCCGCCGCGCGGTTGGCCACGGCGCGGTGCGTCAGCGCGAAAACGTTGCCGGGTTCGGCCACGAGCGAAGCGGTATAGGCCGCAACCGCGTCTTTCGCGGCGCCGCGGCGTTCCGCCATCAGGCCGCGCGCGCGCCAGACGACGGGATTTTTCGGATCGAGCGCGGCGGCGGCATCGAGTTCCCTGGTCGCTTCTGCCGTCGAATCCTTCCACACCAGCGCGATGCCGCGATCGGCGTGCGCCCAGACGTTGCCGGGATCGAGCGCGATCGCCTGATCGTAATCCTTGATCGCATCGTCCAGACGTCCACGCTCCATCAGCGTGTTGCCGCGGCTGAGGAACCCGGCGGCGGTCGTCGGTGCCGCCGCCATCATCGCCGTCATGTCGGCGTCGCTCGGGCGATACCCGATGGGCTTGCGGATCGAGATGCTCTGGGTTGCCAGCGCGCGGAGCGCGGCCTGATCCGCGGGCGCTTCGGCGGCGGGAAACTCCGGCGCGACGCTGCGCTCGGTCTTTTCGATCGTGAAGACGTTGCCGACGATGGCCGCTGTGCGCCGATATTCGATCCCCGCGACGGTCTTGTCGACGTTCGCCGCGGTACCGGTCGTTGCCCCGAAGTCCTTCGGCAGCAGGATGGTTTCGGTCAGTTTGGTGAAATACGGATACGGGACGGCGAAGGGCGCATCGCGGTCGGGACCCGGGTCGCGGCTGAAATCGGCGCGATAGCCGATACCGGTGCCATCGGTCTGATACGACCCGTCGCTCCAGTCCATCTTGGCCAGGCCATCCATGACGAATCGCGTCTCGCCGGTCTTCGGGTCGAACGCCGCGCTCGTCGATTTGATGTCGATGAAGTCATATTGAGCGTGCCAATAATCGCGCAGCGTGCGATCGCGCTGGTCGCCGACGAGACCCGCCAACCACAAGCTGCTGCCCATCGCCTCGTCCCCCGACAGCACGACTTCGATGTGCGTCGGTGCGGGGATCGCGATCCCGCCCTGGGCGTCGATTCTGATCGCGGTGACTTGATTGGGCTTGGCCAAAGGCGGCGGCAGCAGCCGAACCAGCTGAGCATTGCTGGCGACCAGCGGCAGGCCCCAGCCGAACGGGGGCACGGTCAATCGGTCGAGGCTGGCGTCCCCGCTGCGGGTTCCGTCCAGCCAATAGGTCCGCGCGCCGATCTGCGCACGGACCAGCACGTGGTTGAACAATCCGACCATCGGCAGCCGCGCATCGATCCCGTCGCCCGCGATCGCGTTCACCGCCACGGCGTCGGCCTTGATATCGAGCGCGTGGAGGATCGCGAGCAACAGCGCGGTCTTGGCCTTGCAGTCGCCATAGCGCCGCGTCCACGTGGCCTCTGCATCCGCCGGCACCAGCCCGCCCGCACCCATCGCCAGCGCGACATAGCGCACGCGGTCCTGCACCAGCGCGAGCGCGGCCTCCGCGCGCGCCACGGGATCGGAGGAGGCCGCCCGGATCCGCGCGATTTCGGTTTGCACCGTCGCGCTCGCCGGTACCGCGGACGCCTTGTCGTACAACGGCGCCATCAACGCGCCGAGGTCCGCCCAGGAGACAAAGTCGCTGGCTTCGACGATGCGTTGCAACTGGTAGCGCGGCGGCGCGCCCTTTGGCGGTGAAATAGGCTGAAGGTTGTCGGCCGAGAATTCGACGCTGGTCGTCGCCCCGGCTTTGACCGGCTTGAGCGCGGCATAGCTCGCGGTCTGCCGCAACCGCAGCTTGAGATCAGACGGCCACTGGATGCGCAAGTGCGCGCGGCCGATCGTCACGCCGTTCCACGCCCCCGCCATCTCCTCGACATGGTTCTTGAGCACCGGGTCGCGCGACGTAATCGATATCGCGAGATCGATGATGTCGCCGACCTGCAACCCTTCCGGCTGGATGTTCGCGGTCAGCACGCCATCGAGCGTCGCCGTTTCCAGATTGGTCTCGCGGCGCAGGACGGTGAACGTCTGGCCCGACGCCAGCACGTCGATCGCCTTGTCGCCGCGCCGGATGACGAGCTTGTGGACGGTCAGCACGTCGGTCTCGGGCCGCCAGGGAAGCGAGATGTTGCCCGCCGCCAGTCCTTGCGGCGTCTGGATCTTGGCCACGAACTCGGTGAACATCGTCGGCCGGCCCGGCGTCAGGTCGATTTGCTGGTCCGACAGGAGAATCCGGACCGGCTGACCGTCATCCTTGCCGTCGGTCGGCAGTGCGACCGGTTTCACCCAGCCAGGCGCCGGCGCAATGACCGGTTTGTCCTGCGCATGGGCTTGCCCCGCGAACGCCATGATCGCCAGCAGCCCGAACGCCTTGATCCGCATGAACTTTTCCCTCTTCACCGGCACCATAGCCGGTGCACGGGCATTTTCCACCGCCTTTGGAGGGGCGGGTTTCGCAACGCGCCAGGATGGCGGCCTATAGCTCCTTGTCAGAGTCGTCGCTGAGCTTTTGATGTCGCTCGAGCCTTTCAGCGGCGTGTCTCTGGTTGGTCAGCCAGAGGGCCAGAAACACGAAAGGTATCGCAAGCATTCGCAGGATGTTCGAGCTTCCGGACACGCCGAGGATCACGGCGGCGATGAGTATCGAAACAAGGGCCGCCATCTGCCAAATCTTCGGGGTCACTCCGGTCTCTCCACCAGCTTGTGCCGTCGCCGGCCAACCAGTCGAGCAAGCTGGATGACGACACACCCCAGCGCGCCGATTGCGATGGCAAGGGTTCCGGCAATGGCCATCGGCCAGCCGCCCATGACTAGCCCCAAGCCATAAAGCAGCAGGCTTCCCAACAGCGTCCAGCGCATCGCGGTTAGAACGGTCATTCTTTCTCCGGTACGGGCTTGTACGTCATGATCTTCACCTACGCTCGTCGATTAGCGGCCCCGCGCCCAGCGATGGCTGACGACGGCCCAGCGCACGGCCGGATCGCCGGTGCGGGCGGGCTTGAAACGGCCGCGCTTCACAATGTCGGTGCACGCGACTGCGTCGACCGCCGGCGTGCCGGTCACGACGAACAGGCGGCATCCCGTCGGTTTTCCGGCACGATCGACGCTGACCGCCGCAATCGTCAGGCCGCCCGCGCTGGTTTTCCTGACGGCGAAAGGAAGATCGCCGTCGCGGAACCACGGTATGTCGCCACCATCGGCTTCGGTCATGGCATCGGGGTCGGCGCCCCAGCTTCGCACGAGAAGGCGCTGGCAATTGAATAACGCTGCGATCGCCGCCTTGATCGGACCCGATCGCAAATCCATCCGCCTGTCGCCCACGTTGATCCGGATCTCGTCGGCGCCATCCGCCGCCGCCTCGGTCAGCCTCTCCAGATCTTCACGGTCGAGGCGAATGGACATCGAATATCGGTCTGCGGCGGTCATGCCCGACTCGGCATAAGCGGGCAGTGCGATCTCCTTGTCCGAAGGCGGGAGCACGATATGGGCAACGAGTTTCTCGATGCTTTCGCGCTTGTTCGGCTCCAGCGCCAGCGACATATTGCCGATCCCCAGCGCATCGAGTTCAAGGCCAAAATCGACGCGCCCGACGCCTTCGCCGAAGCCGCGCGTCAGCACGCAGGTCAGCGTCGTATTTTCCACCTTCCATTTTTCCGCGGGGAGTAGCGGAACCGGCGTTCGGGCCTTGGTGGGCGCCTTCAATTGGCCGTTTGGCAACGAGGCGGCGGGGTTGGCCGCCAGGGTCAGGAGAAGGATAGCCAGAAGTGTCCGCACGATCATTCATCCTAAAGCGGCCATGACCGTGCCGTAGGACATGGCGTGGCGCAATCCGCGATCCGATCGGCGTCCGCTATTGGGCCGTTAACGGACAAACGCCGCGCTCACGGCAACCCATAATGATCCGCCAGCCGATCGAGCGCCAAACCGAGCACCAGTCGCCCGGCGCGGCCGGGCCAGTTGAGCGCGCGTTCGGCGGCGGGGATCGCTTCGCCCGCGCAGATCACGCGCCACAGGATGTCGCTCAGCCCGCTGCCTGCCGCGGCGATCGCGGCGTCGAAGCGGCGCTTTGCCGCGAGGTGCGCGTGAGTCGCGTCGCCGCCGTCTCCGCCGCCCGACCCGCCATTGTCGACGCGCACATTGTCACATTGCATCGTCACGCGCGGGCCGAGTTGCGCGATTTCATAGTCGCGCCGCAGTCGTTCGCCCGCCTCGACCTGGCGCGCGTCGACCAGCCCGCGCGCGGCGAGCCATGACAGCGGCGATTCGGCGCGGTTCACCGTGACGGTGCGCGCGCGGCGCTTGCCGCCGGCCCGCGCGCGGGTCGCGGGGACGGTGACGTCCGCCGGATCGAAGTCCACTTCCACCAAATCGCGCATCGTCCCTCCAGCTTTTCTACGAGTCGCGCACCTATTGCCATATCGTCCATTCTGTAGGAAAGTGACGAACCTATTTGGGAATGAAGGGGCGTCCAGATGATCACCGCCATCCGCGAAGTCCGCCGCGCGCGGGGCATGACGCTCGACGATGTCGCCAAGGCCTGCGTGCCGCCGACCACCGCGCAGACGATCGGCCGGCTGGAGACGGGGATGCGCACCGTGTCGGTCGGCTGGCTCAACCGTATCGCCGCGGCGCTGGGGGTCGAGGCGGCCGATCTGGTCAAGCTGCCCGATCACGCCGAGCTGCCGGTCGCGGCGGTATTGGGCGCCGAGGGCGCGCACGCGCCGGGGCGGCCGATCGTGCTCCCCCCGCCGCGCGCCGCTGCGGGGATGGTGGGGATTTCGGTGACCGGCGGGATCGGCGATTACCGCAGCGGCGACACGATCTGGTGCGAGCCGCTGGCGCCCGAGGCATTCGGCGGCGCGCTCAACCGCGACGTGCTGGTGCCGCGGCCCGGCGGGCGCTTCCTGTTCGGGCGACTGATCGGGCGTGAGGGCGACCGGCTGCAACTGCTGCCGCTCGGCGCGGGGCAGCGCCAGCAAGTGGTCAGCGACCCGCCCTGGATCGCGCGCGCGGTGACCTTGATCCGCGCGTTGTAGCTCGACCGGCTCACGCCGATGGGCGGCACCGGCCCGCTACGTTCAAAGCTGGCGCGTCTCGGCGGGCGGATTCCACCAATTGTCGTGGAGGCCGTCCATATAGGTGAGCGGCGCGGCGATCAGCTCCTCGACCGGGAGATCGTCGAGCGCCGCGAGGTGGACCGACAGATACGGCCCGCCCATCGCCTCGATCGTGCCATGCCCGTGCGTCGCGATCCCGCACTTGGTGCAGAACCGGTGGTGCCCCTCGCCCCAATCGCCCGACTTGCTGTAATCGCCGAGCACGTCCTCGCCCGACAACAGGCGGAAATCCTCGGGCTTGAGTTGCCCCGCATTCCACATCCGCTGCTTCCAGCAGAACGTGCAATTGCACTTGCCCGTGCCCTGATCGAGGTCGATATCCGCCTCGAACGTGACCGCCTTGCAATGACAGCTACCGCGATAGGTCTTTTTCACGAAGCCGCTCCTCCGCGCCGGGTCTGGTGGGCGATGACGGGCTCGAACCGCCGACATTCTCGGTGTAAACGAGACGCTCTACCAACTGAGCTAATCGCCCTCACCAGCGCCTGTGCCGCGAGATGCGCGCCGGCGCAAGCCGGATCAGAGTGCGTCGAGCCCGCTTTGCCGTAGCGCCGCGAAATAGCGATCCATCTTTAGCCGGGCCTGCTCACTAAGCGCTAGAAATGCGCGACGGCGGTCGAATGGGTCGGGCTGACGCACGAACAGTTCAGCCTCGGTCATCCGCGCAATCCAGCGCAGCGCGGTGGTCGGCGCCACCGCCGCGGCGATGCACAGGCTCGACACCGATACCTGCGCGCCCTCCAGGTCAGCTGCATAGAGATCGAGCAACATATCCCATGCCGGATCCTCGAACAGGCCATCGGCGAAGAACTGATCGCGCATCCGGCGCGCGCGAATCACTTTTCGGATTTCCGATGAGGTCCAGGACGACGACCCAGGCGCAGTGGGCGGCGCGGCATAGGCGATTTGGCGATCGGCAACGCCGCCGGGGCGCTTCTCCTCGTTCGCCAGCCGCGCCAGCACGCGAGAAATCCGCGCCACCTCCTCGTTGAGCTGGCGTAATTGCGCCGACTCGCCGTCTCCTTTTTTGTCGTGCAATCTATCTTGCGACGATCCGGCGAGGCCGATGGCGAACGCCGCGGTACGATCCGCGACCGTGGGCGCACATAACAGCTCCACGCGATCCCCGAACAGCGCGGCCGTGACCAGGTCGATCTGATCGACATCGAGCGCAACGACGATGCGAGCGCCGAGATCATCGCGCAACGAGGCGATCCGCGGCAAGGCGGCGACCAACACGTCGGACGCCACATTCTGCACTTCGGCAGCGACCAGTTCGATCGGGCCGGCGTGATCGAATCGGCCCGCGATCGCGCCCTGCCAATCGGACCGTCCGCGAAATTCGGCCCCGGCGAGCACAATCGCGCGCTCCGCCTCGGCCGCAGCGGGCACCGAGTCCGCGACGATCAGTGCCAACGCGCCATCGCCTTTGCCGTAACCGGCCGCCCGCAGCATCGTCGCGCCTCGCGAAAACCCGCCGCCCCCCGGCAGGATTGTCGCAAAGTACGCAATTTACGTATTTGGCTCAGCGTTAGTCGGTCCAAAACGGCGGCATTGCCGGTTTGCTCCATTATGGAGGTATTTCGGACGAACGTAACGACGCTACCCATCCCGACTCTCCGCCGCGTTCCGCGTTCAGCCAAGCGCCTTCACGATCTCCTCGACCATCTTCTTCGCGTCGGACAGCAGCATCATCGTATTGTCCTGATAGAAGACGTCGTTGTCGACGCCGGCATAGCCGACGCCACCCATGCTGCGCTTGATGAACAATACGGTCTTGGCCTTGTTCACGTCGAACACCGGCATGCCGTAGATCGGCGATGACTTGTCGGTCTTGGCGGCCGGGTTAACCACGTCGTTGGCGCCGATGATGAACGCGACGTCGGTCTGGGCGAACTCGGAGTTGATATCCTCGAGCTCGAACACCTCGTCGTACGGGACGTTGGCCTCGGCCAGCAGCACGTTCATATGCCCCGGCATGCGCCCGGCGACGGGGTGGATAGCGTATTTCACGCGCACGCCTTCTTCCTTTAATTTGTCGCCCATCTCGCGCAGCACATGCTGCGCCTGCGCCACCGCCATGCCGTAGCCGGGGACGATGATGACCTGTTCGGCCTGCGACATAAGGAACGCCGCGTCCTCGGCCGATCCGCGCTTCCAAGGGCGGTCGGTTGCCGCCGCGGCAGTCCCGCCGCCGCTGTCGCCGCCGAACCCGCCGGCGATCACGCTGATGAAGCTGCGGTTCATCGCGCGGCACATGATGTAGCTGAGGATCGCGCCCGAACTGCCCACCAGCGCGCCGGTGATGATCATCGCGGTATTGTGGAGCGTGAACCCCATCGCCGCCGCCGCCCAGCCCGAATAGGAATTGAGCATCGACACCACGACCGGCATGTCCGCGCCGCCGATCGGGATGATCAGCAGGAAGCCGATCGCGAAGCTGAGGCCCGTGATCGTCCAGAACACCCACGGTGACTGATCCTGCGTGAAGTACGCGATCAGTCCGAGGATGCCGGCGAGCACCGCAAGATTGATGACGTGGCGACCCGGCAGCATGATCGGCTTACCGCCCATATTGCCGTTGAGCTTGAGGAAGGCGATCACCGAGCCGGAGAAGGTGATCGCACCGATCGCGACGCCGAGGCCCATTTCGATCCGGCTCTGGGTGAAGATTTGCCCCGCTTCGGCGATGCCGAACGCGCCGGGATTGAGGAATGCCGCTCCTGCGACAAGCACCGCCGCCAAGCCGACCAGTGAATGAAACGCCGCTACTAGCTGCGGCATCGCGGTCATCGCGATCCGCCGTGCAGTAACCACGCCAATGGCCGCTCCGATACCGATCGCTGCGAGGATCAACCCCACCGTCGACCAGTCTACATCTCTGCCGCCCGCACAGATGACACCAAACCCCGGATACGTGCAGGCGGATAAAGTAGATGGCACATGCGTGATCAATGTCGTCACCACCGCGATCGTCATGCCGATCATGCCAAACCGGTTGCCGCGCTGGCTCGACGTCGGGCTCGACAGCCCGCGCAGCGCCAGGATGAAGCACACCCCGGCGACCAGATAGGCCAGCGCCGCCCACGGATTCTGGGGAAGCCCCTCCATGCTCAGCGCACCTTCTTTTTATACATCGCCAGCATCCGCGCGGTCACCGCGAACCCGCCGAAGATGTTGACGCTGGCCAACACCACCGCGAGCAGCCCGAGCCATTTCGACGTCGCGCCCGCCCCCCCGATCCCGATCGCTGCGCTGGCGATCAGCGCGCCGACGATGATCACCGACGAAATCGCATTGGTTACCGCCATCAACGGCGTGTGCAGCGCGGGCGTGACCGACCACACGACGTAATAGCCGACGAAACAGGCCATCACGAAGATCGATAGGATGCCGATAAAGTCCATTCGCGCCCCTCGTTTCCGCCCCGCGCAACTTCACGAACATCGCGCACAGGCGGCATTAAAAAAAGGAAAGTTCCGTCCTTCTCGTCATGTCCCGATCATACCGATTCTCGACCGTGTAGGACAGCGCGATCATGCGCCGAGCAGTCTCGCGTTCACGACCCTGCCGCCCTGCGTCAGCCGCACCGCGTCGCCGATTTCCTCGTCGAGCACGGGCCTGCCCGCTTCCTTGTCCCAGAAGGTCGAGAGAAAGTTGTAGAGGTTGCGCGCGAACAGCGCCGAAGCGTCGGCGGCTAGCCGGCTGGCGACGTTGCGATGGCCGACGATCTTTACTCCGTGCCGCTCGACCACCTGGCCCGCGACCGCGCCTTCGACATTGCCGCCGGATTCGACCGCGAGATCGACGATCACGCTGCCCGGCTTCATCGTCGCGATCTGCGCGTCGCTGATCAGCCGCGGCGCGGGACGCCCCGGGATCAGTGCGGTGGTAATGACGATATCCTGCTTGGCGATGTGCGCCGATACCAGTTCGGCCTGCGCTTTCTGATATTCTTCGCTCATTTCGGTGGCGTAGCCGCCCGATCCCTCGCCCTCGATCCCGGCGACGTTCTCGACGAAGATCGGTTTCGCGCCGAGCGAAAGAATCTGTTCCTTGGTCGCGCTCCGCACGTCGGTTGCCGAGACTTGCGCGCCCAGCCGCCGCGCGGTGGCGATCGCCTGGAGGCCGGCGACGCCAACCCCCATCACGAACGCTTTGGCCGCGCTGATCGTGCCGGCGGCGGTCATCATCATCGGGAAAGCGCGGCCATATTCGGCCGCCGCGTCGAGCACCGCCTTGTAGCCCGCCAGATTGGCCTGACTCGACAGGATGTCCATCGACTGCGCGCGGGTGATGCGCGGCATGAATTCCATCGCCAGCGCTTCGTAACCGGCTGCGGCATAAGCATCGACGCGAGCCCGCTCACCGAACGGATTCATCCCGGCAACAATCCAAGCCCCGGAGTTGACTCCCTTCAAGCTTGCCGCGTCCGGCCCCTGAATCCCGAGCACGATATCCGCGCCCTTCAGCGTTGCGGCGCGCGCGCCGACGCTGGCACCCGCCCCCGCATAATCGGCATCGGCGATGCTCGCGGTGCCGCCCGCCCCGGTCTCGACCGCGACCTCGGCGCCCAGCGCGATGAATTTCTTGACGGTCTCCGGCGTGGCGGCGACGCGGCGTTCGCCCTCGGCGGTTTCCTTGAGGACGGCGATCTTCACGCGGGGCGGTTTACTTGGCGCCGCCGGAGGAGATCAGCCAGATCACGATCGCCGCGATGATCAGGCACCCGACCGCGCCCCATTTGAACAGCGCGATGACCGAGCTGTACGTCTGCTCGTGCGGTTTCATGTCGGTATCGCCGGCCATGGTGCAATTCTCTCCCGTGTTGCCTGACGGTCTTAACCGCCGCCGCGCCTGCCCTCAAGCCCGCGCGGCGCACTTAATCCGGCCTTTACCTGGAGCCGCTAAAGGTACCGCCTGACTACACGCGAACAAGAGGGCGGGGATGACGCGCAACGGCCAGCGCCTCCTGATGTTGATCGACGACGAACCCGCGCAGCGCCGCCTTGTTTCGGCGATCGCCGCGCGGCGCGATTGGCGTTCGGTGTTCGCCGCGGACGGCGAAACCGCGATCGCGATGCTCGGCACGCAGGACGGCATGCAACTCGACGCGATCCTGCTCGACAGCTGGGGGCCGGAGGATAACGCGCAGGCGCTGATCACCGAGCTTCGCCTGCGCCGCCCGCAACTGCCGATCCTGATGCTCACCGCCAACGGATCGGTCGCAGAGGCCGTCGCCGCGATGCGCGCGGGGGCGACCGATTTTCTGGTCAAGCCGTTCGCCGCCGACCGCCTGCTCGCCGCGCTCGATTCGGTCGCGGCGGGGACCGATGCCGGCGAACTCCGCCCGCTGACCGAAAAGATTCCGGCCTTGCTCGGGTTCGACGAGATCGTCGGTGCGTCGCCCGATTTCCGCGCCGCGCTCGCCATCGCCGCCAAAGCCGCCCGCGCCCGCGTCCCCGTACTGATCGAAGGCGAGAGCGGGGTCGGCAAGGAAGTGATGGCCGAAGCGATCCACGCAGCGTCCCCACGCGGCAAGAAGCCGATGGCCGTGATCAATTGCGGCGCGATTCCCGCCAATCTGGTCGAAAGCGAATTGTTCGGGCACGAAAAGGGCGCGTTCACCGGCGCATTCGAGCGCAAGATCGGCCGCTTCCAGGACGCCGATGGCGGCACGATCTTCCTCGACGAAATCGGCGAGATGCCGCTCGACGCGCAGGTCAAATTGCTCCGCGTGCTGCAATCGGGCGAAATCCATCCGGTCGGCGCGCGGCACATGCGCGAGGTCGATGTCCGCGTGATCGCGGCGACCAACAAGCGCCTGATCGAGGAAGTCGAGGCGGGGCGGTTCCGCGAGGATCTCTATTACCGGCTCAACGTCGTCCAGGTGACGATCCCGCCGCTTCGCGAGCGCACCGGCGACATTCCGGCGCTCGCCCGCCACTTGCTCGCGCGGATCGCCGACCAGCCTGGCCTACGCCCGCTGGGCATCACCGACGATGCGCTGGCCTTGCTCGGCCGCTACGATTGGCCGGGCAATGTCCGCCAGTTGCAGAACGCCCTCTTCCGCGCCGCCGTTCTGTGCGACGGCGACGCGCTGACGCTCACCGACTTCCCGCAAATCGCCGCGCTCGGCAGCGGCCGCGTGCCGACGCCGGTCGGTCAGATGGCAACCAGCGGCGGGGTCACTTTATTCAAGGCCGACGGTAACATGCGCGCGCTCGAGGATATCGAGGCCGACGTCATTCGCCTCGCGATCGGCCATTATCGCGGCCGCATGACCGAAGTCGCGCGGCGGCTGGGGATCGGGCGGTCGACGCTTTACCGCAAGCTCGGCGAGCTCGGGATCGACAACGCGGCGTAGATTACCCGACCGGACTAATCGTGGTGATGGATGTGCCCTTCGCCGGGATCGCTACTCGATGGCTTGCTGGTGCCTGACGCCGAACTGGTCGGAGTTCCCGAAACGGTATTTTGCATCGAACCGAATGCGGGGTCCTTGGTCAACTTTGTCACCGCATCATTGGTGTTGACGTTCGCGGTGCCTTTATTGTCCGTACTCGTCAGTCTGTCCCATTGCTCCTTGATCCATTCCCACATCTTCATTTTCCTCATCGCAGTCGACGCCAAGTGTTACGGAGTCGAAACGGTATATCACCGATGTCGGTTCGCGACTAACCCCTGATCGCGCAGGCCGCGCCAAACTCTCAGTGCCTGCACCGTCTCCGCGACATCGTGAACGCGAAGCATTTGCACACCGGCTTCCGCGCCCTTCAATGCCAGCGTCAGCGACCCGCCGAGCCGCTGGTCGGCGGGAGCTTCGTTCGACAGCGCGCCAATCATTCGTTTGCGGCTGGCGCCGAGCATGACCGGGCAGCCGAGGCCGTGGAACATCGCCAGACCGTTGAGCAGCGCGAGGTTGTCGGCCAGCCGCTTGCCGAAGCCGATGCCCGGATCGACGATGATCCGGTCGCGCGCCACGCCGCCCGCGACCACCGCCGCGACGCGATCCTCGAGCCAGTCGAACACCTCGGTCAGGACGTCCCAATATCCGGAACCGCCATGCGGTCCCTTGGCCGGATCGGGCGAGTGCATCAGCACCACCGGACAGCCGGCCTTCGCCACCACCTCCATCGCGCGGTCGTCCCACACCAGCGCCGAGACGTCGTTGACGATCGCCGCGCCGCCCGCCAGCGCCGCTTCCATCACCGCCGCCTTGCGCGTGTCGATCGACACCAACGTTCCCGCCTTGGCGAGACCGCGCACGACCGGGTCGGTCCGCTCGATCTCGTCGCCTTCCCACACCGCCTGCGCGCCGGGCCGGGTCGATTCGCCGCCAACATCGATCAACGCCGCGCCCTCGCCCGCCATCGCGACGCCTGCAGCAACGGGGTCGTCGGACGCGCCTCCCGAAAAGCTGTCCGGCGTAACGTTGAGAATGCCCGCGACTTGCGGCTGGTCGAAGCGCAACGTGCGCTCGCCGAGCACCAGCGCCGGGCGGGGCGCCGTGATAGCCGCGTGAAGTTTGGCGGCGCGCTCGTCGTTCGCGCCCAAGGTCTTGTCGAATTCGGCGACCGAAATCGTAAGCCTCTTGTCGTCCTCGATCACGTCATACGCGGCGAACCATTGCATCCCGCCCGCGATCCGCGCGACCTCGCCGTCGCGATCGACCGGCGTATCGACGAACTGGACCGGGCGAAGGTGCACTAGGGCTGCGTCGCGAGCAGATACGTCTGCCGCAACGCGTCGATTGGCTTGAGGCCGTCCGCCGCCTCATAATGCCAGAAGGTCCAGCCGTTGCACGCCGGCGCATTCTGGAGTGTCGCGCCGAGCTTGTGAATCGAGCCCGCGCTGCCGCACGCCGATTTGAGCGAACCGTCGGCACCGACCGTCGCCTTCCAGCGGCGCTTGGCGTCGGTCAGCATGCTGCCGGGCACGAGCATGCCGTTTTCGATCAGCGACCCGAACGCGACGCGCGGCGCGGCCTTGGGACTCTGCATCGTCGTCAGCGCCGATTCGTCGAGCGGCAAGGCCGCAGCGATTCGTTCCCGCGCCGCCTCGATATACACCGCCTCGCGCTCGATCCCGATCCAGCGCCGGCCGAGCCGCTTGGCCACCGCGCCGGTCGTGCCGGTGCCGAAGAACGGGTCGAGCACCACATCGCCCGGCTTGGTGCAGGCGAGCAGGATGCGATAGATCAGCGCCTCGGGCTTCTGCGTCGGGTGGACCTTCACGCCGTCCTTCTTGAGCCGCTCGGGCCCGCCGCAGATCGGGAATTCCCAGTCGCTGCGCATCTGGAGCTCGTCGTTGAGCGTCTTCATGCTGCGATAGTTGAAGGTGTAGCGCGCCTTCTCCCCCGTCGACGCCCAGATCAATGTCTCGTGCGCGTTGGTGAAGCGCGTGCCCTTGAAATTGGGCATCGGGTTGGCCTTGCGCCAGACGATATCGTTGAGGATCCAGTACCCCAGATCCTGGATCGCCGATCCGACCTTGAAGATGTTGTGATAGCTGCCGATCACCCAGATCGCGCCATTGTCTTTCAGGATACGCCGCGCCTCGGTCAGCCAAGCCCGCGTGAATTTGTCGTAGACCGACAGCGAATCGAACTTGTCCCAATCGTCGGTCACCGCGTCGACATGGCTGCCATCGGGGCGCGACAGGTCGCCGCCGAGTTGGAGGTTATAGGGCGGATCGGCGAAGATCAGGTCGACCGACTTGGCCGGCAGCGCACGCATCGCCGCGATGCAGTCGCCCATGATAATCTGGTCGAGCGGCAATTTCCCCACTGCCGCGACCGGCACAGGCGCGCGCTTGACCTTCTCGATGATCCCCATCGATTCCCCTTCCCCCGAATTGGCGCCCACGAAAACCGGGCGCGCGGACTCCGGTCAAGCAGAGTTTAGTTAACGGTTCCGGTTACCAAATCGTTAACAAAGCGGAACATTTCGCGACGTCGACCAGATGTTGAGTCCGGGCGCCTCACCGGACTCAACCTATGGGGTGTGGCGCAAAAGACTCAGAACGGCAGAACCGTCTGCGCGACCGGCGCGAAGCTGCGCCGATGCAGCGGACACGGCCCATGTTCGCGCAACGCGCGCAAGTGATCGGGGGCGCCGTATCCCTTGTTCGCGTGCCAATTGTACTGCGGATACGATTCGGCGTGCGCGATCATGATCGTGTCGCGGGTGTGCTTGGCGACGATCGAGGCGGCGGCGATCGACAGGCTGATCGTATCGCCCTTGACGATCGCGGTCGCGGCATAGCCCCAGCGCGGCAGCCGGTTGCCGTCGACCAGCACATGGCCGGGATCGCAACCGAGCGCTTCGACCGCCAAGGTCATCGCCTTCATCGTCGCCCAATAGATGTTGAGAACGTCGATCTCCGGCGCCTCGACGATACCGATCCCGACCGCCGCGCAGCCCTGGAGCCGGTCATGCAGCCGCGCGCGCTCGGCAGACGGGAGTTGTTTCGAATCGTTGATCCCGCGCGGGATGCCGCGCGCCGGCAGGATCACCGCGGCGGCGACCACCGGCCCGGCGAGCGGCCCGCGTCCGGCCTCGTCGACCCCGGCGACGGGGGCGAGACAGAGCTTTTCGTGGCGCAGCGACGGCATGATCAGCCCTCTAGCTCGTCGAACGGCACGTAGCCAAGATGATGCCCGATCGGGCCGTTGCCTTCGCCCAGGCCGGGCGCCGCGAGAATCGCGATGCGGACGAAACGCACCGCTTGCTCGAACGCTTCCTTGATCGGCTTGCCGCTACCCAGCCCGCACGCCAGCGCACTAGCCAGCGTACAGCCGGTGCCGTGCGTATCTTCGGTATCGAACCTTTTCCCTTCGAGCCGGGCAATTTCCCCGTTCGGCGACAGCAGCCGATCGACGATCCAGTGCCCCTCGGCATGCCCGCCCTTGGCGACCAGATGCCCGCCATGCGCCAGCACCGCGTCCTCGCCGCCCAGCGCCGCCAGCTCGGGCAGGTTCGGCGTGACCATCGACGCGATCCGCATCAGCCGCTCGAACGCGGCGATCGTATCCGCGTCGGCCAGCGCATCGCCGCTGGTCGCGACCATGACGGGATCGAACACGATCGGCACGTCGAGCCCCTCGAGCACAGTCGCTACCGCATTCGCCGTTTCGGCCGATCCGATCATCCCGATCTTTACCGCATCGACGCCGATATCGCTGAGCACCGATTCGATCTGCGCCAGCACCATGTCGGTCGGCACCGGCATCACCGCCTGGACCCCCAACGTGTTCTGCGCGGTGATCGCGGTGATCGCGGTCATGGCGTGGCCGCCGAGCATCGTCACGGTCTTGATATCGGCCTGGATACCCGCGCCGCCGCCCGAATCGCTGCCGGCGATGATGAGGATGCGCGGGGTCATGTCAGCGGCGAATGTTCCGAATGTTCGCAGTGGCCATGGGGTTCGACTGGAACCCGAAAATTGGCGGTGCCGTCATGGCGCTTCATGCCACGCGGCCTCCTCTGTAGGAAAGCATTATCCGCGCTTTCTCGCCTGCGGATAGCTGCCGAGAACACGCAACCATTTGGAATGAAACCCCAATTCCTCCAGTGCGCGGTCGAGGTTCTCGTCGCCCGGGCGCCCTTCGACATCGGCGTAGAAATCGGTCGCGGCGAAGCTACCGCCCTGTTGATAGCTTTCGAGCTTGGTCATGTTGACGCCGGTGGTCGCGAACCCGCCCATCGCCTTGTAGAGCGCGGCGGGGACGTTCTTAACCTCGAAGATGATCGTCGTCATGAACGGACCGTCGCCGGTCAGCGGGCGCGAACCCCGCGCCAAGGTCACGAAGCGCGTGGTGTTGTGTTCGGCATCGGCGATGTCGCTTTCCAGCGTTTCGAGTCCGTAGATCGCCGCCGCCGCCGGGGGCGCGAGCGCAGCGATGGCCGGGTCGTTCAGCTCGGCGACCAACGCGGCAGCGCCTGCGGTATCGGGATAGGAAACGGGTACGATGCCCCGCGCCTTGAGCCAATGGCGGCACTGGCCGAGTGCCTGGGGGTGGCTCATCGCCTCCTTGACGCCGTCGATCGGCCCCAGCCCCATCAGCGCGTAGCGGATCGGCAGGAAATGCTCGCCGGTGATCACCAGCCCCGATTCGGGGAGCAGGAAATGCATGTCGGCGACGCGGCCGTGGAGCGAATTCTCGATCGGGATCACCGCGCAATCGGCCTGGCCCTGCTTCACCGCGTCGATCGCGTCCTCGAACGAAAAGCACGGCAGTGGCAGCCCGTCGGGGAAGGCTTCGAGCGCGGCGACATGGCTGTTCGCCCCCGGCGCACCCTGAAACGCGACCGCGCGTTCGGGCGCCTTGGCGGCGGCTTCGGCCATCGCGGCGACGATGGGGCGGGCGGGGGCGGCGAAATTCTCCATGGAGAAGCGCGCTTAGTGGCGCGTTGTTGGTCGGGCAAGCTGGCGCTTGCCCGTCGCGTTTCGCATTACTAAAGGGTCAGCACTCATTTCAGGGGCGTCGCCGAAACCATGAACGACAACAGCAACACGATCGCAGGCTGGACGCTGGCCGGGTGCTTCGCCGCCCTGAGTCTGACGATCGTGGGCGGCATGATCTATCACAGCGGTGAGCCCAAGAAGGAAGGCTATCCGGTCGAGGCGGTCGATGAAGGCGGCGGGGACGGCGCCGCAGCCGAAGTGCCGATCGCCAGCCTGCTCCCCACCGCCGACGCGGCAAAGGGCGCCGAGGTCTTCAAGAAGTGCGGCGCGTGCCACACGGTCAATTCGGGCGGTGCCAATGGTATCGGGCCGAATCTCTACGCCACGGTCGGCGAAGCGGTCGCGACCGGCAAGGCGGGGTTCGCCTTTTCCGACGCGCTGAAGGCCAAGGGCGGCAAATGGGGCTTCGACGAGCTCAACGCCTGGCTGACCAGCCCGCGCAAATACGCGCCGGGAACCAAGATGACGTTCGCAGGCCTGTCGAACCCGAAGGATCGCGCCGACGTGATCCTGTACCTCAATATGCAAGGGTCGAACCTGCCGCTTCCGCCGCCGCCAGCGGCCGGCGCGGCCCCTGCAGCGGGCAACGCTGCGGCGCCGGCCGAGCCCCCCAAGGGTGACGCTGCGGGCAGCAACGAAACCGCGGGCAACCCCTCGGCCGCCGCCGGCGCGCCGTCCAAGGATCCCGAAGCCGCCAAGCGCGCGCCGAAATAGTCGGTCGCCGCGCGAAGCGGCCGACCGATCAATACCCCGGGTCGTCACCCCGCGCGGTCGGGGCGTGCGCCGCGACCTGCTCGGCCGAGTGGCGCTCGGCCTCGGATTTGCCCTGTTCGAACGAGCGCCCGCGATAGAATTCTTCGACGTGCGCCCAGCCTTCCTCGGCGGTCTCGCAATAGGTGAAGATGCCCAGGTCCTTGGCCGACACCACGCCTTCCTCGACCAAAGCCTCGAAATTGACCACGCGGTCCCAGAATTCACGGCCGTAGAGCAAGACCGGGATCGGCTGGATCTTGCCGGTCTGGATCAGCGTGAGCAGCTCGAACAATTCGTCGAACGTCCCGAAACCGCCGGGAAACGCCGCCAGCGCGCGCGCGTGGAGCAGGAAGTGCATCTTCCTGAGCGCGAAATAGTGGAATTGCAGGCTCAAGCCAGGCGTGACGTAGGAATTGGGCGCCTGTTCGTGCGGCAACAGGATATTGAGCCCGATCGATTCGGCGCCGACGTCCGCAGCGCCGCGATTGGCCGCCTCCATGATCGACGGCCCGCCGCCCGAGCACACGACGAACTGGCGCTTGCCGTCGGTATCGCGCGGGCAGTTGCTGGCGATCCGCCCGAGCTCGCGCGCGACGTCGTAATATTTGGACTTGGCGACCAAGCGCTCGGCGATCTTGCGGCTGGCGTCGTCGGTCGCCGCCGCCAGCATCGCCTGCGCCTTGACCGGTTCGGGAATCCGCGCCGAGCCATACATCACGAAAGTCGAGGCGATCCCCGCTTCTTCGAGAATCAACTCCGGCTTGAGCAGTTCGAGCTGGAAGCGGACCGGGCGCAAATCCTCGCGCAACAGGAAATCCATATCCTGAAACGCGAGGCGATAGGCCGGGTTTTCGGTCTGCGGGGTGGAGACGCCTAGCTTGGCGCGGTCCGCCTCTTCCTTTGCTTGCGGGAAGACGCGCGATGGGATGCGGGTATCGGTCATCGCTTGCTCGTAGAGCAAGCGGTTATGCGTCGGCAAGGCGGCACCGGCCCGCTCATTCGCGTAAGCGGATCAAAAAGCGCCTAGCGGCAGAATGCCTTGTGATCGTCCTCGAGATGGAGGTGATCGTGGTGGGCCGCGTTGTAATCGGGGCTGAGCACCGTGCCGAAGCGCTTGCATGCCGAGGCGTGGATGAGCTTCCAGAAACGCTGGGTGTCCGCGTCGTCGGTACGCCAATTGTCCTGCACCGAAATCCGCCGGCCGTCGGCCAGGATGAACGCCGAGACATCGACCGCATTGGCCAGCGCGTGGCCCGACAGCCGCGCGACCGCGGTGCCGACGGTATTGCGGCAAGCATAGGTGCCCATCGTCTCGATCCGCACCAATTTGCTGCCGAGCACCTGATACGCCGCGGGCGCGACCGCGTTGCGCGTCCAGCCGATGAATTCCTCGGCAAGCCCACAACGCATCGCCTTGATGCCGGTCACCGGCACGCCGATGTCGATCAACTGCACCGCACCGATTACCTGGCACCCGCCGCCATAATCGCGGTCCGGGAGCGGCGAGAAGCGCACCTCCTCTCGGCTGAGGTCGGCGAAGCACGCCTGCGTATCGCGGCTGGTCGGCAGATTGAGCGTGACGGGGGGTGACCCCATCGGCCGCGTTGGCGGGACGCGCTCACCCCCACCGCCGAACACGCAGCCGGCGAGGAGCAAACCGATCAAGGGAACCAGGTGCTTCACGCGACTGAGTGTCGCGCAACATGGTTAACGATCGGCAAATGCCGCTGGGCGACAGCCTAATCGAAAATGGTTGAATCGACCGCGCGCAATTGCAGTTCGGCCACATGACGGATGATCGTCGCCAGGCACCAGGCGGCGGCGATGCCCAGCGCGCCGCCCAGGATCAGGAAGAGGCCCTGCGCCACGCTGAACACGATTCCGGGATCGGTGTTGCCCGGGAGAAAGGCTTGTATCGAGCCCAAAATTCCGCGGCCGATCCATGCCGCCCACCACCAGCCAATCAGATCGCGCACGAAGGCCCATTGCCCGGGGCGGCGGGCACCGCTGCTCTCGACGATTTCGACCATTGCTTCGTACGGCTTCCACAAGGCAGCGACAGGCACGAAATACCAGCCGACCGCCCAACCGGGACTGATCGTCAAATCGGGATGGGTCAGATGCGCGACGGTCATCGCGCGATAAATCCAGACAGAAACGACAATGGCGGTAAGCAGCGTGGCGCCAAGAACGGCCAACGCAGCCACCGCCACGATCCGGCCGCTCGCGAACCACACATCGACCCCGCCGCCGGCGACGAAATCCAGATCGATGATGATCTCGACCGCAACAATCGCGATCCAGCAATAAAGTGCAATCCTTGCCGCAAATCCTGCCTGCGCAGCGCGTTGTCGCTGGTCCATTTCCCACCCCCAATTGCGTGTGATCTTACAGCGCCCCCACCACCCGTCCACCACTCGGCCGCTTGACGCACTGCACAATATCCTTAGGGCGGTTGACGGGCCACGCGGTCCCAACGCCGCGCGTGCTCTCTGCAAGGAGAGACTGACATGACTGAACTGACCGTTGCCGACGCCACCATTGCGTCCACTGCCAAGCCGAACACCAGGCCGGCACGCCCCCATTTTTCCAGCGGACCCTGCGCCAAGCCCCCGGGCTGGGACGCATCGAAGCTCGCGACCGCGGTGCTGGGCCGCTCGCATCGTTCGAAGCTCGGCAAGCAACGCCTGCAATACGCCATCGACCTGATGCGCGAGTTGCTCGGCCTGCCCGATACGCACCGCATCGGCATCGTCCCCGGCTCCGACACCGGCGCGTTCGAGATGGCGATGTGGACGATGCTCGGCGCGCGGCCCGTCACCGCGCTGGCGTGGGAGAGCTTCGGCGAAGGCTGGGTGACCGATGCGGTCAAGCAGCTCAAGATCGAACCGACGGTGATCCGCGCCGATTACGGGCAGCTGCCCGATCTCGGCCAAGTCGATTGGTCGAACGACGTACTGTTCACCTGGAACGGCACGACCAGTGGCGTTCGCGTGCCCGACGGCGAGTGGATTCCGGCCGACCGCGAGGGGCTGAGCTTCGCCGACGCGACCAGCGCGGTGTTCGCCTACGACTTGCCGTGGGACAAGATCGATGTCGCGACCTTCAGCTGGCAGAAGGTGCTCGGCGGCGAAGGTGGGCACGGTGTCCTGATCCTCGGCCCGCGCGCGGCCGAGCGGCTGGAAAGCTATACGCCGGCCTGGCCGCTGCCCAAGGTGTTTCGGCTCGTGTCGAAGGGGGCGCTGACCGAAGGCGTGTTCAAGGGCGAGACGATCAACACGCCGTCGATGCTCGCGGTCGAGGATGCGATCCTCAGCCTCGAATGGGCGAAGTCGCTGGGTGAAGGCGGGTTGATTGCGCGGAGCGATGCCAATGCGGCGGCGCTCGACAAGATCGTCAAGGAACGAGATTGGCTTCATCACCTCGCTAAGGAACCTGCGAACCGTTCCAAGACCAGCGTTTGCTTGGTCGTGTGGCTCGCGGATGAAGCGATGATCAAAAAGATGGCATCGCTACTCGAAGCCGAAGGTGCAGCCTATGACATCGCCGGATATCGGGATGCCCCCGCAGGGCTGCGCATCTGGTGCGGCGCGACGGTCGATACGGCCGATATCGTAGCGCTCGGCCCTTGGCTGGATTGGGCTTACGCAACCGTGATGGCCGAAGAAACAGCCGCCAATTCCTAATCCGTCACCCCCGCGAAAGCGGGGGCCCATCTCCCACCCGGCTCCTCGCGCTGAAACCGCAGAAGCTGGGTCCCCGCTTTCGCGGGGATGACGAAAGTAAGAGACATGCCAAAAGTACTCATCAGCGACAAAATGGACCCCAAAGCCGCGCAGATCTTCCGCGAGCGCGGGGTCGAGGTGGACGAAATCACCGGCAAGACCCCCGACGAGCTCGCCGCGATGATCGGCGACTATGACGGCCTCGCGATCCGCAGCTCGACCAAGGTGACCAAGGCGATCCTCGACGCGGCGACCAATTTGAAGGTTGTCGGCCGCGCCGGGATTGGGGTCGATAACGTCGATATCCCCGCCGCCAGCGCCAAGGGCGTGGTCGTCATGAACACGCCGTTCGGGAACAGCATCACGACCGCCGAGCACGCCATCGCGTTGATGTTCGCACTCGCCCGCGATTTGCCCGAGGCGGACAAGTCGACCCAGGCCGGCAAGTGGGAGAAGAACCGCTTCATGGGGGTCGAGATGACCTCCAAGACGCTGGGGCTGATCGGCGCGGGCAATATCGGGTCGATCGTCGCCGATCGCGCCCATGGCCTCAGGATGAAGGTGATCGCGTTCGACCCGTTCCTGTCGCCCGAACGCGCGGTCGAGCTGGGGGTCGAGAAGGTCGACCTCGACGATCTGCTCGCGCGCGCCGATTTCATCACGCTCCACACGCCGCTGACCGACCAGACGCGCAACATCCTCAGCCGCGACAATCTGCTCCGCACCAAGAAAGGCGTGCGCATCGTCAATTGCGCGCGCGGCGGGCTGATCGACGAGGCGGCGCTCAAGGAATTGCTCGATTCGGGGCATATCGCCGGCGCCGCGCTCGACGTGTTCGTGACCGAGCCGGCGACCGAATCGCCTTTGTTCGGCACTCCGAACTTCATCTCGACCCCGCATCTCGGCGCGTCGACCAGCGAGGCGCAGGTCAACGTCGCGATCCAGGTCGCCGAGCAGATGGCCGATTATCTCGTTTCGGGCGGGGTCACCAACGCGCTCAACGTGCCGAGCCTGTCGGCGGAGGAAGCGCCGCGGTTGAAGCCGTACATGGCGCTCGCCGAAAAGCTCGGCAGCCTGGTGGGTCAGCTCACCACCGGGTCGATCGGTCGCATCTCGATCCATTCTGAAGGCGCCGCCGCCGAGCTCAACCAGAAGCCGATCGTCTCGGCGGTGCTCGCCGGGTTCCTGCGCACCCAGACCGACACCGTGAACATGGTCAACGCGCCCTTGCTCGCCAAGGAACGCGGAATGGAGGTGCGCGAAGTCCGCACGCAAGGCGAGAGCGATTACCACACGCTGCTCCGCGTCTCGGTCAAGACCGACGCCGGCGAGCGGTCGGTCGCGGGCACCCTGTTCGGCGACGAAGCGCCGCGGCTGGTCGAATTGTTCGGGATCAAGGTCGAGGCCGATCTGGCCGGGCACATGCTCTACGTCGTCAACGAGGACGCGCCGGGGTTCATCGGACGGCTCGGCACGCTGCTGGGGACCGAGGGCGTCAATATCGGCACATTCCACCTCGGGCGGCGGAGCGCGGGCGGCGAGGCGGTGCTGCTGCTGTCGGTCGACGAGGCGGTGACGCCGGACTTGATCGCCAAGGTCCGCGGGCTGGCTGGGGTCAAGACTGTGATGGGGCTGTCGTTCTGAGCGGGAATCGCTAAGGGGCAAGCGTGACCTACGCGCTTCTTCCCTCGGGCTTCCACGACCGGTTGCCGCCGGACGCCGATGCCGCGGCGCGGCTGGAGGGGCGCGTGCTCGATGCCGCGCGGCTCCACGGCTACGAGCGCGTCGATCCGCCGCTCGCCGAGTTCGAGGATGCGCTCGCGCACCGGCTCAAATCGGCGCGCGCGCAGGATTCGGTCCGCTTCGTCGATCCGGTCAGCCAGCGCACGCTGGCGATCCGCCCCGATATCACCGCGCAGGTCGGGCGGATCGCGGCGACGCGGATGGGCCATCACCCGCGCCCGGTGCGGCTGAGCTATGCCGGGTCGGTGCTGCGGCTGCGTGCGACCCAGCTCTCGCCCGAACGCGAGCGGCGCCAGGCCGGGTGCGAGCTGATCGGGCTCGACACCGTCGCGGCGGCGCGCGAGATCGTGCTCGTCGCGGTCGAGGCGCTCGAGGCGGCGGGTGTCACCGGCCTGTCGATCGATTTCACGCTGCCCGACCTCCTCGCGACCATGAGCGCAGGACCATAGCCGCTCGGCGACGCGTCGCGCGAAGACTTTGCCGACCGGCTCGACGCCAAGGATTCCGGCGCGTACGCCGCGCTTGCTCCC
>NZ_JAQGKZ010000004.1 GCF_028289855.1 Sphingomonas bacterium | reverse complement strand
GGAGGAGCAGAAGACATTCGTCGATGCGCGTGATCTGCCGGGCGTCACCGTATCGCTGACCGACTATCGCGACGTGACTGGTCAATATGACGCCGTCGCCAGCATCGAGATGGTGGAGGCAGTGGGTGAGGAATATTGGCCCGCCTATCTCCGCGCGGTCGCCACTGCACTCAAACCGAGCGGTCGCGCGGCGATCCAGTTGATCTCGATCGATGACGCGATCTTCGAGGCCTATGCGTCGAGTGTCGACTTCATCCAGCGCTACATCTTCCCCGGCGGCATGTTGATCTCGGAAAACCGCTTCCGTGCCATCGCCGAGCGCAACGGCCTGGCGTGGCACGACCGGCATGGCTTCGCGCTGCATTATGCCGAAACGCTGAAACGCTGGCGCGGCGCATTCGATGAGGCGGCCGCCGAAGGGCGGCTACCGGTACGGTTCGACGCGGACTTCGTCGCGATGTGGCGCTACTATCTGATGTATTGCGAGGGCGGCTTTCGCGGCGGCGGCATCGATGTCGTGCAGGTGACGCTGATCAAGGAGGGGTGATGACCAAAGCGAAGCTGCTGCTCGCCGCGCTGGCGCTGGCCGGATGCGTCGGCGCGAATTCTCGCTGGGCCCCGATCATGGCCGGCCCGCCGCTCGACCCTGCGGCCGAGGCGCATATCCGCCTCGCCGGCGCCGAGATCCTGTTCTGGGATCAGGCCCAGCGCGACGCCAATTTCCCCCATATGGAGGCCAAGTTCCCCGGGCACATCGTCAAGGCCGGCGGTCGCGTACATCCGCTGCCGGCGGGCGCCGCGCTGCCGATCGCCGAGGGCGATGTCGCGCCATTCATGGCGGCGCAGAACGTTTCCGGCATGATCGTGCTGCAGGACGGCAAGATTCGCCTCGAACGCTATGCGCGGGGTTTTGATCGCGACGGGCGCTGGACATCCTTCTCGGTCGCCAAGTCGTTCACCTCGACGCTGGTCGGTGCGGCGATCCGCGACGGCTATATCGGTTCGGTCGACGATCCGGTGACACGCTATATCCCCGACCTGGCGGGCAGTGGCTATGACGGGGTGACCATTGCCCAGCTGCTGACGATGACCTCGGGCGTCAAATGGAACGAGGATTATACCGACCCCAATTCCGACGTGGCGCGGATGTTCTCCAAACCGGTGCCGGCGGGCGCCGACCCGACCGTCGCCTATATGCGCACGTTGCCGCGCGCTGATCCACCCGGCACGAAGTGGGTCTACAAGACCGGCGAGACCAATCTGATCGGTGTGCTGGTCGAACGCGCGACGAAGAAGACGCTCGCGGCCTATCTCAGCGAAAAAATCTGGAAGCCTTGGGGGATGGAGCGCGACGCATTCTGGATGACCGATCAGGCGGGGAACGAAGTCAGCGGCTGCTGCCTGTCGGTCGGTCTGCGCGACTATGCCCGAATGGGAATGTTCGCGCTGTCGGGTGGGAAGGGCGTAGTCCCCGATGGCTGGTTCGCTAGGGCGACCACGTCACAAATCCCCGCGACCCCCGACCTCGGCCCCGGCGGCGGCTATGGCTACCAATGGTGGGTACTCCCAGGCGGCCGCTTCGCCGCGATCGGCATTTTCGGGCAGAGCATTCTGGTCGACCCGGCAAAGAAACTGGTGATCGTCACGTCGAGCGCATGGCCAAAGGCGGTAGGCCCTGATCTATCCAAGGCGCGGGGGGCATTGTGGGCGAAACTGGAGGCTGCGGCGCAATAGCTCGCGCTCAGTCAATCCGTTCGACATGCCCCGACGCGAAGTCGTCTGCGATCAGCGACACGATCCGCGCGGCGACCTCCTCGGGCGGCTTGACCTTGGCGGGGTCCTCCCCGGGATATGCGCGCTCGCGCATCTTAGTGCGGGTGGCACCGGGGTCGATGATCGCAACGCGGATTTTGCTGACCGCTTCGACTTCCTCGCCGTAAGCAAGCACCAACGTCTCCATCGCCGCTTTCGACGCGCCATAAGCGCCCCAATAGGCGCGCGGTTTGCGCCCGACGCTGGACGTAAGCGCGATCACCCGTGCATGCGCCGACTTGCGGAGCGCTGGATCGAACGCCGCGATCATCGCCGCCTGCGCGCTGACGTTGAGCGTCATCACTTTGGCGAATTCGCCCGGATCGATCGCGGGCACCGCCGAAAGCGACCCGAGCATTGCCGCATTGAGCACCATGATATCGAGTGCACCCCAGCGTCCCGCAACCGCTGTCGCTAGCCGAGCGATATTGTCGGTCTGGGTCAAATCGAGCGGCGCGATCGTCGCGGTGCCGCCGGCAGCGTGGATTGCTTCCTCTACTTCCTCGAGCGCGCCCGCCGTGCGCGCGGTCAGAATGACGTGCGCGCCCTCGGCGGCGAGCGCTAAGGCGGTGGCAGCGCCGATCCCCCGGCTCGCGCCGGTCACCAGCGCGAGTTGTCCTTCAAATCTTTTGGTCATTCCGCCGCTTCGTGGAGGGCGAGTTCGGCGTCAAGCGCATCGTGATCGGTCAGACGCGTGGGATAGTCGCCGGTGAAGCACGCGTCGCAATAACGCGGGGTCATGTCGTTGCGTCCGGTCTCACCAAGCGCCTTGTACAGCCCGTCGATGCTGACGAACGCCAAGCTGTCGGCGTGAATGAAATCGGTCATGCCGGGGACGTTGAAGCGCGACGCGAGCAACTTGTCGCGCTCGGGCGTATCGACGCCATAGAAGCACGAATGCGTCGTCGGCGGGCTGGCGATGCGCATATGTACTTCGCGCGCCCCGGCCTCTCGCATCATCTCGACGATCTTGAGGCTAGTGGTGCCCCGCACGATCGAATCGTCGACCAGGATGATCGACTTGCCCTTGATCAGCGCGCGGTTGGCGTTGTGCTTCAGCTTGACGCCGAGCCGGCGGATCTGGTCGCCCGGCTGGATGAAGGTACGCCCGACATAGTGCGAGCGGATGATGCCGAGCTCGAACGGGATGCCCGATTGCTGCGCATAGCCGATCGCGGCCGGAACGCCCGAATCGGGGACCGGGATGACGAGGTCGGCCTCGACTGGCGATTCGATCGCCAGCTGCGCGCCGATCGCCTTGCGCACCGAGTACACCGACTGGTCGCCGTCGCCAGCGATCGAATCGGGCCGCGAGAAATAGACCCATTCGAAGATGCATGGGCGTGGGGCCGCGTTGCCAAATGGGCGGAGCGACCGGAGCTGGCCGTTCTCGACGATCACCAGTTCGCCCGGATCGATCGAGCGGATGAACTCTGCCCCGACCACGTCGAGCGCGACGGTTTCCGAGGCGAAGATGTACGCGCCGTCGAGCCGCCCCATCACCAGCGGGCGGATGCCTAGCGGGTCGCGGCAGGCGATCATCCCCTGCGGCGTCATCACGATTAGCGACCAGGCACCCTCGACTCGGCGCAAGGCATCGACGAACTTTTCGAGCGGATCGCGATAGCTGCTGGTGGCGACGAGATGGAGGATCACCTCCGTATCGCTGGTCGACTGGAAGATCGCGCCGCGCGAGACGAGATCGTCACGCAGGTACATCGCGTTGGAAATGTTGCCGTTATGGCTGACAGCGAAGCCGCCGGTGGCAAGTTCGGCGTAGAGCGGCTGGACATTCCTCAGCGCGGTTTCGCCGGTCGTCGAATAGCGAACATGCCCGCACGCCACGTCGCCACGCAATGCGGTCATAATCTCGTCGCGGTCGAAATTGCCCGCGACATGCCCCATCGCGCGGTGGCTGTGGAAATGCGCGCCGTCCCAGCTGGTGATGCCGGCGGCTTCCTGCCCGCGATGCTGGAGCGCGTGCAGACCCAACGCGACCAGCGCGGCTGCGCCATCGGCGCCGGACACACCGAACACACCGCATTCCTCGCGGAGCTTGTCGTCGTCGAACGGATTGGTCGTCAGCATGAGGGGGTCCGGATGCTGTGGCGCGAGGGCCATATAGTCAGGCGGTTTGGCTTTGTCGCGCATTTGTCATCATCGCGGCGCGCATTTTGTGGGAAGCGCTGCGGGCAGCTAGGGAGGGACCATGACCGACTCGCGCGAAACCGGGCAGACGCTCGATCCGAAATGGGATGCCAATGGCTTGGTGACGGCGGTGGTCACCGATGGTGATTCGAGCAGCGTGCTGATGGTCGCGCACATGAACGCCGAGGCGCTGAAGGCGACGGTCGACAGCGGCGAAGCGGTGTTCTGGTCGCGCAGCCGCGGCGGATTGTGGCGCAAGGGCGCGACGTCGGGCAACACGATGCACGTGCGCGAGGTACGGATCGATTGCGATCAGGACGCGGTATGGCTGATCGTCGATCCTGCGGGGCCGGCGTGTCATACTGGCGAGCGGTCATGCTTCTATCGGCGAGTTTCAGGCGATGCACTGGAGCGAGTCGATTGAGCCGCGTCGTCAACTTTCTACGCTTCCCCGGCGGAGGCCGGGGCCCAGCTGCCGGCGGCCCGATACTGGGCCCCGGCCTTCGGCGGGGAAGCGTGACAGGATTGGTGGCCGTCTCACTGCTCACCGGCTGTCAAAACCAATCAGCGCCCGATGCGCGGCCGACTCCGTCCAGCCTGGAGGCCGCAGCAATCGACGCCGGGATCATCTCCGATCCCGCCAACACCGATCCGACCGGACTATACGCGCGCGATCGCGACAAGATCTGCGTCGTCCCCAGCGCAACCGCGTTCCGCGTTGGATTGTACGTCGATTACGGCGACGATTATTTCTGCAGTGGGTCGGGCGAAGCGACACGCGCCGGGGAGACGCTGCATATCGAGTTGACCAGCGTGCCGGGGTGCAGTTTCGACGCGAAGTTCGATGGCGATCGCATCGCGATTCCCGGCGCGTTGCCCGACGCTTGCCAGAAAGCCTGCTCGAAACGCGCGTCGCTAGCCGGGCTCAATGTCGAACGGCTGAGCGATTCGCCATCGGAGGCGGCGGCGTTACGCGACGGGCGCGGCAGGATGCTCTGCGGCGGCAAGTAGCGTTGACGTAAACGTAAAGCTGGAATATTGATCGCGGATGCCTTGGGTACCCTCCAATGCCGCGATCGAGCCGCTTGCCGATCATGAGAGTTTCTCGATCTCCGATCTGTCGGCTGAATTCGGTGTCACCGCGCGGGCGCTGCGTTTTTACGAGGATGAAGGGCTGATCGCGCCTGAGCGGCGCGGCACGCAGCGCGTCTATTCGCACCGCGACCGAGCGCGGCTCGCCTGGATCCTGCGCGGCAAGCGCGTCGGTTTCTCGCTGACCGACATTCGCGAACTGATCGACCTGTACGACGTCGGCGACGGGCGGCGGACACAGCGCCAGCGTACGATCGACCGCTGCCGCGCCCGGATCGACACGCTCAACGCGCAGAAACACGACATCGACGCCGCGATCGCCGAACTGACCGAATTCACCGCCTTGCTCGAAACGGCGCGCGACAGCGACCGGAAGGACTGACCATGCCGAATTACACGCCCCCAGTGCGCGACACGCGCTTCGTGCTCGACCAAGTGCTCGGGATCGACCGCTACGCCAACCTGCCGGGCTTCGAAAACTCGACCCCGGACACGGTCAACGCGGTGCTGGATGAGGGCGGACGCTTCGTCGCGGAGGTGCTGTTCCCGCTCAACCAGTCGGGCGACCTGGAAGGCTGCACGCGCCATGACGACGGCAGCGTTACGACGCCAAAGGGGTTCAAGGAAGCGTACGCCCAGTTCGTCGAATCGGGCTGGGGCACGCTCGCCGCGCCCGCCGAATTCGGCGGCCAGGCGATGCCGCACGTCGTCTCGACCGCGTTCCAGGAATATATGATTTCCTCGAACATGGCGTTCGCGATGTATCCGGGGCTCACCCACGGCGCGATCGCCGCCTTGTTAGTCAAGGGATCACCGGAGCAGCAGGCAAAATACGTTCCCAAGATGGTGTCGGGCGAGTGGGGCGGCACCATGAACCTGACCGAACCGCAATGCGGCACCGACCTCGGGCTGATCCGCACCAAGGCCGAACCGCAGGCCGACGGATCGTACAGCATCACCGGGACCAAGATTTTCATCTCCGCCGGCGAGCATGACCTGACCAGCAACATCATCCATCTGGTGCTGGCCAAGACGCCGGGCGCGCCCGAAAGCTCGAAGGGCATTTCGCTGTTCGTCGTGCCCTAGATTCTGGTCAACGACGACGGGTCGCTCGGCGAGCGTAATGCCGTCCAGTGCGGGTCGATCGAACTCAAGATGG
>NZ_JAQGKZ010000081.1 GCF_028289855.1 Sphingomonas bacterium | reverse complement strand
ACCTACGGCATCTTCGTCTATCAGGAACAGGTGATGCAGGCGGCTCAGGTGTTGGCCGGCTATTCGCTCGGCGGCGCCGATTTGCTGCGCCGCGCGATGGGCAAGAAGATCGCGTCGGAAATGGCCGCGCAGCGCGACCATTTCGTCGCCGGCTGCCTGGAAACCAACCAGATCGACAAGGCAAAGGCGAACGAACTGTTCGATTTGATCGACAAGTTCGCCGGCTACGGCTTCAATAAGTCGCACGCCGCGGCCTACGCGCTGCTGGCGTACCAGACCGCGTGGCTGAAGGCGCACCATCCGCACGAATTCTATGCCGCGTCGATGTGTTACGATCTGCATCTGACCGACAAGCTCGCGATCTTCGTCGACGACATGCGCCGGCTCGATGTCGCGATCCTGCCGCCCGACGTGAACGGAAGTTTGGCAGAGTTCGACGTTCAGCCGGTCGAGAACGGGCTCGCGGTCCGCTACGCACTCGCCGCGCTCAAATCGGTCGGCGAGGGCGCGATGGAGAAGCTGGTCGAGGAACGCGACGTCAACGGCGCATTCGCCAACCTCGACGATTTCGCGCACCGGGTCGACCCGCGGCTGCTCAACAAGCGCCAGCTCGAAACACTGGCGGCAGCGGGCGCGTTCGACGGGATCGACGTCAACCGCGCGGGCATCTTCGCGTGCGCCGAGACGATCCTCGCCACCGCGGCGCGCGTGCACGACCAGAAGACCAGCGGACAGGGCGGGCTGTTCGGCGAAAGCGAAGCGTCGGGCACGCATATCAAGCTGCCGCTGTCGGCGCGCTGGAGCTTGGCGCAGCGGATGGAGCAGGAAAAGGAAGCGTTCGGCTTCTACTTCTCCGCGCACCCCGTCGATCGCTTTTCGCAATTGGCCAAGATGCACGGCGCACGCCGCTTCGCCGATCTCAGCGATATCCAGATCCCCGACAACGGCCGCGCGGGAGCGGTGATGGCCGCGATGGTCGAGGATGCGCGCTGGCGCACATCCGCCAAGGGGCGACGCTACATGATGGCCACGATGTCCGACCCGTCAGGGCAGTTCGTGGCGACGTGTTTCGACGACATCGTCGCGGGCGACCTGGAAGAAGCCGCGCGCAACGGCGGCTGCGGGTTGCTGACGGTCGAACTCGACCGCCGCGCGGGCGAGGAGACGCCGCGCGTCACGATCAAGCGGATCCAGCCGTTCGAGAGCCTGGCGAACACCACGCGGATGATGCTGGAGATCGAAGTCGATGACGTCGTCGCAATCCCTGCGCTCGGCGCCTTGCTCTCCGAAGCGCGTGGTGCACGGGGCGAAGCGCGGATGACCGCGCGCCTGCCCGACGGTGGCATGGCGACCGTGCTGCTGGGACGTGATTTCCTGCTCGACAGCGAATTGACCGACCGCATTGCTGCACTTTCCGGCGTGCGCAGCGCGCAGATCGCGATCGCGCCGCCGCAACGCCTTGCGCTGGTCGGCTAGTCACAGGATACTGCGCTCCAACGACGATAGCTGGAGGGTGGGATGACGCTGGGCGCGATGCAGGATTTCGAGTTGCGCGTGATGCGCCTGCTCGATCACGCCGCGCGCGAGCATGGCAAGCGTGAACTGGTCAGTTATTGGGCCGACGGCAGCGAGACGCGGACCGATTGGGCGGGCATCCACCGCGACGCGAGGCGGGTGGCGCAGCGGCTCGAAAAATGGGACATCAAGCCGGGCGACCGCGTCGCGACCTTCGCGATGAACCACCACCATCACCTGACCGCCTGGTACGGCGCGATCGGCATGGGCGGGGTGATCCACACGATCAACCCGCGACTGTTCGACGAGCAGCTCGTCTACATCGCCAATCACGCAGAAGACCGTGTGCTGTTTTACGACAGGCAGTTCCAGCCGATCGTCGACCGGCTGAAGCCGCAATGGACAAGCATCGAGCAATATGTCGCCTTCGACGACCATGGGCCGGAGGGATTTCAGGCGCTGCTCGACGCCGAGGATGGCGACTACGTCTGGCACGAGGGCCCCGAGCGCGACCCGTGCATGATCTGCTATACCAGCGGGACGACGGGCAACCCCAAGGGCGTCCAGTACGAGCATCGCTCGACGGTTATCCACGCCATGGCGGAGGTCGCGCCCGCGGTGTTCAATCTTAGTTCACGATCGGTGGTGCTGCCCGTCGTGCCGCTGTTCCATGCCGCTGCCTGGGGCCTGCCTTTCGCGTGCGCGCTGGCGGGGGCTAAGCTGGTTTATTCGGCGACCAACGAGGCAAGCGTCATCTGCCGGCTGATGAACCAGGAAAAGGTGACTCATTCGGCCGGCGTGCCGACGGTGTGGCTGGCGATGTTCCAGCATATGGATGTGACCGGCGAGAAACCCGAATATCTGCAACAGGTAACCATTGGCGGCTCTGCATGCCCCCGCGCGATGATCGAGCGGATCATGGGGATGGGTGTGGTCGTCAAGCATCTGTGGGGCATGACCGAAACCTCGCCGATCGGCACAGCTGGTACGCCGCCGCCGCATTGGGATGAGATGAGCAAGGACGAGCAACTCGACCTGGTGTCCAAGCAAGGGCAGGTGCCATTCGGGGTCGAGCTTCGGGTGCTCGACGACGAGGACCGGCTCCAGCCGCGTGACGGGGTCAGTTCGGGCCGACTTCAGGTGCGTGGGCCGTGGGTGGTGAAGCGCTATTTCAAAGCCGAGGCCGACGCGGTCGACAAGGACCAATGGTTCGACACGGGCGACGTCGCGGTGCTCCATCCCGACGGCACGATGCAGATCACCGATCGCGCCAAGGACGTGATCAAATCGGGCGGCGAGTGGATCAGTTCGGTCGATCTGGAAAACGCAGCGGTAGGGTGTGCCGGGGTGGGTGAGGCGGCGGCGATCGGCGTCTACCATCCCAAATGGGACGAGCGGCCGATCCTGCTCGTGGTGCGCAAGCCGGGCAGCAATGTCACGCCTGATGAAATCACCGCGCACCTCGCCAAGCACGTCGCCAAATGGTGGCTGCCCGACGAGATCGTGTTTATCGACGAACTACCGCACACCGCGACCGGCAAAATCCTCAAGACAGACCTGCGCGCGCGGTACAAGGACTACAAGCTGGCTGCGGTTTAAAGGTCTCCGTTCACTCCAGCATCCACGTCCCAAGGTAGCGTGGGGGCAGGAAAGTGGCGGCGCCGGCGAGCAGCAGGATCACCAGTGCGGTCACGACCACGCCGCGATGCGTGCGTAGGCGATGCGATCGCGCGGCGAACATCAGCAGCGGGATCAGCAGGATGTAGATGAACGAGAGCACATGGACTCCGCTCAGCCGCCCATGCCCGATGTGACGGATGCCGAGCGATATGAGGGCGCTGGCGTACATGGCGATGCACCACGTCCAGCCCAATATGCGGTGCAGGCGGTCGCCGCGGCGGCGTAGCAGGAGGACCGGCGTGAGCCCGACCACGATCGAGACCACGGCCAGATGCAGCCAGACGATCGGCGGCGCACGCCCGGCTTCCGCCAAACCGCCGGTCGCCCAGCCGCGCGCCATCGCATAGAGCATCCCCGCAAAGACGAGCATGAAGCCGATCGCGATTGCGCGTTCGAGCAGATTCGGCGCGAGCCACGATGTACTCGCCGGCGCCGGAACCGCTGTCCGCGAAGTCGCCACGCCCACCTCCGTCGTGATACGCCATGTTAATACAGTATATCACTATCAGTGGAAGTGGCAATGCGCGGCGCGGCTCAGTTAGCCGCCGTGATCCCGGCACTCTGCCGGCAGGCAACAAACCCATGCCTTCTGAGCCTCGACACGGATCTTCTGTCGTCTGACTTGCCTTTCGCGGACAGCAGCGGCACCTTCGGCTAAATGGATATGGTGACGACCGGCAGCGCCGGGGAAAATGGCGTGACACTGGCGGCGCGGCCCGAGGCGCTACGGCTTGCGCCGTACGAAACTGCTGTCGTTGTGATCGACATGCAGAACGCTTATGCGTCCGAAGGGGGCTACGTCGATCTGGCGGGGTTCGACATTGCGGGTGCGGCGGGCGTGATCGGCAAGATCGGCACGGTGTTGAACATTGCGCGATCTGCGGGCGTCCAGGTGGTGTATCTGCAGAACGGGTGGGATGCCGACTATAAGGAAGCCGGCGGTCCCGGTTCGCCCAACTGGCACAAGTCCAACGCGCTCAAGACGATGCGTGCGCGGCCCGAACTCGATGGGCAATTGCTCGCGCGCGGCGGGTGGGACTATGAACTTGTCGATGCGCTCAAGCCACAGCCGGGCGACATCACGCTCCACAAGACGCGCTATTCCGCGTTCTTCAACTCGCAGCTCGATTCGACGCTCCGTGCGCGCGGTATCCGCAACATCGTCTTCGTCGGTATCGCGACCAACGTCTGCGTCGAAAGCACGTTGCGCGACGGCTTCCACCTCGAATATTTCGGCGTGATGCTGGAGGACGCGACGCACCATCTCGGCCCGCCCGCAATGCAGGATGCGACGGTCTACAACGTCGAGAAGTTCTTCGGCTGGGTCAGCACCGTCGCGGACTTCTGCGGCAGCTTCGGCCAATTACCTCAACACGATAGCAAGGACTGACGTCATGGCGTTCGAGCCCATCAACCCGCCGCAATTCCCGACCCCGATCGCGCCCTATTCGGCCGGCGCGAAGGCGGGGAACACCGTTTATGTCTCGGGCGTGCTCGCGCTGGGCGAGGGCGGGGCGGTGCTCCATGTCGGCGATGCGGCGGCGCAGACGCGGCACGTGCTCGAGGTGATCAAGGTGACGCTCGAGGCCGCCGGCGCAACGATGGCCGATGTCGCGATGAACCACATCTTCCTGAAGGATTTGGGCGATTACGCCGCGTTCAACCAGGTCTATGCCGAGTACTTCCCCGGCGCGAAGCCCGCGCGCTACTGTATCAAGTGCGAGCTGGTGAAGCCAGATTGCCTCGTCGAGATCGCGTCGGTCGCGCACATTGGCTGATTCTTTCACTTGTTCCCCGGCGAAGGCCGGGGCCCAGTTGCGACCGGCCCGATGCTGGACCCCGGCCTTCGCCGGGGAACTGCATGGCTGAAGCGAACGGCCTCTATTACGAAGAACATGGCAGCGGCCCGCCGCTGATCCTGTCGGCCGGGCTGGGCGGATCGGGCGGCTATTGGGCGCCGAATCTCACGGCGCTCGCCGAGCATCGCCGCGTCATCGCCTACGACCATCGCGGCACGGGTAGGAGCGACCCGGCCATCCCCAACCCGACCTCGATCGACGACATGGCGCGTGACGTGATCGCGCTGATGGACGGTGTGGACATCGATCGTGCCGACCTGATGGGGCACGCGCTGGGTGGGATCATCGGGCTGGCGCTGGCGCGACTCGCGCCCGAGCGACTGAACAAGCTGGTTGTCATCAACGGCTGGGCGAAAACCGAGCCGTTTACGTTGCGCTGCTTCGACGCGCGGCTGCACATCCTCAATGCCGGTGGACCCCAAGCTTATCTCCAAGCCCAGCCGATTTTCCTGTTCCCGGCTGCCTGGATCGCCAAGAACGGCGACCGGCTGGCGCGCGAAACCGAGGTCCATGCCGCGCATTTCCAGGGCGAAGTGAAACTGATGAAGCGCATCGCCGCGATCGAGACGTTCGACGCGAGCGAATGGATCGGCTCGCTGACCACGCCGACGCTGGCGCTCGCCAGCCGCGACGACATGCTCGTGCCTTACACGGCGTCGGAGAACCTCGCTGCCGCCAACGACAATATCTCGCTGTCACTGATGCCCTGGGGCGGCCACGCCTGCAATGTCACCGACCCGGACACCTTCAACCGCATCGTCCTCGATTTCCTCAGGAGCTAAGCCCATGCAAGTCGGCGTTTTCGTCCCCATCAACAACAATGGCTGGCTGATTTCGGAGAACGCGCCGCAATACATGCCGTCGTTCGACATGAATAAGCAGATCGCGCAGTCGGCGGAGAAGCACGGGCTCGATTTCCTGCTGTCGATGATCAAGCTAAGGGGGTTCGGCGGCAAGACCGAGTTCTGGGAATATGGTCTGGAAAGCTTCACGCTGATGGCGGGCCTCGCCGCGGTGACCGAGAAGATCAAGATTTACGCGACCTGCCCGACGCTCGTCATCCCGCCCGCCTTCGCCGCGCGGATGTGCAACACGATCGACAGCATCAGCCACGGGCGGTTCGGGCTCAATCTGATCACCGGGTGGCAGCGGCCCGAATACAGCCAGATGGGGCTGTGGCCCGGCGACGAGCATTTCCGCAATCGTTACCAGATGTTGGACGAATATGCTCGTATCCTTCGCGAGCTGTGGGAGACCGGGCGGAGCGACTTCAAGGGCGACTATTACCAGATGGACGATTGCCTCGTCCGCCCGAAGCCTGAGGGCGACATGAAGATCATCTGCGCCGGCTCGTCGGACGAGGGGCTCGCCTTCTCTGCGAAATGGGCGGACTACGCCTTCTGCCTCGGCAAGGGCGTCAACACCCCGACCGCGTTCGCGTCGAACAACGTCCGCCTCGCCGAAGCGACCGCCAAAACCGGGCGCGACGTGTCGGTATTCGTCCTCGTCATGATCATCGCCGCCGACACCGACGAGGAAGCGATGGCGCGGTGGAAGCACATCAACGCCGGGGTCGATCACGACGCGATCGCTTGGCTCGCCAACCAGGGCGCCGCCGACAAGGTCAACGCCACCACCATCGTCCGCCAGCTCGCCGCGCCCGAGGGTGCGGTCAACATAAACATGGGGACTTTGGTCGGCAGCCATGCGAGCATCGCGCGGATGCTCGACGAAATGGCGGAGGTGCCCAACACCGGCGGCGTGCTGCTGACGTTCGACGATTTCATTCAGGGGGTCGAGGATTTCGGGACGAAGATTCAGCCGTTGATGAAGAGTCGGCGGAAATGAGCGATGGGCAAATTTCTTCCGAGATGATCGAGGGCATTGCTAATTTGGCGATTGGAGCCGGCAACGTCGTCAAAGCCATCTCTAGTGAATGGAAACCCAAACAAGTCGTGTTCATGGACCAACCCATCAGTCCCGCGCTCAATGCGGAAATTATTGCCAAATTTCCCAGTGCCGAAGCGTTCGATACAGAAGCCACTCCGCATAATCCGGCGACAGAAGGAGTTGTCAATCGATCGGCAGATGTTGTGATTGCGTTTCCAACTGCTTGCGAACAGCGTCGTTGGTATTGAAGGAGCTGCCTCCGAGACCAGTTAAAACAACTCCCCCTGGGCCCCCCTGGGCGCCCTGAACAAATCACTCCGCACCGCCAACCGCTCCCTGTTCAGCCCGTGCTTCCGCACCGCGATCTGGAACCGCGTGCGGAGCAACTCCGCCCACGGCCCTTGCCCCTTCATCCGCGTGAAGAAATCGGGGTCGTTGTCGCGACCGCCCCGGATCTCGCGGATGATCGACATCACCTTGCCCGCACGATCGGGGAAATGCTCGTCGAGCCAGGCGCGGAACAAAGGCGCGACTTCGTGCGGCAGGCGGACCGGGAGGAAGAACACGCCGCGCGCGCCGCTTTCGGCCGCGCGCTCGACGATATGTTCGATCTCGTGGTCGGTGATCGCCGGGATCACAGGGGCGATCGAGACGTAGACGGGGATGCCGGCATCGGCCAGCCGCCGCACCGCGGTCAGCCGGCGTTCGGGGTGCGGCGCGCGCGGCTCGACGGTGCGCGCGATCTTGCTCTCGAGCGAGGTCACCGAGATCGCCACCGCCGCCAGCCCCTTCGCCGCCATCGGCGCGAGCAAGTCGATGTCGCGCACCACGCGGTCGGACTTGGTAGTGATGGTCAGCGGATGGTCGGTCTCCGCCAGCACGCGAATACATTCGCGGGTGATCCGCCAATGGCCCTCGATCGGCTGGTACGGATCGGTGTTGGTCCCGAACGCGATCGGCTTGCAGACATAACCGCGCTTGCTCAGTTCCTCGCGCAGCAACACCGGCGCATTGGGCTTGGCGAACAGCTTGCTCTCGAAATCGAGCCCTGGCGACAGATCGTGATAGGCGTGCGTCGGCCGGGCGAAGCAATAGATGCAGCCATGCTCGCACCCGCGATACGGATTGATCGAGCGGTCGAAGCCGATGTCGGGCGACTGGTTGCGGGTGATGATCGTCCGCGCGGTTTCTACCGTGACGGCGGTCTTGAGTTTTGGCGGCGCGCCGTCGATATCCTCCAGCGCATCGAGCCAGTCGCCATCCGCCTCGCGTTGCGGCAGATTGAAGCGCGTGCTTTCACGATTGACCGTGGCGCCGCGAACCGGACGGGCTTTTGCCATTGCGGGAACGTAGAACGCGCGCTAGAACATAGCAAGAACATTGGAGGCGAAAATGGCCAAGCTCAACTATGTCGAATTGCCGGTGCAGAATACCGGGCTGACCAAGGCGTTTTTCACCGCGGCGTTCGGCTGGTCGTTCACCGACTTCGGCGACGATTATGCCGCGACGATGACTGGCGAGACCGATCTGGGGCTGAACGGAGACCACTCGCAATGGACCGCGGCGCCGCTGGCGGTGATCCAGGTCGACGATCTCGACGCAACGCTGGCGGCGGTGACGGATGCGGGCGGGACAATCACCCAGCCGATCTTCGCGTTTCCCGGTGGACGGCGGTTCCACTTTCGCGATCCCAGCGGCAACGAATTGGCGGCGATGCAGCCCGACCCGCAATAATGCTTGCGATGCCCGAATGAAGACAGCAGAAATGATGCGAGGGCAATCGGGGGATTAAACGATGAAAAAGCGTTATTTCGCGGCGGGTTTCGGCGTGCTGCTCGCCGCGACGACGTCGCCGGCGCAGGCCAAGGACGATCAGCCCTGCGCGGCCAATATGGTCTGTGCGAGCGACCCGGCGACGATCGTCACCGCGCTGCAAAAAGCGGGTTACAAGGCCAAGCTGACAAAGGACGGCGTCGGCGACCCGGAGATCGACAGTGCGGCGTCGGGTTATTCGTATTCGATCTATTTCTACGATTGCGTCGATCACAAGCAATGCGCCGCGATCCAGTTTTACGCCAGTTTCGAGGCCGACCCGACCTATACGGAAGCGTTTGCGAATAAATGGAACAACGACAAACGGTTCCTGCGCGCGCACATCAGCGCCAAGAAGGAGTTGATCTTCGACCATGATGTGTCGACGATCGGCGGGCTGAACCAGACCAATTTCGCCGATTTGCTAGGCTGGATGGAGAGCTCGTTGAGCGAGGTTAACCGCTATCTCAATCCCAAGACGAAATAGCGGGTCAACGCTCCATTAGCCGCGGCATAAGTTCGACGAAATTGCAGGGGCGGAAACGGCTGTCGAGCTGGTCCTTGAGGATCATGTCCCACCCGTCCTTCACCGCGCCGGTCGATCCCGGCAACGCAAAGATATAGGTGCCGCCGGCGACACACGCGCACGCGCGCGACTGGATCGTCGAGGTGCCGATGTTCTGGTAGCTCAGCCAGCGGAAAGCCTCGCCGAAGCCGGGGATCATCTTTTCCGCGACCGCCTCGACCGCTTCGGGGGTGACGTCGCGGCCGGTCACGCCGGTGCCGCCGGTGGTGATGATCACGTCGATTTCGGGGTCGGAAATCAAGGTCGCAAGGCGCTCGACGATCGCATCGACGTCGTCGCGCTCGAGCGCGCGGTTGGCGAGGATGTGGCCGGCGGTGGTGAGGCGTTCGATTAACGTATCGCCTGATCGGTCTTCGGACAGCCCGCGCGTATCCGATACGGTCAGGACAGCGATGCGGACAGGCAAGAATTCCTGTGTTTCATCGATCGCCATCTAAACCCCCGTTCGCCCTGAACTTGTCGAAGGGCGTGCCCAGAACATCTGCTTCGACAGGCTCAGCACGAACGGACAATAAAATCACCTAGCGATTGGCGCCCGGAAACTTCGGCCACTTGCCCTGCGCCAGCGCGGTGCGGCTCGGCGATGCGAGGCGACCGTCCTTCGCCTCGTACATCCAGTAATTGCGCATCACCGTCGTCACGTACCCGCGCGTTTCCCAATAGGGGATCGATTCGATGTAGAGCAGGGGGTCGCCGCCATCCTTGACGGTCGCGTTCCACGCCATCACCGGCACCGGCCCGGCATTGTACGCCGCCATCACCTTGATCAGCGATCCGTTGGTGAAGCTCTGCGTGCTCAGCCGCTCGAGCGTGCGCTGGCCGACCGCCATATTGACCGACGGCTGCGTGAGCGCGCCGCGATCGACCGTGATGCCGCGTTCGCGCGCATAGTCGGTCGCCGCCGCGGGCATGATCTGCATCAGGCCATACGCGCCCGCCGGGCTGATGACGTTGCGCTTGAAGCGCGATTCCTGGAGCGCGTGGGCGTAGACCAAAGCCTTGTCGATCTTCCACCCGCCGTCGGGCGTCCATTTCGGCGCGGGGAAGCGCGCGATCGTCGGCGGCTTGGCGCCTTGCGGGCAATTGTTGCCGAGCCACATCAGCGTTTCGGGGAGATCGAGCGTCTCGGTCAGGCGGACCAACGAGGCATATTCGATTGCCGGACCGATCTTCGCCTGCTGTTTGAGCACGTCGTCGGCCAGGTCGGTCTCGCCGATTTCGACCAGCGCGGCGGCAACACGGACGTTAGGACGGTTCTGGAGCTTGTCCCAGTCGGCGAGCATCAACTCGTCGGAGATACGCGGCGTTTCCTTGATCCCCAGCTGTTGCCGCGCGAGCATGCCGTAGAATGTCTCGTCGAGCTGCGCTGCGTTCTTCAACCGCGCTTCGACCAGTTGCGGCCGGGCGCACTTCATGTCGGCGCGCGCGGCCCAATAGAGTCCGGCTGCGCGCAACTCGACGTCGCTGGCCCGAGCGGCCACGCTGACGAACGCCTGACCGGCGGCGGTGCAATCGCCCTGGCGCCAGGCCGCGAGTCCGCCGACCCATTCGCCCTGAACCGCCCAGTCGCCACTGCCGACGCGCGCCTTGGTCGCCATGACGCGGGCGTTGTCGTCGTCGCCCTGGAGGAAATAGATCCACGCGACGCGTTGCTGCCATTCGGTTTGCGCTTCGGGCGTGAGATTGGGCGTCGCGTCGAGCAGCGCCTGCGCCTCGGGCCCCATGTCGCCCTTGATGTAGGGCTGCATCTTGAGCGCGAGTTCGGCGGCGGCGAGGTCGAGCTTGGTCGCCTTGGCGCGCCCGCGAGTCGAGGCGCCGTTGACCCAGACCAGCTTCTGCGGAACCGGCAGGCCGGGGGCGACGACGCCGCGCGTCATCAGGATGCGCGCAATGCTCGGCGCTTCGGGCAGTTCGGGGGCGTTGGTCAGCACCGCGAGCAGCGGGTCGTTGTCGACCTTGGGCGAGCCCTTCGCGAGATAGAGTTCGGCCTGCGCGATCGCATGGAGCGGACCGGGCTTCATCGCGGTCAACCCGATCTGCGCGTCGGCCCAGCGCTGTTCGCGGATCGCCTTGAACACCGCGGCGTAGCCGGCGCGCTGGTCCGAATCGAGTTGCGCGGGGATGCCGCGCGCCATCGCGCCGGGGGCGGGGGGATCGCCTGCCGCGAACGCGGGGGTCGCCATGATCGGGGTCAGCGCCAGCGCCGTGGCCGCCAATGAACGCGAGAACTTCACTCCAACCCCCCGATCACCATCTTCAGGTCTCTCCAGGCATCCGCCTTCGCCGCAGGCCGCTCCAACAGGAAGCGCGGGTGAAAGCTCGCCACGACCTCGCTTGTCCCGCCATCATGCTTAACGACGCGTAAACTTCCACGCGAATCGGCGACGTCCAGCCCCGTCAGCGCACGGCTCGCCGCATTACCGAGCGCCAGCACGCGTTTCGGCGCGGCGAGCGAGAGGTGATGGCGGATGATCGTCTCCAGGTCCTGCGCCGTATCGGTGCTCACGCGGCCAGCCGGCGGCCGCTTCACGGCGAGCGCCGTCAGATAGGTGGATTGCCGGTCGCGACCGATCGCCGCGAGCATGGCGTCGAACAGTCGCCCCGCACTGCCCGACAGCAATGCGCCGACCGCCTCGTCCTCGCGGTCGGGCATGTCGACCAGGATCATCAATCCGCTGGCAGGGTCGCCCTGCGCGCCGAGCGCCTGCCCCGGCCAGCCGGCCTCGGGCGCGGCGCTGCCGATCCGCCACGCGGCGAATTCGGTGAGGGTCGCGGGAAGCGTGGGCGCCTCGACCAGTTCTTCGCGCACGACCGACGGCAGTTTGTCGGGCGACGGCGCGCGCGCCAGCCAGTCGCGTGGGCTATCGTCGATTTCGCAATCGACCCCGGCGTCGCGCCACCATTCGAGCGCGCTGGCGACGCTCGCGCGCCAATCGTGATTTTGGTCAGCCCCCATGTGATGCCCATAGAGTCGATAGTTGACGGCGGGGTCAATTCGCGGGCACCGCTTCGGGGACCAACCGTTGCCGCCGTGCGATGACCGGCGGCGTAGTAGGATGGGGCTTCGCCCCGGGGAGAACGAGGATGAGCGAACGCGAGTCGATGCCGTACGACGTGGTGATCGTCGGCGCGGGGCCGGCGGGGCTGTCGGCGGCGATCCGGCTGAAGCAGCTCGCGGTCGAAAAGGGCGGCGAGATCGCAGTCTGCGTGCTGGAAAAAGGGTCCGAGGTCGGTGCGCACATCCTGTCGGGCGCGGTGATCGATCCGCGCAGCCTCGACGAACTGATCCCAGACTGGCGCGACAAGGGCTGCCCGCTCGCCGAAGTGCCGGTCACCGACAACCAGCACTGGATCTTGACGAAGAAAAAGCGGTTCTCGATGCCGCACATCGTCACCCCCGGCTTCATGCACAATAAGGGCACCTACACCGGCAGCCTGGGCAATCTATGCCGCTGGCTGGCGGGGCAAGCCGAGGAATTGGGAGTCGAGATTTTCCCGGGCTTCGCGGCGGCGGAAATCCTTTATTCCGAGGACGGCACGGTGAAGGGCGTAGCGACCGGCGACATGGGGGTCGCGCGCGATGGCAGCCACAAGCCCGATTACCAACCCGGGCTCGAACTCCACGCCAAATATACGTTCTTCGCCGAAGGCGCGCGCGGGCATCTGACTCGCCAGCTCGTCGACCGTTTCGACTTGCGCGCCAATTGCGAGCCGCAAGTCTATGGCCTCGGCATCAAGGAACTCTGGGACATCAAGCCCGAGAACCATGCGCAGGGCCGCGTGATCCACTCGCAGGGCTGGCCGCTCAGCGAGAGCGGGTCGAACGGCGGCGGGTTCCTCTATCACCAGGCCAACGGCCAGGTCGCGCTCGGCTTCGTGACATGGCTCAATTATTCGAACCCGTATCTGTCGCCGTTCCAGGAAATGCAGCGGTGGAAGACTCATCCCGCGATCGCCGCGATCCTCGAAGGCGGCAAGCGCGTGTCGTACGGCGCGCGCGCGATTTCCGACGGTGGGTACCAGTCGGTGCCCAAGCTGGTGATGCCCGGTGCCGCGTTGATCGGCGACACCGCGGGCTTCCTCAACGTGCCGCGGATCAAAGGCACGCACACCGCGATGATGTCCGGCATCATGGCCGCGCGTGCCGCCTATGACGCGGTGCATTCACAACGCCAGGGCGACGAGCTGACCGCCTATACCGAGGCGTACGACAAGAGCTGGGTCAAGAAGGAGCTGTCGGTCGTCCGCAACGTGTTGCCGCTGGTCGAGAAATTCGGCGAGCTGTTCGGCACGCCGCTGGCAGGGATCAACATGTGGCTGGAAAGCTGGGGCATCAAAATGCCCTTCACGATGAAGCATCATCCCGACCATAAGAGCCTGTGGCGCAAGGACATGGTCAAGCCGATTGCCTATCCGAAGCCTGACGGCGTGCTGACGTTCGACCGGCTTTCCTCGGTGTTCGTTTCGAACACCAACCACGAGGAGGACCAGCCCGTCCACCTGACGCTCAAGGACCCGGACATCCCGGTCGAATACGACCTGCCGATGTATGACGAGCCGGCGCAGCGTTACTGCCCAGCCGGCGTCTACGAAATTGTCGGGGAGGAAGAGGGCAACCCCAAGTTCGTGATCAACGCGCAGAACTGCGTCCACTGCAAGACGTGCGACATCAAGGATCCGACCCAGAACATCGTATGGGTGGTGCCTGAGGGGGGCGGCGGGCCCAATTATCCTAACATGTGATGTTCCCCGGGGAAGGCCGGGGTCCAGTATTGGGCCGGCCCGCAACGGGGCCCCGGCCTTCGTCGGGGAACGAGAAGTGATCACCGAACTTGCGCCCGCCAAGATCAACCTCGCGCTCCACGTTCGCGCACGGCGGCCCGACGGCTATCACGAGATCGAGACGCTGTTCGCGTTTTGCCGCGATGGCGATCGGCTTGAGATCGAAGAGACGCGGGCGGACGAGTTGAGGATCGTCGGCCCCTTTGCCGAGGGGCTGTCGATCACCGATAACCTGGTCCTCGCCGCGCTGGCGGCGATGCGCGACCAGCCGTTCGGCGATATCCCGCCGCTCGCTATTACGCTGACCAAGTATTTGCCGGTTGCTGCCGGGATCGGCGGCGGGTCGGCGGATGCGGCGGCGATGATCCGACTGCTGGATCGCCAATACGGACACAATGGCGACAACAAGGAGCTGGTGCTGGCCACTGCGCATCTGGGCGCGGATGTCGGCGCCTGCATCGTAGGTCACACCCGGATCGGTATTGGTGTTGGTACGGACCTGCACGTGGCGTCAGACGATCTGGCGGGTTGCCCGGTGCTGCTGGTCAATCCGCGCGTTCCACTCTCGACCGGTGCGGTGTTCAACGCGTGGGATGGCGTCGATCGCGACCCGCTGCCCCAAGGCACCGCGCGCGAGATCGCCCTGGCCGGCCGCAATGACCTCGAAGAACCGGCGATCCGGTTGTGTCCACAGATCGCCGAGGTATTGGCGGCGCTGCAACGCACCGACGCCTGGCTGGTTCGCATGTCCGGATCGGGCGCGACGTGCTTCGCGCTGTTCGATGCCGAAGCCGCGCGCTCCGTCGCTTATGCCGCCATCACCGCTGCGCAACCCGATTGGTGGTGTCTCGAATCGACACTCGCGTGACACTTATCCGTGCCGTAGCGGGACCGCGCACCGCTGCTTAACCATCGTAACCCGCACGAATCCTCAACTGGCCACAATCTTGCGTGTCGATCGCCACGCGGGTCCGTTCGAGCAGCGCGCCAGCGCATGGTCTCCGGCTCAGCCGGACGTCATGGCCGGGGGAGGCCAGCGTCATCCCCGGCCTCACCACGCAACAGACTTGCGCGAATCGCTCCTCCCGCGACATAGGCTGTCGCGCCATGACCAACCGCTTCGACAAATCCACGCTGCCCAGCCGCCACGTCTCGGTCGGCCCCGAGCGCGCGCCGCACCGCAGCTATTATTATGCGATGGGCCTCACCGAAGAGGAAATCGCCCGCCCGTTCGTCGCGCTCGCCTCCGCGGGCAACGACAGCGCGCCGTGCAATACGCTGCTCGACGTCCAGGCCGACGCTGCGCGTGAGGGCGTGAAGCAAAACGGCGGCATGCCGCGGCGCTTCAACACGATCACCGTCACCGACGGGATCGCGATGGGGCATCAGGGGATGAAATCCTCGCTGGTCAGCCGCGAGGTCATCGCCGATTCGGTCGAACTCAGCGTGCGCGGTCATTGCTACGACGCGCTGGTCGGGTTCGCCGGGTGCGACAAGTCGCTGCCGGGCATGATGATGGCGATGCTCCGCCTCAATATTCCGTCGATCTTCGTCTATGGCGGGTCGATCCTGCCCGGCCGGTTCCACGACAGGGACATCACCGTCGTCGATGTGTTCGAAGTGGTCGGCCGCTTCGCCGCGGGCACGTGCCCGATCAGCGAGTTACACGCGATGGAAAAGGTCGCGTGCCCCGGCCACGGCGCGTGCGGTGGCCAGTTCACCGCCAACACAATGGCGTGCGTCGGTGAGGCGATCGGCTTATCCTTACCGAACAGCAATATGGTGCCTGCTCCTTACAGCACGCGCGAACAAATTGCGGTCGCCGCCGGGCATCAGGTGATGGAGTTGCTCGAGCATAATCTGCGCCCGCGCGACATCTGCACGCGGTCGGCCTTCGTCAACGCGGCGCGCGTGGTCGCGGCGACGGGCGGCTCGACCAACGCCGCGTTGCATTTGCCGGCGATGGCGAGCGAGGCGGGGATCGAATTCGACCTGTTTGACGTCGCCGAGGCATTCAAGTCGACACCCTACATCGCCGACCTCAAGCCCGGCGGGCAATATGTCGCCAAGGACATGTACGAGGCGGGCGGCGTCTACATGCTGATGAAGACGATGCTCACCAACGGCCTGCTCGACGGCGAATGCCTGACCGTCACCGGTAAGACGCTCGGCGAAAATATCGACGAAGTTACGTGGAATCCCAATCAGAAAGTCATTTATGACGTCAAGGCGCCGCTGAGTCCGACCGGCGGCGTAGTGGGCCTGCGCGGCTCGCTCGCGCCAGACGGGGCGATCGTCAAGGTCGCAGGGATGCATCGGTTGCAGTTTACCGGCCCGGCGCGCTGCTTCGATTGCGAGGAGGATTGCTTCGCCGCAGTCGAAGCGCGTTCGATCAACGAGGGCGAAGTGCTCGTCATCCGCTACGAAGGGCCCAAGGGCGGGCCTGGCATGCGCGAGATGCTGTCGACCACCGCCGCGCTCTACGGCCTCGGCATGGGCGAGAAAGTCGCGCTGATCACCGACGGGCGCTTCTCCGGCGCGACGCGCGGCTTCTGCATCGGCCATGTCGGGCCCGAAGCGGCCGACGGCGGGCCGATCGCGCTGATCGAGGACGGTGACACGATCCGCATCGACGCCGAAGCGGGAACGATCGACCTCGACGTGCCCGACGGCGTGCTCGCCTTGCGGCGTGCCGCTTGGCGCCCACGGACCAACGACTATCAATCGGGTGCGCTGTGGCGCTATGCCCGCAATGTCGGTCCCGCGTCGCAAGGCGCCGTCACTCATCCCGGGGCCGCGGCGGAGACGCACGTTTATGCGGATATCTAGCGCGGTTTTTGGCGCCTTTGCGCTGACGGCGTGCAGTCAGCAGCCATCCGATTACAGCGCGCAGATCGAGAATGCTCAGACGCAGGTGGCCAGCGACGACCGTATCGAGTGCGCCATCTCGGGCGCCGCTGCGTTTGCGCGCGACTGTACCGTCGAGCGTACCGAAACCGCCGAGGGGTTGATCCTGACCGTCCGCCACTCCGACAACGGCTTCCACCGCTTGCTCGTAGTCAAGGATGGCCGTGGCGTCATCGCCGCCGATGGCGCGGAGGTGGCGAGGGTCGCAGTGCTCGGCGACGGACGGATCGAAGTCGCAATCGGCAACGACCGCTATCGCCTGCCTGCGACGGTGAAAGCCAAGGCAGCCCAGTGATCCCGATCGAGGGCCAGCTGATCCTGACCGCCGCCGAAATCCGTGCGGCGGAGGAACGCGCGATCGCCGCCGGGTCGAACGTCGAGGAGCTGATGGAACGCGCCGGAGCGGGGGTTGCCGAGGCAGTCCGGCGACTGGCAGCCGGCGCGCCGGTGCTGATCCTGTGCGGGCCGGGCAACAATGGCGGCGACGGCTATGTCGCGGCGCGGATTCTCCGGGCGAACGGCGTGGCCGTACGGGCCGCGGCCGATGATTTATCCACAAGCAACGCGGCAACCGCCGCCCGCGAAAAATGCGATGTAGCGATCGAAAGCGTGAGCGCGGCGCACGGATCCCCAGTGATTGTCGATGCGCTGTTCGGGACCGGATTGTCGCGCCCACTCGACCGATCGTTGCAAGCCGCGCTGACTCGATTGGTCGGTGACGCTAGATTGTCGCTCGCGGTCGATTTGCCCAGCGGAGTCGCGACCGATGACGGCGCGGTGCTGGGTGACGTACCATGTTTTGACCTGACGCTGGCGCTCGGCGCGCTCAAGCCCGCGCATATGCTCCAACCGGCGGCGTCAAAGTGCGGCACTGTGCGTTTGATCGACATTGGCTTGAACGACGTTGCCAGCCAGTGCCGTGTGCTGGCCAAACCCGGTCTCGTGCCGCCAGCGATAGACGCGCACAAATATTCACGCGGGCTGGTCGCGGTGGTCGGCGGCGCGATGCCGGGCGCCAGCACATTGGCGGCCGAAGCTGCGTTGCGGGCAGGCGCGGGCTATGTCCTGTTGTTCAGCAGTGATCCGTCCGACGCGCCACATGCGCTAGTGCGCAAGAAATGGTCGGTCGCGGCGCTCGGAGAGGCGCTTGACGGCAAGAAGGCGGTGTCGATCGTCGTCGGGCCGGGGCTGGGCTGTGGTAAGGACGCGGCGGCAAAGCTGGACGCGGCGATTGCGACCGATCGGCCATTGGTGATCGATGGTGACGCGCTCCACTTGCTCGATGCAAGGCGGACGGAGGCGCTGGCGAGCCGCAGGGGCGGGACGGTGCTCACGCCGCACGCTGGCGAGTTCAAGGCGGCGTTCGGCGACTATACCGGCAGCAAGATCGATGCGGCCCGGCAGGCCGCCGCGCGGTCGGGCGCGACGATCGTGTTCAAGGGGCCGGATACGGTGATCGCGTCTCCCGATGGCGAGGTGATCGTCGCGGCTGCCGCGAGCAGTTGGCTATCGACTGCGGGAACCGGCGACGTCCTGGCGGGTGCAACCGGCGCGATGGTCGCGGCAGGCAATCCGCCCGAAGCGGCGGTCTGGATGCATGCCGAGTCTGCCCGACGCCTTGGCGGCGCGTTCATCGCCGACGACCTGGCGCGCGAACTGTCGGCCGTCAGAGCCGCTTTATGACCATCGACACGATCGTCCGCGTCGCCGCGCGCGGGGACGGGATTACCGCCGACGGGCGCCACGCCGCGCTTGCCGCGCCGGGGGACACCCTGCTCGCTGACGGCTCGCTCACGCCCGGTCCACACCATCAGGCGCCACCTTGCCGCCATTTCCCGCTTTGCGGCGGATGTCAGCTCCAGCATCTCGACGATGAGAGCTATGCCGGCTTCGTGACCGACCGCATCGCCAGCGCGTTAGCGGCGCACGACCTGACCGCCGACATCCGCTCGCCGATCGTCTCGCCGCCGCGCAGCCGCCGCCGCGCGACGCTCCATGCCGAGGCCAAGGGTGGCCGGGTCCGGATCGGCTTTACCGAGGCGGGCAGCCATTCGCTCGTCGATATCTCGGAATGCCATGTCCTCGCGCCCGAGCTGTTCGCGTTGGTCGCGCCGTTGCGCACGCTGCTCACCAGGATCGGATTCAAGCGCCGCGCCGACATCCAGCTGACGTTATGCGACCAAGGGGTCGATGTACTGATCGGGGCAGGGGCCGAAGGGCTCGCCGCGGCAGAGGCGATCAACGATTTTTGCCTGACACACCACGTCGCGCGCTTCGCCGCCGATGACGGGATCGGCCCCGAGACTCGCTGGGAGCCCGAGCCGGTGACGGTGACGCTGGGCGGCGTGCCGGTCGCGTTTCCGCATGGCAGCTTTCTTCAGGCGACGCGCGAGGGTGAGGCGACGTTGATCGCTGCCGTGCGTGAGGCGGTCGGGCCATCGGCGATGATCGCGGATCTGTTCGCCGGACTCGGCACCTTCGCCCTCTCGCTGGCGCCCGCCAAGGTCTATGCGGCGGAGGCGGGTCGTGACGTCATTCTGTCGTTGAAGGGCGCCGCGGCAATCGCGCGACGTCCGGTATTTGCGGAGCATCGCGACCTGTATCGCCGTCCGTTGAGCGTTGCGGAGCTCGATCGCTTCGACGCCATCGTGCTCGACCCACCGCGCTCCGGCGCACGCGAGCAGGCGACGAACCTGGCGGCATGCAAGGTGCCGGTCATCGCATACGTTTCCTGTAACCCAAGCAGCTTTGCGCGCGATGCTCAGACACTGTGCGAAGGTGGCTACCGGCTCGACTGGATTCAGCCGGTCGGCCAGTTCCGCTGGTCGACTCATGTCGAGCTCGCGGCACGGTTCAGCCGCTAGGATAGTCCGCGCGCAGGAAGTACAGCCCGTCGGGCGGCGCGTTGAAGCCGAGGGCCGTGCGATCCGCCGCCTCGAGCGCCGCCTCGAGGTCGGCCTTCGACCATTTGCCCTGGCCGACCAGCGCGAGGCATCCGACCATCGACCGCACCTGATGATGCAGGAACGACCGTGCTGAGGCGAACACGCCGATCCGATCGCCGCCGGCGGTGACGTCGAGCCGATCGAGCGTCCTGAGCGGGCTGTCGGCCTGGCAATGCGCCGAGCGGAACGTGGTGAAGTCATGCCTTCCCACCAGTATCTGTGCGGCGTCAGCCATCGCAACCGCGTCCAGATCGTGCGGGACACGCCACGCCAGCCCGGCCTCCCAGGTCAGCGGCGCGCGGCGCGTGACGATGCGGTACTCGTAATGCCGCGCGAGGCAGGAGAAGCGCGCGTGCCAGTCGTCGGGCACGGCCTCGCACCCCAGCACCGCCACGGGATCGGGCCGCAACCGCGCATTCAATGCTTCCATCAGCCGAAACGGCGTGATCGTCCGCGCGATATCGAGATGCGCACGCATGCCGAGCGCATGGACGCCGGCATCGGTCCGGCCGGCAGCGTGGACGGCGACCACCTCGCCGGTAATCTCTTGCGCCGCGCGCTCGACCGCGGCCTGCACACTCGGTCCGTGATCCTGCCGCTGCCAGCCCATGAACGGGCGGCCGTCATATTCGACCGTCAGCGCGAACCGAGTCATTCGAGAATCGTGCCGGGCGGTATTGGGAAACCGCGCAAAAGCTCCGTTGACGTCATGACGCCACGCCCGGCGCGCTGGATCGCTAGCGGCCGGATCGCGCCTTCGCCGCAACCGATCGCAAGCTGGTCGTCGATCACCACACCGGGGCCGGTAGCGAAAGTCACGTTCTGCAAATCGTCCGGAAGACTCTGCAGGCGCGCCTCATGCACCCTGATCCGTTCGCCCTGATATTCGAACCAGGCGCCGGGTGCTGGATTGAACGCACGGATTTGTCGATCGACCTGACGCGCGCTTAAAGTCCAATCGATACGGGCCTCGGTCTTGTGGACCTTCGACGCATAGGCGACTCCGTTTTCGGATTGAGCGATCGGTTTGTAGGCCGACATGTCGCCGAGTACCTGTACCATTAACCGGGCACCGATCAGCGACAGCCGGTGGGCGAGCACGCCCGCTGTATCGTAGTCGCCGATTGGCATCCGCCCTTCGAGCAGCACCGGCCCCGTATCGAGTCCGGCCTCCATTTGCATGATGCAGACACCGGTCACGGCATCCCCCGCCAGGATTGCGCGCTGGATCGGCGCCGCGCCGCGCCAGCGCGGCAGGATCGACCCGTGCACGTTGAGACAGCCGTGCTTAGGCGCGTCGAGCACCGCTTGCGGCAAGATCAGGCCGTAAGCGGCGACTACTGCGACATCCGCCGCCAGCGCCCCGAACTCCGCTTGCGCGCTCGCATCGCGCAACGTTGTCGGCGTCCGCACTGCGATCCCCAGCGCTTCGGCGCGGGCCTGTACCGGGGAGGGGGTCAACTCCTTCCCGCGTCGTCCACCCGGGCGCGGCGGCTGGCTGTACGCCGCCACGACGTCATGACCCGCCGCGACCAGCGCATCGAGCACCGGAACGGCAAAATCGGGGGTGCCCATGAAGACGATCCGCATGACGGGCCTTTCACCGCTTGGCAGGGCGGGGCGCAACCCCCTATCTGTCCGGCATGGCATCGCAGGAAATCGAGGCGCTGACGCAAGCGCTGGCCCGGCTCCCCGGCCTAGGTCCGCGGTCGGCGCGGCGCGCGGTGCTCCACCTGCTCAAGAAACGCGAGGGCGCGCTGGCGCCGTTGCTGTCGGCGCTGGAGGCGGTCGACCGGCGACTCGCGACCTGTTCGACCTGCGGCAATATCGACACCAGCGATCCCTGCGCGGTGTGCGCCGACCAGCGCCGCGACCAGCGCAGTCTGTGCGTGGTCGAGGAAGTCGCCGATTTGTGGGCGCTCGAACGCTCGCGGCTGTTCCCGGGGCGGTATCATGTGCTTGGCGGCCGATTGTCGGCGTTAGACGGCGTGCGGCCCGAGGATCTCGGCATCGCGCGGTTGGTGCAGCGAGTCGAGGCGGGCGGAATCGACGAAGTCGTGCTGGCGATGAACGCGACGCTCGAGGGGCAAACTACCGCCCACTACATTGCCGAGCGGATCGAGCGATTTCCGGTACGGCTGACGCAGCTCGCGCACGGGCTGCCTGTCGGCGGCGAGCTCGACTATCTCGACGAAGGCACGCTGGCCCAGGCGATGCGCGCGCGGCGCCCGGTCGGCTGATCGCTTGCCTTGACGCGGGGCGGGGGCTTTTCTAGCTGACCGCCATGACCGTCCTGACCATTCTCGAAGTCCCCGATCCCGGCCTGCGCGCCGTCGCCGCTCCCGTAGCGGCAGTGGACGATGGCATCCGCGCGATCGCCGCCGACATGTTCGAGACGATGTACGCCGCGCGCGGCATCGGCCTGGCCGCGACTCAGGTTGGGATCGAGCGCCGATTGTTCGTGATGGACCTGCAGGAGCCCGAGGAAGAGGGCGGCGAGCCCGTCCGGCGCCCACTGACGTTCATAAACCCGGAAATTCTGTCGGTTAGCGACGAAACGTCGGTCTACAACGAAGGTTGTCTGTCGATCCCCGAGCAATATGCCGAGGTCGAGCGCCCGACACGCTGCCGGGTCAAATGGCAGGATGCCGATGGCGCGGCTCACGAGGAGGATATGGACGGCCTGATGGCAACGTGCGTTCAGCACGAGATCGATCACCTCAACGGCGTGCTGTTCACCGACCATATCTCGAAGCTCAAGCGCGACATGCTGATGAAGAAGCTCGCGAAGCTCCGGAAGGGGGCCTGAAGCTTTCCTACTTGCCCAGACGGATGCTCATCCGTCGCGCGAAATTGGGGCTGTCCTACACGCCGCGTTCGTTCTATGTTCCGCGCATGACGCCATGCTCGCCTGACTCCGCCGATAATATCCGCCGTCCGCCGCGCGCGGGCGCCCGCGCGCGCGTTGGGGGTGTGACTTTTGCGACCTTTGAGGGGTATTCGAGGTGACCGGGATCATCCTCGCCGCGCTGGGCGCGCTCGCCGTCGGGGCGATCATCGGCTGGCTGTTCGCGTCGCGTCATGGCGTCGGTGAACTCGCCGCGGCGAAGGTTCATGCCGAGCAGCACGATCTGACGCGCAAGCTGCTTGCCGAAGTCACCACCGAGCGCGATACCGCGATGCGTGCGCTCGACAGCCACCGCGCGACGAGCACCGAGCGCGAGGCGGCGTTCGAAGCGCGGCTAGCCGAACTGGTTGCCGCCAAGGAGGCGCTGGGGCGGCAGTTCGCCGAGGTCGGGCAGAAATTGCTCGACGATGCGCAGACCAAGTTTCTCCAGCGCGCCGATCAGCGGTTCAAAGAGTCGGAAGCGACAAGCGGGCAGAATCTCAAGGCGTTGTTGCAACCCGTTCACGAACGGCTCGAACGCTATGAGCAGGGTGTGGCCAAGGTCGAGGCCGAGCGCCGTGACGCGTTCGGCGACCTGAAGGGGCAGATCGAATCGATGCGCGTCGGCAGCGAATCGGTCCGCGCCGAGGCGTCGAAACTGGTCAACGCGCTGCGCAACGCCCCCAAGGCGCGCGGCCGCTGGGGTGAGCAGCAGCTTCGCAACGTGCTCGAAAGCTGTGGCCTGTCCGATGTCGCCGATTTCCGCGCCGAGGTTTCGGTCGATGACGGCGAGGGTGGGCGGTTGCGTCCCGACGTGATCATCCGTGTGCCCGGCGGCAATTCGCTGGTGATCGACGCCAAGGTGTCGCTCAACGATTACCAGGACGCGTTCGGCGCGATCGACGATACCGAGCGCGCCGCGGGTCTCGTCCGCCACGCCGCATCGATGCGTGCGCACGTCAACGCGCTTGGCGCGAAGGCGTATTGGAACCAGTTCGACGACGCGCCCGATTATGTCATCATGTTCGTCCCCGGCGAGCATTTCCTGTCGGCTGCGCTCGAACAGGATCCGACCTTGTGGGACTTCGCGTTCGACCGTCGCGTGCTGCTCGCCACCCCGACCAACCTGATCGCGATCGCGCGCACGGTGGCGGCGGTATGGCGGCAGGAAAAGCTCGCCGGCGAAGCGCGCGAAATCGCCGAGCTTGGCAAGGAACTCTACGCGCGGCTCGCTGTGATGGGCGGACACGTCGCCAAGCTCGGCCGTAACATCGGCCTCGCCAACGATGCGTACAATGCGTTTGTCGGCAGCCTGGAAACGCAGGTGCTGACGCAAGCCAAGCGTTTCGAGGAATATAATATCGACACCGGGGGAAGGACGATCGAATCGCCCCCGATTATCGAGCAAACCCCGCGCCCGCTGGTGAAGCTTGCGTCGGTCAACGAGATATCGGATCGTTCGGCCTAGGGATTGATTCGTCGGAGTATGGGCGATGGCATTTCGTACGATCGGACGGGCGGCGGTGCTGGGCGCTGTGCTGTTGGCGATGGCGCCAACGACGGCGGTTGGCCAGACCGTCAGGCAGCAGCCGCCGGGCAATTCGGGCGACCGCGTGCGCTCGGCGCCCGACCGCGAGGACAATTCGCCGTCGGTAGCTAGCCGCGACAAGGATCGCGGTACACCGACGGTCGATGCCAAATATGACGCCGGAATGGCGGCGATACGGGCGAGAAATCCTGGCCGCGCGGTCGAGTTGATGCGCCCCGTTCTGGCCGATTTCGAGAAGAAATATGCCGGCGAAAAACGCCAGATCTACTGCGCGGTGACGCCCGAACAATCGTCCGCCTATCTCGCGGGCGCCGCGAAGGCCAAGCTGGAGGCGGTCGCGATCGACGCCGGCTGGTGCCGCGCGCAATATGTCACCGGATATGCGCTGATCGACCTCGAGCGCTTGCCCGAGGCGCTGACGACGTTTCAGCGGCTGGTCGCCTACGCGCCGCAGAATTCGCGGTACCTCAACGAACTCGGCTACATCCTGATGAAGCAGAAGAAATGGAAGGAATCACTCGACGCCTACCGCCGGTCGGAGGCGTCGGCCGACCTGACGCCCGATCGGGTCAAGGAGGAACGCTGCCTCGCGCTCAAGGGCATCGGCTACGACCTGGTCGAGCTCGGCGACTACAACGCCGCCGAGGCCGCGTATCGCAAGTGTCTCAACATCAATCCCGAGGACACCGATTCGCCGCGCGAGCTCGAATATATCCAGGAACAGCGCAAGCTGACCGTGTGACGGTCACCCGCGTGACTGCGCGAGGACCTCATACGCCATTACCGCGGTCGCGACCGCCGCGTTGAGGCTGTCCGCCTTGCCCAGCATCGGCATCTTGACCAGCAGGTCGCACTCCGCCTCGTAGCTGTCCGGCAGCCCCTGTGCCTCGTTGCCGGTCAGCAGGAATGTCGGAGCGGTGTAGCAAGCCGCGCGGTAATCCGCGTCCGTCTGCAGGCTGAGCCCGACCAGCTGGCCGGGTCCCGACCGCAGCCATGGCACAAACTCCTCCCAGCCCGCCTGGACGATCGGCACGGTGAACAACGCCCCCATGCTCGCACGCACCGCCTCGACCGAAAACGGGTCGACGCACTCGTCGATCAGGATCAGTCCGCCGGCGCCAACCGCGTCGCCGGTGCGCAGGATCGTGCCGAGATTGCCAGGATCGCGCAGCCGTTCGGCGACCAGCCAAATCGGCGAGGTCGAGCGGTCGAACTGAGCGAGCGACGCGGTGAATTCCGGAAACACGCCGACCACTGCCTGGGTATTATCCTTGCCCGACAATTTTGACAGGATGTCGTGACTGGTTTCGATCGCTTCGCCGCCCGCGTCTTCGACCCCCTCGATCAACACCGCCGCCAGCGGATGCTTCGCGCCCTCTGCGGTGAAGAACAGGTAATGCGGGATTCGCCCGGCCTCGCGCGCTTCGGTCAGGATGCGCAAGCCCTCGGCGAGGAACAGCCCTTCGGCGCGGCGATGCTTCTTGTCGCGCAGGCTGCGGACACGTTTGACGAGCGTGTTGGAGAAGGCGGTGATCCGGCGGGGCATCGACGGGTGCCTAGCGGTTCACGAGACCGCGAGCCACGCGATGTTGCTCCATGGCTGAACAAAAAATTCGCCATCGTGAGCGCCTTGAACGGCGACCCCGATTTCGTCGACCGCGATGATCGCTCGTTCGTTGGGGATCTTCTGGCCGGCAGTGCAAATCCGCACCATCAGCATGTTGTTATTGTCCGCAAGCGCTTTGCGCAGCACTTCGAGCATGGCAAATTCTCCCGATCGAGCGGCTGATCAGTCTTCGCCGAACTTGGCCTCGACGAGTTCGCACAGCACGCCGACCGTCGCTTCGGCGCCGTCGCCGTCGGCGCTGATCGTGATCGTGTCGCCCATCGCCGCGCCGAGCATCATCAGCCCCATGATCGACGTGCCGGTGACGCCGGGTCCGTCCTTAACCACCATCACCTCGACCGGCTGAGTCGAGGCCAATGTCACGAACTTGGCAGAGGCGCGGGCGTGGAGGCCGCGTTTGTTGACGATCTGAACGCTGCGGCTCACCGGCATCAAGCCGCGGCCTCGCCCAGCGCTTCGGATGCCACCGCGATATATTTGCGGCCGGCCTCACGCGCCGCGATCACCGCGTCGAGCACCTTCATCGTCTTGCGCGCCGAGGCAAGGCGGATGAGCATCGGCAGATTGATCCCGGCGATCACTTCGACTCGCCCGCGTTCGAGCAGCGAGATGGCGAGATTCGACGGCGTGCCGCCGAACAAATCGGTCAGCAGGATCACGCCCTTGCCGACTTCCACCTTGGCGATAGCGGCGGCGATGTCGGCGCGGCGCGCCTCCATATCGTCGTCGGGGCCGATCGCGATCGCCTCGACCTGATCCTGCTTTCCGACGACATGTTCCATCGCGGTCACGAATTCGAACGCCAGCCGTCCGTGCGTCACCAATACCAGGCCGATCATGTCCGTCTTTTTATCCCAAACCCGTCCGCGGCGCACCCTCTAGCGAGTCCTGCGGCGCCGCGCCCAAATCACGATGCGTGACCGTGGGCGAAAACCCCGCGCCGCGCAACCGCGCAGCGACTCGCTCCGCGACATGGACCGAGCGATGCCTCCCGCCGGTACAGCCGAACGCGATAGTGATATAGGATTTGCCCTCGGCGCGGTAGCGCGGGAGGAGGAGGAGCAACAAATCCTCGATCTGCGTCATCGCCGCGTCGTAAGCAGGGTCAGCCGCGACATAGGCCGATACGTCCGCGTCGAGCCCGGTGCCGCGCCGCAAAGCGTCGTCCCAATGCGGATTGCGCAGGAAACGCATGTCGAACATCAGATCGGCGTTGCGTGGAACGCCGCGGGCGAAGCCGAACGACATCACCGCCAACGTCGGCTCGCCCAACCCTTCGCCACCAAAGGTCGCGCGGACCTGTTGCGCCAGTTCGTTGGCGCCGAGGTCGGTCGTGTCGATCAACCGGTTGGCCCAGCGACGCAGCGGCGCCAGCAGTTCGCGTTCGCGCGCGATTCCATCCCCAGCCGGACGGTCGAGCGCCAGCGGGTGCCGCCGCCGCGTTTCCGAATAACGCCGTTCGAGCTCCGCCCCGCCGCAATCGAGAAACAGGGTGCCGATGTCGTAGCTGTGATCGTCGCGCAGCTTCTTGATCCGCTTGACGATCCGCTCGGGGTCGAAGTCGCGCGTCCGCGCATCGATCCCCAGCGCCAGCGGGCGCAGATCGTCCTCTGCGCCCTCCGCCGGGGGCGACCCGAGCAGCCGGTCGAGCAAGCGCAGCGGCAGATTGTCGACGGTCTCCCAGCCGAGATCCTCGAGCGTTTTGAGCACGGTCGACTTACCGGCGCCCGACAGCCCGGTAACGAGCAGGATTTCCTTGGCGCCGGTCATGCCTCGGCTCCGCACAAATGCTTCAGCGCCAGTTCGACCTTGATCGCGGCGGACGCTGACCGTGGGTCGATCGCCACCGAGCGAACCCCGACCCCGGCAATGCTTCTAACCTCTTCGTCCAGCGGCATCCGCTCGGGCGAGTCGGTCAAGCGAACGACTAACGCGACGCGAACCTTGTCGGCGTGGGGGAGCGGGACGATACCCAGGCCGCGTACCTCGATCTGTCCGGCGATGGTGGCGGGGGGCGAGGCGATCAGCCCGCCGTCGGCGCGGGTCAGCAAGGTATAGTCGTCGCTGATCAACGTCGCGCCGCGATCGATCATGCGAAGCGCTAGATCGGACTTGCCCGCGCCCGAGGCACCCTCGATCAGCACCGCGCGATCGCCGATCGCGATGCTGGAGACGTGAAGCGTTTCGGAGGACGGAACGGCGATGGCGAGCCTCCTACAGAGATGGCGCGAGCGGTAGCCGGACCACGAACCGCGCCCCGCTGAGCCGGTCGTCGCGCGATTCCACCACGATATTGCCCTGATGCCCCTCGACGATCGTCCGCGCAATGGCCAGGCCGAGCCCCGAATGCTTGCCGAATTCCTCCGTTTCGGGGCGAATCGACTGGAACCGATTGAACACCGATTCGCGCGCTTCGGCCGGCACGCCTGGTCCTTCGTCCTCGACCCTTACCGCCAGATCGCTCCCCTCGACCACCGCGCCAACGATGATCAGCCCATTGTCGGGAGAGAAGGACACGGCATTCTCGAAGAGATTCTCGAACACCCGCTCCAGCCGGGCGCCTTCACCCATCACCAGCCGCCGTCCGCTCACCTGATTGTCGAAGCGGATTCGCACGCCGCGTTCGATCCCCCGGTCGGTGCGTTGCGCGATAAGCCCCTCGACCATCGCGGCGACATCGACCTCATCGAACTTTGCGCGGCTTAACTGGGCATCTAGCCGAGACGCCTCGGCGATGTCGGTGATCAGCCGGTCGAGCCGGTGGACGTCGTCGCGCAGGATCGCCATCAACCGCTCGCGCAACGCCGGATCCTGAACCGACTCGAGACCTTCAAGCGCCGATCGCATCGAGGCGAGCGGATTCTTCATCTCGTGCGCGACGTCTGCGGCGAACGCCTCTGTCGCGTCGATCCGTGCGCGCAGTGCTTGGCTCATGTCGCTCAGCGCGCGCGCCAGGCTGCCGATCTCGTCGCGCCGCGACGGAAGGCGCGGGACGACCACTTCGCGCGCGCGCCCCAGCCGGACGCGGACTGCCGCACGCGCCAGTCGCCGCAGGGGGCGCACGATCGTCCGCGCCAGGAACAGCGAGAGGAAGATCGAGACCAATGCGACGATCGCCAGCACCACGCTCAACCGGAACCGCTCGCTGCGCACGGTCTGGGTGATGTCGCGGGCATTGGCCGTGGTCATCACAACCTCGCCATCGCCGAGCGCGGCCGCGGCGGTGATGACCGGCGTGCGGTCGGGCGCGCGCCATACCGTGGCGGGAGCGGTCGGGGACGTGCGCGCGGTCCGCACGTCGGGCCATTCGCCGCCCGCGCGGCGCTCGCGATAGAGCGGCGCGCGCGGCGCGTTGACGACCGTATCGATCATCGCGTCGAGGAAGCGCGCGGCCTGGAGCTGCCAGCCCTGCGTGGTGGGATCGATCAGCTGGACGTTGCGCAGCCCCATCGCGCGCGTATCGCCTGCCAGTGTGCCGTCGGGCTTGAACAGGCGGATGCGCGTGCCGGTGTCGCGCGCCAGTTGCAGCGCCAAGGTCCCGCGATGTTCCGGCGACGCCGCATTCATCGCGGCGGCGATCAGCCGCGCCTCGCGGCTGGCCTGGGCGCCACGGGCGTCCAGAATCCGGCTGCGGTACGAATCGAGATAGAAGAACCCGCCCGCCAACAACGCCAACGCAAAGATATTAAGCGCCAGGATTCGCGTGGTGAGCGAAATCCGCCCCGACCAGCGCAGCGACAGGTCGCCGCCGCTGCCGTCATCGCCGTTGGGGTCAATCCTCCGAAAAACGGTAGCCAGCGCCATACAATGTTTCGATTGCGTCGAAGTCGCCGTCGACCTCACGGAATTTGCGGCGCACGCGCTTGATGTGGCTGTCGATGGTGCGATCGTCGACATAGATGTCGTCCTGATACGCCGCGTCCATCAACTGGTTGCGTGTCTTGACCACGCCGGGACGCTGCGCGAGCGCCTCAAGGATCAGGAATTCGGTGACGGTCAGCGTGACGATGTCGCCGCTCCACATCACGCGATGCCGCGCCGGGTCCATTTGCAGCCGGCCGCGATCGATCAGCGTTTCGGCGGCGGGTTCTTCGCCGTTCGCGATTGCGTGGCTGGCGTCGGTGCGGCGCAGGATCGCGCGGATCCGGGCGATCAGCAGGCGCTGGCTGAACGGCTTGGCGATGTAATCGTCGGCGCCCATTGCGAGACCGAGCGCCTCGTCGAGCTCGTCATCTTTGCTGGTCAGGAAGATCACGGGAATCTGGCTCTTCTCGCGCAGCCGCCTCAGCAGTTCGAGCCCATCCATCCGCGGCATCTTGACGTCGAAGATCGCGAGATCGGGCGGGTTGTCGATCAGCGCCTTCAGCGCGGTCTCGCCATCCGAATAGACACGAGTGAGGAAACCCTCCGTCTGGAGCGCGATCGACACCGAGGTCAGAATGTTGCGATCGTCATCGACGAGCGCGATCGTAGCCGTCATGCGCCGTGGGGTAGAGGAAAGGGTCCCCGCGCTCAATGGCCGGTTTGACGGCGATTGGGTCGGGGGATATGGGCGCGCTCATCCTCCTGCATACGTATGCGGGACCATTCAGACGCTTGAGGAATTTATCGTGAGTGAGCGTATTCCGGACGCCGGGCTCGAATCGCAAGGCATCGAGACTCGCGCCGACCTTCACTGGAACCTGGTCACGGCTCGGCTGGTCGACGCCGCCGTCCGCCGCGGCGAGGGCAAGCTGAGTTCCGACGGGCCGCTGGTCGTCGAGACCGGTCGGCACACCGGCCGTTCCGCGCAGGACAAGTTCATCGTCCGCGACGCCGAAACCGACTCGACCGTGTGGTGGGGCAAGTCGAACAAGGCGATGAGCCCCGAGCATTTTGCCGCGCTCAAGGCCGATTTCATGGCCGCGCTGCGCGACAAGGAAGACCTTTACATCCAGGATTTGTTCGGCGGATCGCAGCCGGAATACCGGGTCAACGTGCGCGTCGTGACCGAGCTTGCCTGGCACAACCTGTTCATCCGCACGATGCTGGTCCGCCCCGAGGAGCACGAGCTCAAGAACTTCGCGGCCGAATATACCATCGTCGACCTGCCGAGCTTCCGCGCCGATCCGTCGAAGCACGGCACGCGCGGCGAGACGGTGATCGCGGTCAACTATTCCGAGAAGCTAATCCTGATCGGCGGCACGCGCTATGCCGGCGAGATGAAGAAATCGGTGTTCGGGCTGCTCAACTATCTGCTCCCGCCGACCGGCGTTATGCCGATGCACTGCTCGGCGAACATGGGCGCCGACGGGTCGACCGCGGTGTTCTTCGGCCTGTCGGGCACCGGCAAGACCACCCTTAGCGCCGACGCCAGCCGAACCTTGATCGGCGACGACGAGCACGGCTGGTCCGACGACGCGGTGTTCAATTTCGAGGGCGGTTGCTACGCCAAGATGATCCGCCTGTCGGCCGATGCCGAGCCCGAAATCTTCGCGACGACCAAGCGTTTCGGCACGGTGCTCGAGAATGTCGTGATGGACCCGGTCACGCGCCAGCTCGACCTCGACGACAACAGCCTCGCGGAGAATAGCCGGGGCGCCTATCCGATCGATTTTATCCCCAATTCGTCCGAAAAGAACATGGGCGGCGTGCCCAGGAACATCGTGATGCTCACCGCCGACGCGTACGGTGTGCTGCCCCCGATCGCCAAGCTGACCCCCGACCAGGCGATGTACCATTTCCTGTCGGGCTACACCGCGCGCGTCGCCGGCACCGAGATCGGCGTGACCGAACCCGACGCGACCTTCTCGACCTGTTTCGGCGCGCCGTTCATGCCGCGCCATCCGTCGGTCTACGGCAATTTGCTCAAGGAGCGGATCGCCAAGGGCGGGGTCGATTGCTGGCTGGTCAACACCGGTTGGACCGGGGGCAAGTACGGTGTCGGCAACCGCATGCCGATCAAGGCGACGCGTGCGTTGCTCAACGCGGCGATCGACGGCAGCCTCAACAGCGCCGAATTCCGCACCGACCCCAATTTCGGGTTCCAGGTGCCGGTCGCGGTGCCGGGCGTCGACAGCGCGATCCTCGATCCGCGCGAAACTTGGGCGAACAAGGCCGAATACGACACGACCGCGGCGAAGCTGGTCGATCTGTTCGTCGAGAATTTCGCGCAATTCGCGGATCACGTCGACGAAGGGGTGCGACAATCCGCCCCCCGGACCCCCGCCACCGTCTAATTCGGCCCGTCGCCATCGTCGGGCCTCCAAACTGGAAGCCCGACCATGACCGACCGTTCGATCCGTTTCTTCGCCGACGATGCTGCCGTCCGCCATGTGGGGGAGGGGTTACTCGCGCGCGCGCTTCCCAGGGCGGAATGGACGCACGAGGCGCACCTCGCGTCCTGCCTATGGTTGCTCGTCGAGCGGCCGGATATCGATCCCGATCGCGATCTCCGTTCGATCATTTCGCGGTACAACGAGTCGGTCGGTGGGGTGAACGACGAGACGCAGGGCTACCATCACACGATCACGCTGACCTTCCTCGGCGGCGTCCGTCGTTTCCTCGCGCGCACCGATCCGGCGCTGCCGCTTGCTGCAAAGGTCAACGCGTTGCTTGCCTCGCCAGAAGGACGCCGCGACTGGCCGCTGAAATTGTATTCCCCCGTCCGGCTCTTCTCGGTTGCGGCCAGAATGGGATATGTCGCGCCCGATCTTCCTTCCTAGTGATCCCGCATCAGGCTATCGACGCTGTCGGAGCCTCTTGCTCCTACTCAACCGATAAGGACTGCGCCCATGTCGTTCCTCGATGGCATTCTCAGCCAAGTCACCTCGAACGTCGATATCAAGAACCTCGCGGCGAAGGTCGGCATCTCGCCCGAGCAAGCCGAAGCAGCGGTCGCTGCATTGGCCAAGGCGCATCCCGAGCCGGGCAACACGGTCGACAGCGCCGCGGCATCGACCGGTCTCGATTCGGGCATCCTCAGCCAGATCGTCGGCCATATCGGCGGCGAGGGCGCGCTCGGTCAGTTCGCCAGCATGCTTGGCGGAGCAGGCGATGCCGAAGGTGGCGGCATCATGGACAAGCTGGGCGGGCTCGCCGGCGGCCTGTTCGGCGGCGGCAAGAGCTAGGCGAGCGGCTCTACCAGCAACACGCCCCCGGTCGCGCCCGTGATCTTCACGCGCGCGCCGGCGGGCATGTCCGGCCCCTTGGCGGTCCAGGCGCCGTCGCCAACCCGCACCCGGCCTTCGCCGCCGACAATCGGTTCGCTCACCTCGACCGTCTTGCCGATCAGCTTGGACGTGCGCTCATTGAGGTGGTGCGAGGTCGCGGTCGATCGATCGCGGTGATACCAGCGCCGGCCGATAGCGACCGCCACGCCGCTGAAGACCGCGAACATCAACGCCTGGACGACCGGTTGCAGATCGGGCGCCGCCAGCATGATGAACCCGGTCACCGCCGCGCCCGCCGCGACGAAGATCAGGAAGAAGCCCGGCGCGGCTAGTTCCATGATTGCCAGCACCAGCGCCGCGGCAAGCCACAGTGCGCCGATGCTGAAGTCGATACCGAACAGGGTCATTGCGGATTCCTCGTGCGCGGCACGGTGACGCTGCCCGGCGACAGGCCGCCATCACCCAGTGCTTCCTTGGCCAGCTCGCCGATCCCGCCGAGCGTGCCCATCAACTGAGTCGCCTCGACCGGGAACAGGATCGTCTTGGCGTTGGGCGAGGTGGCGAACATGCCGATCGCCTCGACATATTTCTGCGCGATGAAATAGTTGATCGCCTGGACGCTGCCGCCTTCGATCGCGTCCGACACCGCCTTGGTCGCGGCAGCCTCGGCTTGCGCGGACCGTTCGCGCGCCTCGGCGTCGCGGAACGCGGCTTCCTTGCGGCCTTCCGCCTCCAGGATCTGCGCCTGTTTCAGGCCTTCGGCGCGGTTGATCTCGTTCTGCCGCGCCGCTTCGGATTCGAGGATCGTCGCGCGCTTTTCGCGCTCAGCCTTCATCTGGCGAGTCATCGCGTTGACGATGTCGGCGGGCGGGCGGATGTCCTTCAGCTCGACGCGGGTAATCTTGACGCCCCACGCCTCGGTCGCGTGATCGACCACAGATAGCAGCCGGGCGTTGATCTCGTCGCGCTTCGAGAGAAGCTCGTCGAGGTCCATCGAGCCCATCACGGTGCGCAGGTTGGTGGTCGCGAGTTGCATGATCGCAACGTAGAGGTCGCTGACTTCGTATGCCGCCTTGGCGGCGTCGAGCACTTGGAAGAACACCACGCCGTCGACCGCGACCATCGCGTTGTCCTTGGTGATAATCTCTTGCCCCGGAATGTCGAGCACTTGCTCCATCATGTTTACGCGACGGCCAATCCGGTCGAAGAACGGGATAATGATGGTCAGGCCCGGCTGCGCGACATTGGTGAACTTGCCGAAGCGCTCGACAGTATATTGATACCCCTGACGCACGACCTTGATGCTGCTGAGCAGGTAGATCAGTACCACGAAAGCGACGAGTGCGGCGATGACGAGACCCATGAGACTCCCCCGAGACGACGTGCCGGCACGGCGCCGGTTTCCCGCCGATATTAGCAGAACCGCAGCGCCGTTATAGCGAAATGCGACATCGCCGGGCGGGTGGGCTGGCGCGCGGAGGGGACGTTGTTTACATGGACCGCCAACCTTCGATTCGACAGATTGGCGTACCCCCAATGGATATCCGGCTCGGCCTGACCTTCGACGACGTTCTGCTGGTTCCGGCAGAATCCGAAGTCCTGCCGAGCGAGGCAAACACCGCGACCCGGCTGACTCGCGACATTTCGCTCGCGATTCCGGTCATTTCGTCGGCGATGGATACCGTCACCGAAGCCGATATGGCGATCGTCATGGCGCAATTGGGCGGGATCGGTGTGCTTCACCGCAATCTGTCGGTCGAGGAGCAGGTCGCCGCAGTGCGCGCGGTCAAGCGCTACGAAAGCGGCATGGTGGTCAACCCGATCACGATCACGCCGTCCGCGACGCTGGCCGAGGCGCGCGCGCTGATGACGCATCACAAGATCAGCGGCATTCCGGTAACCGAAGCAAACGGCAAGCTGGTCGGCATCCTGACCAATCGCGACGTCCGCTTCGCGGGCAATCCCAACCAGCCGGTCAGCGAGTTGATGACCAGCGAGAACTTGGCAACCGCCGCGATTGGTGTGGGCCACGAGCAGGCGCGTTCCTTGCTGCACCAGCGGCGGATCGAGAAACTGATCGTGGTCGACGACGCCTATCGCTGCGTCGGGCTCATCACCGTCAAGGACATCGAAAAGGCGGTCAATTACCCCGACGCGACCAAGGATCCGACCGGCCGCCTCCGCGTCGCCGCCGCAACGACGGTTGGCGACAAAGGTTATGATCGCACTGCGGCATTGGTCGATGCCGAGGTCGACCTGGTGGTCATCGACACCGCGCATGGCCACAACCGCGACGTCGCGCGCGCGGTCGAGCGGGTGAAGAAGCTGAGCAATTCGGTCCAGGTGATCGCGGGCAATATCGCGACCGCCGAGGCGGCGAAGGCGCTGATCGGCGCGGGCGCGGACGGGATCAAGGTCGGGATAGGTCCGGGATCGATCTGCACAACGCGCGTCGTTGCGGGCGTCGGCGTGCCGCAACTGACGGCGGTAATCGACTGCGCCGAGGAAGCCGCCAAATCGGGTGTCCCGGTGATCGCCGATGGCGGCATCCGTACCTCGGGCGACATGGCCAAGGCGCTGGCGGCGGGCGCATCGACCTGCATGATCGGATCGCTGCTCGCCGGGACCGAGGAAGCGCCGGGCGAGACGTTTCTGTACCAAGGCCGCGCGTACAAATCCTATCGCGGCATGGGATCGGTCGGCGCGATGGGCCGCGGATCGGCCGATCGTTATTTCCAGGGCGACATAAAGGACCAGATGAAACTGGTGCCCGAAGGCATTGAGGGCCAGGTCGCGTTCAAGGGCCCGGCGCGCGACGTCATCCACCAGCTGGTCGGCGGCATCCGCGCCGCGATGGGCTATACCGGCTCGCGAACGTTGGAAGACCTCAAGCAACGCGCGCGCTTCGTGCAGATCACGGGGGCGGGGTTGAGCGAAAGCCATGTTCACGACGTGACGATCACGCGCGAAGCCCCGAATTACCCCACGCGATGACGCCCGCCGCGCGCACGCAGGCGGCCGTCGAGATTCTCGATCAGATCATCGACGCGGCAAGGGCAGGCGGGGCGGCGGGCGACACGTTGATCGCGCGCTACTTCGCGACGCGGCGCTATGCCGGGTCGAAGGACCGGCGCGCGGTGCGTGAATTGGTCTATGCCGCGATCCGCCGCGCGGGCGAGATACCGGAGAGTGGCCGAGCGGCAATGGTGGGACTGGCGCGTGAGGACGAAACGATCGCGGCGACGTTCGACGGACTAGGGCATGGTCCCGCGGCGATTGCGACGGATGAACCTGCCAGCAAGTCCGGTACCGCGCCGGCATGGATCGGCAAGCGTTTCAGAGTGTCGGAGATCGACCCGGTCGAAGCAGCCGCACTGGTCGAGCGCGCGCCGCTCGATTTGCGTGTAAACGTGCTTAAGGATGGAGGCCACGCCAACCTGTACTCCGAACTCGGCGCGGAGCCGATCGCCGGTCTGCCGAACGCGCTACGCTTGCCCTCGGGCACGTCGATCGAAGCGACCGACGCGTTCCGCGAGGGGCTGGTCGAGGTGCAGGATGCGGGCAGCCAGATGGTGACGCTCGCCGCCAAGGCCGCACCCGGCATGGCGGTAATCGATCTGTGCGCAGGTGCGGGCGGCAAGTCCCTCGCACTGGCCGCCGCGATGGCGAATGAAGGAGATATTCTCGCTACCGACACCGATCGCGGGCGCCTGTCACGGCTTCCGCAACGCGCAGGGCGCGCTGGCGTTTCGATCATCGAAACCCGCTTGCTCAACCCGAATAGCGAAACCGAAGCGCTGGCCGACTGGACCGCGCGCGCAGACGTCGTACTGATCGACGCGCCGTGCTCGGGCACCGGCACGTGGCGGCGAAATCCGGAGGCGCGCTGGCGGCTGACCCCGGCACGGATCGAACGGCTGGTCGATACCCAGCGGCGCCTGCTCAGTATCGCCGCACCGTTGGTCAAGCCGGGCGGCGCGTTGGTTTATATCGTCTGCTCGCTGCTCGACGAAGAAGGGTCGGGGCAGATTACCCGCTTCCTGTCGGGCCATCCCGGCTGGAATGCCGAGCAGTCAATTCCATTCGGCCGTCCGCGCGGCGAAGGCGTGCGACTGACCCCGGCGCACGACCATACCGACGGCTTTTTTGTCGCGCGCCTCGTGCGGCCATGCTAGCCGGCTGACACTGTGCCCCGAGTGGAGACGATCATGCGCCTGTTCCCCGCTGCGCTCGCTGTTGCCTTTGCGGCGCTGAGCGTTTCGACGTCGCTGCATGGCCAGCCAGCCGATGCGCCGGTCGATGCCAGGTCGATGGCCTTGCTGGCGCAAGGGCGTGCGGCGGCGGCGGCGGGCAATCTTGAGGCGGCGACCGACTTGATCGAAACCGCGCTGGCAGTCGATCCGCGCAACCGTGCGGCGTTTATCGAATTGGCAAGTGTCGCCGAGCGCCAGGCGCTGCCGGGTAAGGCGATCCGGCTTTACCGTGAGGCGTTGCTGATCGAGCCTAACGATCCCGCCGCATTACGTGGTCAGGGCGAGGCGCTGGTCGCCAAGGGCGCCCTGGGCCCCGCGCGGGAGAATTTGGCGAAGATCAGGACACTGTGCGGCAAGAAGCCGTGTCCCGATGCCGTTTCGTTGGCGGCGAGCATCACCAAGGGCCCGCCGCCCAGCGCGACGCCGACGAAAGTACCGGAAACCGCCGACGCTAAGTAAGCGCGCGCGCCAAGGTGACGAATTCGGCGACCGATAGCGTCTCGGCGCGGCGCGACGAATCTATGCCGATTGCCGACAACGCTTCGATCGCGCCGGGCATGCTTTTGAGGCTCTGCCGCAACATCTTGCGCCGCTGACCGAACGCC
>NZ_JAQGKZ010000146.1 GCF_028289855.1 Sphingomonas bacterium | reverse complement strand
GCGCATCCAGAGGTTCGTCGCCCGGGGCGCCTGGCTCAGGCTCAGGCGTTCGAGCCTGACGTCGGTCCCGCCCGGACGGTCGAACAGCCGGACGCCGTCGCCGAGCAGGACGGGCGCGATGAACACGAGGATCTCGTCGAGCACCCCTGCGTCGAGGCACTGCCGAGCGGTGCTGGCGCCGAGGATGTCGACGTACTTGTCGCCCGCGGCGGCCTTGGCCGCGGCCACGCCGCTGTCGAGGTCGCCGACGAAGGTCACCCCCGGCACCGGGGTGTCCGGGGCACGGTGGGTCAGGACGAACTGGGGTCCGGTCCATCCCCCGCCGAAGAGCTTGCCTTCCTTGTCCGTGCCCCGGTGAGGATCGAGACGGCGGGGACGTCGGGAACCCATCGGTGCGGCGGTGGAAACCCCGGCGCCGAGCGGGCGCCAGCACGGCCGGCTCGGTCAGCGTCGGGCCCGGTGCGGCGTCGAGCCGCCCACGATCCGGGCGATCTGCTCGCCGGTGAGCCCCTGGCCGTCGTCGTCGGGCGCGGTGAGCGGGACCCAGAAACCCCCGTTCTCCGCGGTCGAGGCCTCCACCATCGCCCGGCCGTCCGTCCGGCCCGACGCGAACGGCTCACCATCGGCGGAACGTCGGCGTCGACGAGGACCACGCGGGCCGGCCGGTCGCCGATCCGTTCCGCGGCCTGGTGGCAACGTCGTGGAGCCGTCCGCCGGAGGCCTCGAGGACGACGCCAGCACCCCGCCGGTCGACGGCATCGCCCTCTCCGGCGCCGCGGACGTACCCGCTCATCGCGCGCGTCCGTCGAGGTACGCCGTCGCCAGTCGCTTCGGAGCCCGGTGGAGCCATGCCTCGGCCACCAGTTCCTCGAGGTCCGGCGTCGAGATCCTGTCCAGTCGGACGAGGATCGCCGGATACCCGTCGAAGTGCGGCGTGGTGAAGTACACGCCCGCGTCCTCGTCCAGCAGCGCCTCCTTGACTCCGACGTCCGGCACCCGTGCCGCCAGGATCGGCCCGTCGGGAGCCGCGTCACCGAGCGCATGGAGGTCCGCCCGCCGCAGTGGCCGTTCCCACACGAACAGTGTGTCCCTCACCCGCCATTGGGGCACACCGTCCCGCGAGGGCCGCTCGTGTGTCTCGGGCAGCGCGAGCGCTATCCGGCGTACGTCCTCCCACGTGGCCATGTCCGACACCGTAGGCCCATCCGTACCTCGTCGGGTCGACGCGCACTGCACTGCACGGCGCCGACAGCGTGGTGACGGTCGTCAGGTGAGCCGCAGCGGACCTCTGGAGATCACCGCAGTCGTGGTGCCCTGAGCGTGGACGACGAGGTCGGAGCCGAACAGGACCTGCACGACCACGGTCACCCGCACGGTGGACCCGCAGGTCCGCAGGAGAGGGTGTAGTGCCTCCTGGTACGTCATGACGTGGTGGCGCAGGGGATCCACGAAGACGTTCTGGGTCGACAGCGGCATGACCGGGCACGAGCTCCCCGGATACTCCACCACCACGCTGACGCGGATGTATGAGCCGGTCGGATCCACGTGGCCCTCACACAGGTACGGCGAGCCGTTCTCCCTGCTTCCGCCGACGATGGTGCAGGTGGTGGTCTTGACGTCCCCGAAGACGGCCAGCACCGGGGCTCCGTCCGGCACGGCCCACGTGACCGGGGCGACCTCGACGGCCTGCCCGGCGGCGATGCGCACGGGCGGGTCCCCCGGCCGGTACCCGCGCGCACCGGCCACCTCGGGACTGGCCCGGAGCACGCCGGTCACGACGAGCTCCTGATCGGGAGACCCCCCCAGATCGACCGACTGCGCCCAGAGGGTGCACGTCCGCGCATCCGGCACCAGCAACCGCGGCGTCAGCGTCACGGTGGTGCCGCGGCCCACGTTCTGGTTGTCGCGGATTCCCTCCGTGCCACACCTGAGCGTCACGACGAGCAACATCTTGCTGCCGAGCAGGGGCGGGGGCATCGACGCCGTCACCCTTCCGGCTACCAACCGCTGCCCGCCGCCGAAGGTCTCCGTCGCGAGCCGGCGCGGCGGCGGCGGCGGTGCACTCGCCTCGGTAGCTCGTGCGTCCAGACCGGGCGAAGGTTCGGCAGCGGCGGCCGGTGACGCCATCGGGACGACCAATACCAGCACAACGGCGAGTAGCCGGGGAATCGACATCAAGAACCCCTCCTCCAGGTGCGGGTCCAGTCGTGTGTCCGCACCGGTGAGGACCGTGGATACCGTCAACCTAGCGAGCGGTCCGGCTGCCGCCCGCTGCGCATGGTCCGCCCACACATGTCGGGCCTGTGCGCGGCCGGGCAGCGGCGGCCGGCCCTCCGGCCGCGATCTCGGTTGCCTCGCGTGTCGTTCGGCGTTCGACCACGACCGGCCGGTCAGCGGGCCCACCCCGTCCAGGCCGCCGAAGGACCACGATCCGCTCCACCGCGAGGACTATCCGTTGCGGGTCACCCGGCGGGTGTGGTCACGTGGTCCCGGCGGCCTTGGTGTCCTTCGTCTTCTGCAGGTTGGCCACCAGGTCGTGGAGCGGCTTGGTGCCGGCACCGACGACGAGACCGGTGACGAGCAGGTCTGCCCAGAACGGCG
>NZ_JAQGKZ010000006.1 GCF_028289855.1 Sphingomonas bacterium | reverse complement strand
CTGCGCGGGTCGGCGAGGCGGCCGGTCGAGTTGGTCTCGCTGTCCTTCCACGACGAGAAGGCGCATTGGCTGAGACAGCCCATGCAATCGGCCTGATCCTTGCGGATCACCGCTTTCTCGGTGGGCGTGACGAACACCAGCGTATTGTCGGGCGTCTTGAGCGCGTCGGTGAACCCTTGGCCGAACCATTCGCGCGCGCGCAGCAAGTCGTTGCGCGTCACCCAGAAATTCTTGCCCTTCACGCCGACGTCGAGCTGGAAGGTGTGGTCGCCCGCCTCCTGCGTCGAAAACGCGATCTGGCGCTCCGAGCGCGATTCGAGCAGGCGCAGGAAGGGATTCTTGACCGCCGACGAATAGAAACCGGTGGGGGAGAAGCGATGCAGCAGCACTTCGCCCGGCTCGATCTCCATCAGCTTGGCTTTCCAGCCTTCGGGAATCGGGCTTTCCTTCGTCAGCAGTGGGCGCGTACCGAACTGGAAGACGATCTGTCCCAGCTCTGGGTTGTCGATCCAGTTGTTCCAGTCGCGGAGATACCACACGCCACCGGCCATCACGATCGGCACGCTGTCGGGAATACCGCCCTCGCGCATCGTCTCGCGTAGCGCCTTGACGCGCGGATAGGGATCTTGCGGCTGCAACGGATCCTCGGCGTTCGACAGGCCGTTGTGCCCGCCGGCCAGCCAGGGATCCTCGTACACCACCGCCGACAACCACTCGGCCGCCTTCGAATAAGCGCGCTTCCACAGCGCCGAAAAGGCGCGCGCCGAACTGATGATCGGGAGGTAGCTCACCTCGTAGGACGCAGCGATTTCCGACAATTTGTACGGCATGCCCGCGCCGCACGTGACGCCCGACACCAGCCCGCGAGTCCGCTCCAGCACGCCGTGCAGGATGCGCTGTGCCCCGCCCATTTCCCACAGCACGTTGATGTTGATCGCACCCTTGCCGCCGGCAATGTCGTAGGCGCGCTTGACCTGTTCGACCGCGCCATCGATCGCGTAGCGGATCAACTCCTCGTGCCGCTCGCGCCGGGTCAGCGCGGTGTAGATTTGCGGAATGATCTTGCCGTCGGGATCGTAGCTGTCGGCGTTGACTGCGCTAACCGTGCCGATTCCGCCCGCCGCCGCCCACGCGCCCGCCGACGCGTGATTGGTCGCGGCCACGCCCTTGCCGCCCTCGACCAGCGGCCAGACCTCCCGGCCGTTGTAGATGATGGGCTTCAGGCCTTTGAACACGTAAATCTCCTGGAACAGTAACGCCCAGATATACCCTCTAGATGCGTCGGTGCGAATAAATAGCGATCTATGTTAATATCCCCGGCCTGCCGACGACGCTCTCGTACAGCGCGCGATAGGACGCAATCATCACCTTTTCGTCATATTCCGCAACGGCTTTGGCGCGGTTGAGCTTGCCGACCACTGCGGTTCCGGCGGGGTTTTCGGCTGCCGCCTGGATGACGTCGCGCAAGCCGACTTCGTTGCGGTGCATGTCGATCAGCGGCCAATTTTCCCGGCACACCATGTGGAGCATGTCGCCCACGTTGGGCGCCGCGATTGGCAAGCCCGCAGCCATCCCTTCGACCACCGAGATCGGGAATTGCTCGCTCATCGACGACAAGGCCATGATGTCGAACAGGCCGACATATTTGTGCGGGTCGGGCAGAAAGCCGGGCATCACGAGCTGATCGGTCATGCCCATATTCACCGCGGTCTGTCCGATCTTCGCGCGCTCCGGCCCCTCGCCGACGATCACCAGCCGGATTTTCGCCGAGCAACCGGCTGCGGCGCGGACCAATGCGGGCAGATTCTTGACCTCGCGCAATCCCGCCAGCGCGCCGACCACGGTTTCGCCGGGCTTGCGGACGAAACCGGGGATCGCCTTCGGATCGGGTTTACGCGCGTAAAGCGCGGTCTGGATGCCGTTCGAAATGCGGTGCAGCTTCGGCGGCGACAGTTTCCACACCGTCTTGGCGAGATGCTCGAGCGTCGCGGACGGCACCACGACCGCATCCGCTGCGCCGAACGCTATGCGGCGATAGACCGTCCGCCGCGCCTTCAATCGCGCGGCCTCGTCGGCGTTGAACCCGTCCTCATGATGCACCAGCGGCGGCGCGCCCTTGGGAAAGGCGCGCTTGGCCATCACCGCGTCGATCCCGCCCCAATTGTAGCTGAGTACCAGGTCGAAGCGGCGCATATATTTGGCGATCGCCTCGAACCGCGCGACCGATGGCCGTCCGGTCAGCGGTGGCGGGTCCTGCGCGATTTCGTACGCGACGCCCTTCGCGATCGCGTCGCGCGCGGAAAGCTGATCGGGCATCCCCGATACGATCGTGTGCCGCGCCCGGTCGCCGAACGCGTCCATCAACCGCACCGCGCGCGCTTCCTTGCCGCCAAGGTCGAACGACGAATGCATGTGAAGGATGTTGAGCGGCGCGGGCATCCTATGCCCCTACCCAGCTTCGTGCCCGTCGATCAAGCAAGCCCGAACACCGATTTCGGCACATGCGTGATGCGGCAAGCCAGATCGGCCTCGCCGCTGGCGACGACGAAATGATCGCCGGCATCGACGATCCCGGTCGTGAACACGATGTCCGACAGGTACATGATGTCCTTGAGCGGATCGGTCAGCGCGGGTGCCGGTTCTAGCATTGGATCGCGGCTGCCGCCGACCACGACTGACGGGTCCGTCGCGTCGAGCAGCGACCAATAGGTGCGGTACGTGCCGACCACGCCGGACGGCTCGACCCCGTGCCATAAGGTCAACCAACCCTTGTCGGTCAGGATCGGCGGCGCCCCACCCCCCATCCGCGCGGTCGCCAGCGTCGCGGCGTGCGGACGAATGCCGGGGCGGTCGAGCGGTTTCCAGTGGAGCGCGTCGGGTGATGTCGCGAGGTTGATCGACGGGCCTGCGCGCCATTCGCTGTCCGGCGGATAGGCGAAATAGAGATCGCCGAGCGGCCGCGTCTGCGCCCAGTATTTACCGCCGATCAACCCGTCGAAGATCAGCATGTCCTTGTTCTGGTGGTCGAGCACGATCCCCTCGAGCCGCCAGTCCTGTGCGTCGTCCGACGTGTAAAGCGCGGTACATTGCCGTTCGGGGCTGACCGAGCAGGTCGTCATCAGCCAGCGGTCGCCAACCTTGCTGATCCGCGCATCCTCAACGCCATAGCATTGGTATGGCGCGGCTGGCGCGATTGCGCGGCCGTAATGAATCGCCTCGACTCGCCGCCCCTCCGCGTCGAGTTCGACCGGGAGC
>NZ_JAQGKZ010000032.1 GCF_028289855.1 Sphingomonas bacterium | reverse complement strand
CTGCTAGGGGCGCTCGCCTGCCAGCCACCGGCCCGTCCGGCGGCATTCAATCACGTGCGGCCGTGGCGGAACTGGTAGACGCGCAACGTTGAGGTCGTTGTGGGCGAAAGCCCGTGGAAGTTCGAGTCTTCTCGGCCGCACCAGTAAATCACAGCGCAAATAGCTACGCTATTTCGCGCCCGTGATTTACCCGACCGGCGGGCGGCCCCTCCCGACCGACGGCGCGAATTCACTTCGCGCCACAGACTAAAGCCCCTTTGCGAAAGCGATGTGACGCCCCTAAGGAGGCGCCAGCAGCGAAGGGGCGCTACGCATGAAGTTGATGACCGGCAATTCGAACCTGCCTTTGGCCAAGGCAATTGCCGACTATCTCGAAATTCCGCTGACCGACGCGCTCGTCCGCCGTTTCGCCGACGAGGAGATATTCGTCGAGATCAACGAGAATGTCCGCGGCGAGGACGTGTTCGTGCTGCAATCGACGTCGTACCCCGCCAACGACAACCTCATGGAATTGCTGATCTGCATCGACGCGCTCAGGCGCGCATCGGCGCGGCGGATCACCGCGGTCGTCCCTTATTTCGGTTATGCCCGGCAGGACCGCAAATCGGGGTCGCGCACGCCGATCTCCGCCAAGCTCGTCGCCAATCTGATCACGCAGGCCGGCGCCAACCGCGTGCTGTCGGTCGATCTGCATGCCGGACAGATTCAGGGCTTCTTCGACATCCCGACCGACAATCTGTTCGCCGCGCCGGTGATGTCGGCCGATATCCTGGCGCGCTATTCGGGCCGGAATTTGATGGTCGTGTCGCCCGATGTCGGCGGCGTGGTGCGCGCTCGCGCGCTGGCCAAGCGGCTCAACAATGCCCCGCTGGCGATCGTCGACAAGCGCCGCGAGCGCGCGGGCGAATCGGAGGTGATGAACATCATCGGCGATGTCGAGGGACGTTTCTGCATCATGATCGACGACATCGTCGATTCGGGCGGCACGCTATGCAATGCCGCCGCCGCGCTGAAGGAGGCCGGCGCCGGGGGCGTCGTCGCCTATATCACGCATGGCGTCCTGTCGGGCGGCGCCATCGCGCGGGTCGAGGGATCGGTGCTCGAGGAACTGGTGATCACCGATTCGATCGGCAACCACGACACCATCGCCAGCTCACCCAAGGTCCGCCATTTGACCATCGCACCGTTGGTCGCCGAGGCGATTCGGCGAATCGCCGACGAAACGTCCGTTTCCAGCCTGTTCGACTGATTAGCCGCCCATCGTCTTGACGATATGGTCGAACACCGCCGGGTAGAGCGGCTGACGGAAACGGCACCCGATCACCGCGCCGCGGCGCCACGCGACGGTCGCCTCGAGCCCCTGCAGGCCGGGAATCGTCAACCAGACGATGGCGTCCTTATCGAGCGAATAATGCGCCTCCGCGCGGAACCCGGTGATCGACAAGTCGAGCAGGCGGACGTCGTATTTGTTCGACGCACGATCGCGCAGCCTGGCGACGGTCGCCACGCCCACGCGTTGCTGACGGCGGTGGTCGTTGTCACCACCGGCCGGCGCATCGAATCCAAACGTACGCGCATCCATGTTGTAAAAAATGCGCACAATCGTCTTAACATTCAGGAAACTTAACCAAATAATTGGTCTAGATTAGAGCGTCCCACACCAATTTGGCGCCGACCAGCACCATCAAGACGTAAATTGCCGTGTAGAAACGTGCCGGCGACACGCGGCGTACCAGCCACACCCCGGCCAGCGTCGAGACGATCGCGACGCGGATCAGGCTGGCGGCGGCGGTTAGATTGGCCTGGGTAAACTGGCCAAGCTGCCAGTAAGCCGGCACCTTGAGCCAGTTGGTCGCGGCGAAGAAGATCGCGGTCGTCCCCACCAAAGTATCGCGGTCGAGCCCGCGCGGCAGTGCCCAGATCTGGAACGGCGGCTGCCCGGCATGCGCGATCTGGCTGGTAAAGCCCGACGCGACCCCAAACAACGTGCCAACCCAGCCGGGCGACCGCGCCGGGGCGGCGACCTTGCCGCCGCGCGCGATCCACAGCCGGTACAGGCCGAACACCATCGAAATCGCGCCAACCAGCCCGAGCACCGCGGCTTCGGGGACGCTTGCCGCGTACCACCAGCCGAGCGCGATCCCGGCGACCGATCCGGGCAGCATCCAGCCGAGCACATGTCCGTCCCACGACCGGCGAAACACCCAGACGCCGACGACGTCCTGGACGATCAGCACCGGCAACAGAATCGCCGCCGCGCGCACCGGCGACACCGCCAGCGCCAGGATCGGCAGCGACAGCGCGCCCATCCCGACGAACCCGCCCTTGGACAGCCCGAGCAGGATCACCGCGGGCACCGCCAGCGCGAAAAAGAGCGCGGTTTCGTTCAATCGACGGAGGTAACGGCGCGGGCCCCACGCACCCCGGCGCGGCCGCGGCGGTTGAGTTCGGCCTTGAGCACTTCGGGTTTAGGCGCCCACAGGAAGCCGAAGCTGACCGTCCCATGCCTGGTCTCGACCGCGTGGTGCAGCCGGTGCGCCTGGACGATCCGCTTCATATACGCGGATTTGGGCAAATACCGCGTCGCGACGCGGCGATGGACGATGACATCGTGAAACCCGAAATAGATCGCGCCGTATGCGGCGATCCCCGCACCTACCCAGACGAACCCCGGCCACCAGCCAAGCTGCACGCCGCCCAGCAGCAGCACGATCGACGGCAATGCGAAAATCACTGCATAGAGGTCGTTGAGTTCCCAATTGCCACTGCGCGGACGATGATGGCTTTCATGCAGGAACCAACCGAATCCGTGCATCACCCAACGGTGCGCGACATACGCCACGCCTTCCATCGCCGCGACGGTCGCGACGAACAGCAAAATGCCGATTGTCCATTGCATAACCTGCCTATAGCGCCGCGTTACTCATGTTGCGACGCCTGATCTTGCTCGCCGCCATCGTGGCGCTAACCGCCTGTTCGACGCCCGAGGCGATGACCCGCGAGGGACTCGTCAATGCCGGCATCCCGAAAGCAACCGCCGCATGCATGGCCGATCGGATGGTCGATCGCTTGTCGCTGCTCCAGTTGCGCCGGCTGTCGGGTCTGGCAAAGGCAGGGCGATCGAAGGATCGCGGCCAGTTCCTATACCGCTTGCGGTCCTTGAAAGACCCCGAAATCCTGAGCGTGGTCAGCAATTCGGCGGCACTCTGCGCGACAGGCCTCGCGGGCTAGATTCATCAGCGCGGCTGTGCTTTAGGCTTAGGGCATCCCCCTTCTTCGAAAGGCGCGACGTTCGCCCATGAACATTCACGAATATCAGGCCAAGGAATTGCTCGCCAAATTCGGCGTCCCCGTCCCCGCCGGCTTCGCCGCGCTGTCGGTCGAGGAAGCGGTCGAGGCGGCGAAGAAATTACCCGGGCCGCTCTATGTCGTGAAGGCGCAGATCCATGCCGGCGGGCGCGGCAAGGGCAAGTTCAAGGAACTCGGCCCCGACGCCAAGGGCGGCGTGCGGCTGGCGAAGACGCTCGATGAGGTACGCGCGGCGGCGGCGGACATGCTCGGCAACACGCTGGTGACGATCCAGACCGGTGAGCACGGCAAGCAAGTCAACCGCCTGTACGTCACCGATGGCGTCGACATCGCCAGGGAATTCTACCTCGCGCTCCTCGTCAACCGCGCGACAGGCCGCATCTCGATGGTCGCCTCGACCGAGGGCGGGATGGATATCGAGGCCGTGGCGCACAATACGCCCGAAAAGATTCACAGCATCGACATCGACCCGGCGACCGGCTTCATGCCGCACCATGGCCGCACCGTCGCCGCCGCGCTCGACCTGACCGGCGACCTCGCGAAGCAAGCCGCGTCGACTGCCTCCAAGCTCTACGACGCGTTCCTCGGCACCGACGCCGAGCAGATCGAAATCAATCCGCTCGCGGTGACCGACGACGGCAAGCTGCTGGTCTTGGACGCCAAGGTCGCGTTCGACGGCAACGCGATGTTCCGCCACAAGGATCTGATGGAGCTGCGTGACGAGACCGAGGAGGATCCGGCCGAGCTCGAAGCCTCCAAATACGACCTCGCGTACATCAAGCTCGACGGCGACATCGGCTGCATGGTCAACGGCGCAGGCCTCGCGATGGCGACGATGGATATCATCAGGCTGAATGGCATGTTCCCCGCCAATTTCCTCGACGTCGGCGGCGGCGCATCGAAGGAAAAGGTCACCGCGGCGTTCAAGATCATCCTCGCCGACCCGAACGTGAAGGGCATCCTGGTCAACATCTTCGGCGGCATCATGAAGTGCGACATCATCGCCGACGGCATCGTCGCGGCGGCGAAGGAAGTGAACCTTTCGGTGCCGCTGGTCGTCCGCCTGGAAGGCACCAATGTGCAGCAGGGGAAAGACATATTGGCCAATTCGGGGCTGCCGATCGTGGCGGCCAACGATCTGGGCGACGCGGCACAGAAAATCGTCGCCGAGGTGAAGAAGGCGGCCTGACGCTCCTTCTCCAGGAAGCGATCGGATTGACGGAGAGAATGCGATGAAGGTGCTGGTGCCGGTCAAGCGTGTGCTTGATTACAACGTGAAACCCCGCGTGAAGGCGGACGGGACGGGGGTCGACCTGGCCAACGTCAAGATGTCGATGAACCCGTTCGACGAGATCGCGGTCGAGGAAGCGATCCGCTTGAAGGACAAGGGCGTCACCGAGATCGTCGCGGTGTCGATCGGCGAGCAGAAGTGCCAGGAAACGCTGCGCACCGCGCTGGCAATGGGCGCCGATCGGGCGATCCTCGTCGTGTCGGACGAAAAGATCGAGCCGCTCGGCGTCGCCAAGCTGCTCAAGGCGATCGTCGAGGCGGAAAAGCCCGACCTGATCATCCTCGGCAAGCAAGCGATCGACGACGACAACAACCAGACCGGGCAGATGCTCGCGGGTCTGCTGGGCGTCGGGCAGGCGACCTTTGCGTCGAAGGTCGAGCTGACCAGCGACAGCGTCACCGTGACGCGCGAAGTCGATGGCGGGTCGGAGACCGAGAAGCTCTCGCTCCCGGCGATCGTCACCACCGATTTGCGCCTCAACGAACCGCGCTATGCGTCGCTACCCAACATCATGAAGGCCAAGTCGAAGCCGATGGAGCAGAAGACGCCGGCCGATTACGGCGTCGACGTCGCCCCTCGGCTGACCACGCTCAAGGTCGTCGAGCCGCCCAAGCGCACCGCCGGGGTCAAGGTCGCCGACGTCGACGAACTGGTCGCAAAACTCAAGGCGATGGGAGTCGCGAAATGAAGACGCTCGTCTGGGTCGAACATGACGGCAAGACCGTCAAGGACGCCACGCTCGCCGTGGTCACCGCCGCGTCGAAGCTCGGTGAGGTGCATCTGCTGGTCGCGGGCAAGGGCGTGGACGGTGTTGCCGCCGAAGCCGCAAAGATCGCCGGTGTCGCCGAAGTCCACAAAGCCGACAATGCCGCGCTCGAACACCCGCTCGCCGAAACGGTCGCGCCGTTGATCGTCAAACTGATGGCCGATCACGACGCATTCCTCGCGCCCGCCACGTCGAACGGCAAGAACATCGCGCCGCGCGTCGCCGCGTTGCTCGACGTGATGCAGATCAGCGACATCCTGTCGGTCGAGAGCGAGAACACGTTCACGCGCCCGATCTACGCCGGCAATGCGATCGCGACCGTCCAGACCAGCGACAAGAAGCTGGTCATCACCGTGCGCGGCACCGCGTTCGAGAAGGCCGCGCCCGAGGGCGGCACCGCCAAGGTTGTCTCGACCGACGGCGCAGGCCTCGAACAGTCGGTGTCGACCTATGTCGGATCAGAGATCGCCAAGCTCGAACGCCCCGAACTGACCAGCTCGAAGGTCATCGTCTCGGGCGGCCGCGCGCTCGGCTCGTCGGACCAGTTCCACGCGCTGATCGATCCGCTCGCCGACAAGCTCGGCGCTGGCGTCGGCGCCAGCCGCGCGGCGGTCGATGCGGGCTATGCCCCGAACGATTACCAGGTCGGCCAGACCGGCAAGATCGTCGCCCCCGAAGTCTATGTTGCGATCGGCATTTCGGGCGCGATCCAGCATCTGGCGGGGATGAAGGATTCGAAGACGATCATCGCGATCAACAAGGACGAGGACGCCCCGATCTTCCAGGTCGCCGACATCGGGCTGGTCGGGGATCTGTTCAAAATCGTGCCGGAGCTGACGGAAAAGCTTTGACCTGATCGTGTCGCTGACACTCGAAACCGATGGGGCGGTGCGACTGGATCGCGCCGCCCTTTCGATTCTTGGCGAGCTTCAAAAAATCGCCGACGCGCAGGCCGCCGACCGCGCCGGGATGCGGTTGCGCGGCATTCCCCAGTTATCAAGGCTGCTAGCTCCCACCGGTGGACTGGGCACTTTAGCGGCAGCCAGACTGGGCGAAGCAACGCGTCCCGTCCGCGCGATCCTGTTCAACAAGAGCGAAGGCAATAACTGGGCGCTGGGCTGGCATCAGGACCGAATAATCGTCGTGCGTGAGCGGATCGAAACTGCGGGTTTCGGGCCCTGGACGATCAAGTCCGGCATGGTTCATGTCGCACCGCCTGCCGATCTCCTCGGCGGAATGCTGACGATGCGCGTTCACCTAGACTCGGTGCCGGAAACGAACGCGCCGCTGCAGATCGCACGCGGATCGCATCGGCTGGGGCGGATCGCTGAGCGCGATGTCGATACGGTCGTCGCGCGATGCGGCACGGCGGCCTGTCTGGCGGAAGCGGGAGACGTCTGGCTCTATGCGACGCCGATCCTCCACGCGTCGGCAGCGTCGTCGGCCCCTAGGCGCCGACGTGTCTTGCAAGTAGATTTCGCTGCGGTGGATTTGCCCGATGGCCTGCAATGGCTCGGAATCTGAATCACAAAAAGTAAGCCCCGTCGCGTATGGCGCGGCGGGGCTCCCTGGACGATCCTCTGCACATGGCTTCGGGTCGTCAAACGCTCAATCTCTCGTTCAAGCGGGATATGAACGCGCCGCCCGCCGAAAAGGTTCCCTAGAACCCGCTCAACAGGCTCGCGACGTTCGCGCCCAACGCGTTGACCGCATAGCCGCCCTCCATCACGATCACCGTGGGTGTGCCCACGGCGGCGATGTCGGCCGCGAGGACGGCATAATCGGGCGTTTGCAATCGGAACGCGGAGATCGGGTCGTCGGCATAGGTATCGGCGCCGAAGCTCACCACCAGCAACTCCGCACCGAACGTAGCAATCGTATCGAGCGCCCTCGCCTGCGCCGCGCGAAACGCATCGAGCCCGGTGCCCTGCGGTAACGGCAGGTTGAACGTCGCGCCCGCTCCTTCCGCCTCGCCGACCTCGTCGGCATGGCCCCAATAAAAGGGATAGTCGGTCGCCGGATCGGCGTGGAGCGAAGCGTAGAGCACATCGCCGCGCGTCCAGAAGATGTCCTGCGTCCCATTACCGTGGTGATAGTCGATGTCGAGGATTGCAACCTTGGCAACACCCGCGTCGCGCGCCGCTTGCGCGGCGATCGCGGCGGCGTTGAGGTGGCAGTATCCGCCATAATAGTCCGCGCCGGCATGGTGCCCGGGCGGGCGGCACAGCGCGAAGGCGGCGCGGTCGCCGGCCAGCACCGCGTGCGTCGCGGCGAGCGCCGATTGCGCGCTCCAATAGGCGCTGGTCCAGGTCTGCGCGGTGATCGGGGTCGAGGCGTCGAAGCTGTATTGCCCGATCAGCGCGTCGATCCGGTCGAGCTTGAGCGGACGCCGCCCGACCACCGGCCAGACATAGCCGACCGCGTCGCCCGGCCGTCCGGCGTCGGCCCACCGCGCCGCCGCCGTCTTGAGGAAATCGACATAGCCCGCGTCATGGACCGCTAAGATCGGCGCTTCGCCACGATCCTCGGGCAATTCCGCCCTGCCGATCGCCGCCAGGATCGCCTCTGCGCGCGCCGGCGTTTCGGCATAATCGGTGAAACCGCCATTGTGCAGCTCGCGCGCCGGGGCGTGGAGCAACTGGCGGGGATCGAAGAACCGCCTCACTTCGCCCACCGCAGTACGGCGAATCCGGCCAGCGCCGAGGCGATCGACCCCGCCAGCACGCCGACCTTGACCTGATCGATCATCGCCTCGCTGCCGGGAAATGCCAGCCCGCCGATGAACAGGCTCATCGTGAAGCCGATCCCGCACAGCAAGGCTACACCGTAAACCTGGCGCCAGCTCGCGCCATCAGGCGGCTGTGCGAACCTGAGCGCGACGGCAACGCGGACGGCGGCGAAGATCCCCACCTGCTTGCCGACGAACAGCGCCAGCGCAATGCCGAGCACCAGCGGCTGCGCGATCGTCGCGACGCTCATCCCCGAAAGCGATACGCCAGCATTGGCGAACCCGAACAACGGCACGATCGCGAACGCGACCCATGGGCTGAGTGCATGTTCGAGGCGGTGGAGCGGCGAACTTTCATCCTCGCCGCCTCCGGGGATCAGCATCGCGGCGACTACTCCCGCGATTGTCGCGTGGACGCCCGACAGCAACACCAGATACCAGAGCGCGGCGAACCCGATCAGATACGGCCACAGGACCTTCACCCCGAACCGGTTGATCGCCAGCATGGCGCCCGCCACCGCCGCCGCTCCGCCCAGCGCTGCGAGCGCCAGCCCGTGCGTGTAGAACAAGGCGATGATCGCCACCGCGCCCATGTCATCGACGATCGCGACGGTGGTGAGGAAGAGCTTGAGCGATGCAGGTATGCGCGGGCCGGCCAGCGCAAGCACCCCGATCGCGAACGCTATGTCGGTCGCCGCCGGGATCGCCCAGCCGCTCCGCACCTCAACTGCGCCGCCGGTGACCGCGAGATACAGAAAGGCGGGGACGGCCATGCCCGCGACCGCCGCGATGATCGGCAAGCGGCGTTTCTCCGCGCTCGCCAATTCGCCGCCGACCAGCTCGCGCTTGATCTCCAGCCCGACGAGCAGAAAGAACAAAGCCATCGCCGCGTCGTTGATCCACAGATGGACCGTCGTCGGGCCGAGCTTTGGCGACAGGACCGGACCGGTTTCGGCGTGGAGAAGATGGAAATAGCCATCGGCAATCGGCGAATTGGCCGCAACCATCGCCAACGCCGCCGCCGCGATCAGCACGATGCCGCCCGCGGCTTCGTCGGACAGGAAGCGCTGGAGAATTGTTGTTTTCCTGTCGCGCACGTCCCTAACCCGTCATGCCGGACTTGTTCCGGCATCCACCGGGCCGCAAGTGCCGCGTGAATTTGGTTTGCGGCACAGTGGACCCCGGAACAAGTCCGGGGTGACGACTTTCGGCGCTATTTGGCCAGCGCCTCGGCGATCAGCTTGCGCGTGTTCTCGACCCCGTACAGCGCGATGAAGCTGCCCATGCGCGGCCCCTGACTCGATCCGAGCAGCGTCTCGTACAGCGCCTTGAACCAGTCCCGCAGTTCAGCGAATCCGCCGGTCTTGCCGATCTCGTAGACGATGTTCTGAATGTCCTCTGCGCGCGCATCCGCGGGCAACGCGGCGAGGTCGGCGTCGAGCCGCTGGAGCGCCGCGATTTCGACTCCCTCGGGTGCGCGCCGCACCAACGTCGGCGCAACGAAATCGCGGGCATAGGCCAGCGCATAGTCGATCAATTGGTCGAGCGCGGGATAATTTCCGGGCGAGGCATCGGCGACGTAATTGCCGAGATACCCCCACACTTGATCCTTGGTCGCGCCGCTACCCATCACCCCGACCAGGTTGAGCAGCAGCCCGAACGTCACCGGCAACGCGTCCGCTGGCGGCGGGCCATTATGGATGTGGTGCACCGGGTTGCCGAGCCGCTCCTTGGCGTCCTGCCCGGCGTAATTGCCGCGGAATTGCCAGTAATCGTCGACCGCGCGCGGGATCAGCCCGAGGTGGAGCGACTTGGCCTTTTTGGGCTCGCGGTAAATGTAGAACGCCAGGCTCTCGTCGGGGCCATAGGTCAGCCATTCGTCGATCGACAGGCCATTGCCCTTCGACTTCGAAATCTTCTCGCCCTTTTCGTCGAGGAACATCTCATAGATCAGCCCCTCGGGCTTCCGCCCGCCGAGGATCTGCGCGATCTTGCCGCCGAGGATCGCCGAATCGATCAGATCCTTGCCGTGCATCTCGTAATCGACGCCGAGCGCGGCCCAGCGCATCCCCCAATCGGGCTTCCATTGCAGCTTCGCCTGCCCCCCGAAGATCGACTGCTCGACGGTCTTTCCCTCATCGACGAAGCGGATCGTCCCGGCCTCGACATCGATCACCTCGACCGGCACCTGAAGCACGATGCCCGATGTCGGGCTGACCGGCAGCACCGGCGAATAGGTCGCCTGGCGCTCGGCGCGCAGCGTCGGCAGCATCACCGACATGATTGCGTCGTAGTTGCGCAGCACATTGCGCAACGCGTCGTCGAACTTGCCGCCGGTGTAATAGTCGGTCGACGACACGAACTCATACTCGAACCCGTAGCGGTCGAGAAATTGCCGAAGCATCGCATTGTTGTGCGCGGCAAAACTGTCGTGACAGCCGAACGGATCGGGGATTCGAGTCAGCGGCTTGCCGAGATATTCGGCCAGCATCGCGCCGTTGGGGACGTTGTCGGGCACCTTGCGCAGCCCGTCCATATCGTCCGAAAACGCGATCAGCCGGGTTGGGCGGCCGGCCATTTCCTCGTACGCGTGGCGCACCATCGTCGTGCGCAGCACTTCGTTGAACGTGCCGATATGCGGCAGCCCCGACGGGCCATAGCCGGTTTCGAACAGCATCGGCGATCCGTCGGGCTTACCGTCCGGGTAGCGCTTCAGCAGTTTGCGCGCTTCTTCGTAGGGCCAGGCCTTGGATTCGAGGGTGGCGGAGCGGAGTTCGGATGCGGTCATAACGCTGCTCCCGTAGCGACCCGACATCCACTCGTCACCCCGGCCTTGAGCCGGGGTCCCGCTTCTCAAGTCGCCGCAATAGCGGGGCCCCGGATCAAGTCCGGGGTGACGGATTGCAGGTTGCCAATCTGTTCCACTTATCTACCACTGGGCAGATGCTCCCCTACCCCGCTTTGCATGCCAGCCACGCCGGAGTCTGGATCGCCGACGCCGACGGCGCCCGCGCGGTCGGGCGCGGCGAAGCGATCCGGCGCGCGGCGGATACGCCGATGATCGTACTCAACGCGCCCCTGGTCGGGCAGCGGCTGGGCTACGCCGAATTGTCGGGGATCGATTTGCTTGAGCTGTTCGCGTTCCTGCGCCCCGCAACCTTTCTCCCACCGACGCCGCGTGGCCTCGCGCGGATGGTTGGCCTCACGCCGCCCGAGGATGAAGCGAGCATCGCCGCCTTCCTGCGCGACGCGGCGAGCGCGCTGCTCGCGATCCCCGATGGCGACTGGCCCGAGCGCGAAGGCGCATGGACCGCGGCGCAGAGCCTCTCGCGGTTGCGCTGGCCGTGGGCGCCGTTGCTCGCCGACCGGATCGCGCGGCCAGCGCAGCAGGAGCGCTGGCTGTTTTCCAAATTGCCCGAATGGGACGAAATCGCGCCACGCCCGGCACCTAAGACGGTCACGCTCGACGACGCCGACATCGCCGATCGCCTCAACTACCTGACCGGCAGCAACGCCGAGCAGCGGAACGGTCAACGCGCTTATGCCGAAGCCGCCGCCGCCGCGTTCGCGCCACGGGCGATGCGCGACAACCCCAACATGCTGCTCGCCGAAGCGGGAACGGGAATCGGCAAGACGCTCGGCTATCTCGCCCCGGCGTCGCTCTGGGCCGAGCAGGCGGGCGGGGCGGTGTGGATCTCGACCTTCACCAAGGCGCTGCAACGCCAACTCAACCACGAGACTGCGCGCCTGATCCCCGACGCCACCGAACGCCGCCGCCGCGTCGTCACGCGCAAGGGCCGCGAGAACTATCTCTGCCTGCTCAACCTCGAGGATGCGTTGCAGGGCGGGTTCGCCGGGCGCGCCGCGATTCTCGCGCACCTCGTCGCGCGCTGGGCGGCGTTTTCGGCGGATGGCGACATGATCGGGGGCGATTTGCCCGGCTGGCTGCCCACCTTGTTCCGCCGCAACGGATCGACCGCGCTGACCGACCGGCGCGGCGAGTGCGTCTATGCCGGCTGCCCGCACTACCGCAAATGCTTCATCGAACGCGCCGCGCGCGCCAGCGCCGACGCCGATATCGTCATCGCCAACCACGCGCTGGTGATGGTTAACGCCGCACGCGGGCGCGAGGCGATCAGCCGCCCGACGCGCTACGTGTTCGATGAGGGACATCATTTGTTCGAGGCGGCCGATTCGATGTTCGGGGTCGCGTTGACCGGACAGGAATCGATCGAACTCCGCCGATGGATCGTCGGCCCCGAAGCGGCCGCGCGGGGGCGCCGGCGCGGGCTGGCGGCGCGGCTGTCGGACGTGGCGAGCTACGACGAAGCCGGCGGCGTCGCGATCCAGGACGCGGTCGAGGCGGCACGCGCGCTCGCCAGCGACGGCTGGCTGCAACGCGTGGCGGAGGGCGACCCGTTCGGTGCGGTCGAAAAGCTGCTCAGCGCCGCGCGCGGCATGGTCTATGCCCGCGCCGCGCAGGACGGCGACGCCGGGTACGGGCTCGAAACCGAACTCGCAGAACCGCTTCCCGCTTTGATCGAGGCCGCTGCCGTTGCGGCGCAAGGCCTGGAGGCGCTGCTCCGCCCGATGATGACGCTCGGCCAGCGCCTTGAAGCGGTGCTGGCGGAAGGACCCGACTGGATGGACGGCGCGGCGCGCGCGCGGATCGAGGGCGCGATCGCCTCGCTCGGCTGGCGCACCGAGACGGTCGGCGCGTGGATCAGCCTGCTCGCGCGGATCGGCGGCCCGGCCGACCCCGATTTCGTCGACTGGCTCGCGGTCGATCGGATCGAGGGGCGCGAGATCGATATCGGGCTCCACCGCCGCTGGCTCGACCCGACCCGCCCGCTCGCCGCGACGGTGCTCAAGCCAGCGCACGGCGTGCTCGTCACCTCGGCGACGCTCAAGGGCGGCGACCCCGACTGGCAAATCGCCGACGCGCGCGCGGGCGTGCCGCATCTCGACCGCGCCGCCGGGCATTTCGACGTTGCCAGCCCATTCGACTATGCGACGCGGGCCGAGGTACTGATCGTCACCGACGTCAAGCGTGGTGACCTCGCGGCGCTCGCCAACGCGTACGCCCGGCTGATCGCAGCCGCGGGCGGCGGGACGCTCGGGCTGTTCACCGCGATCCGGCGGTTGCGCGGGGTCCACGCCCGCATCGCCGACCGGCTCGCACGCGACGGCCTGCCGCTTTACGCGCAGCACGTCGACCCGATCGACCCCGGGACGCTGGTCGACATGTTCCGCGATGAACCACGCGCGTCCCTGATCGGCACCGATGCGCTGCGCGACGGCGTCGACGTGCCTGGCGAATCCCTCCGTCAAGTCATTCTAGAGGGCGTGCCTTGGGCCAAGCCGACGGTGCTTCATGCTGCGCGACGCTTGGCGGGCGGCGGCAGCGCCTATGACGACCGCCTCGTCCGCGCCAAGCTGGCCCAGGCGTTTGGCCGGCTGATCCGTCGCGCCGACGACAAGGGCGCATTCGTCCTGCTGTCCGCCGCAATGCCAAGCCGCCTGCTCGCCGCCTTCCCGCCCGGCGTGCCGATCGCCCGCGTGCCGCTCGACGAAGCCGTGGCGCGGGTGCAATCGCGTCTTTCTTCCGTCACCCGCGTCGTGCAAGAGACGACCGACATTTGACGAAAAGGCGACCGTGAAGACCCTGATCCTCATCCGACACGCCAAATCGGGCTGGGACGATCACGGTGCGCGCGATTTCGACCGCCGTCTCAACTCCAAGGGAGAGCGCGCCGCGCGGACGATGGGTCGGCACATGCGCGAGCTTGGGCTGAGCTGGGACCACGCCATCGCCAGTCCCGCCGCGCGTGTGGTCGAGACGCTGACCCAAGTATCGGCGGGATACGACCGAGCGATCGAACCCGAGTGGGACCGCCGCGCGTATTTGGCTTCCGCGACGATGCTGCTCGATCTGGTGCACCATGCGCCCGCCAGTGCCGATGCCTTGCTGCTGTCGGGCCACAACCCGGGGCTCGAGGAGTTGATCCTGCTGCTCGTCCCCGACCGCACGGGCGACCCGCTACGCGACGAAGTCGAAGCCAAATTTCCCACAGCCAGCGTCGCCGTGATAATGTGCGAAGGCGATGAATGGAGCGCCGTCGCACCCGGCAAATGCACCCTGACCGCGTTCGCCCGCCCGCGCGACCTCGATCCCGAACTGGGCCCGGACCCGGATTAATCCCCGCTCCTTTAGGCGCATTTAAGCATCTATCGTGCACAAAAGGCGGATGACCGAAGCCGCCGCCGATCCGAATCGCGAGCCTGAGCCGTTGTTCGCTCAGGCGCGGCGAGCCGTGATCTGGCGGTCGGGGTCGCAGATCGTCGGGCAGTTGATCACCTGGGCCGCGACCTTTCTGGTGATCCGCATCCTCAGCCCGAACGATTATGGCCTGTTTGCAATGACTCAGGTCGTGCTGGCGATGCTCAACATGATGAACGGCGCCGGGCTGGCGAGCGGATTGATCCAGAAGCCCGACGCCGATGAACGCACGATCCGGCAATTGTACGGCATGCTGATCGTGCTCAATTTCTCGCTCGGTGCGCTGCAGTTCGTGATGGCGCCGCTGGTCGCCGCCTATTTCCGCCAGCCGATCGTCGCCGATATGCTGCGCGTCCAGTCGTTCCTCTATTTCACCACGCCGTTCGTCGCCTTTCCCTATGCGCTGCTGGCCCGCGCGATCGATTTCAGGCATCAGGCGCGCGTCTATCTGGCGTCGTCGGTTACCGGCGCACTGACCGCACTGGCCGGGGCCTATGCCGGTTTGGGCGTGTGGACGCTGATCGCGGCGCCCGCGGTGCTGTACATCACCCGCGCGATCGGCATGACCGTCGCATCGAGGCACCATTACAAGCCGCTGTTCGATTTCCGCGGAGCCGGCACGCTCGCCAAGTTCGGCGGGCTGATGGCGGCGGGGCAATTGTTCTGGTTCCTGCAGAGCCAGGCCGACGTGTTCATCGCCGGGCGCGTGCTCGATCCGGCGACGCTCGGCCTCTACACGACCGGCCTGTTCCTGACCCAGATCCTGGTGTCGAAGTTCGTGCCGGCGATCAACGACGTCGCTTTCTCCATTTATGCGCGGATGCAGGACAATCGCGCCGCCGTGGCGGAAGGGTTCGCGCGGTCGTCGCGGATGGTGATGCTGGTGGCGATGCCCTTTTATATCGGTCTGGCTGTGACCGCAGAGCCGCTGGTCGCAACCGTGTTGGGGCCCAAATGGATCGCGGCGGCGCCGCTGGTGCAACTGCTCGCCTTGGCCATGCCGTTCATGACCCTCCAGGTCCTGTTCAGCCCCGCGTGCAGCGCGATGGGGCGCCCGGGGCTCGCGGTGCATACCGGCGTGGTCGGCGCGATATTGCTGCCGATCTGCTTCCTGGCCGGGTTGCGCTGGGGCGTGACCGGGCTCGCCGCTTCGTGGTTCGTCGCCTATCCGATCTATCTCGCGATTACCGCGGCATGGGTGTTGCCGGTAATCGGGCTGAGCGCCGCCGCGTTGGCCCGAGCGATCCTGCCCACCGTCACGGCGGCGCTGGCAATGGGCGCGATGGTGATGTTGCTCGACGACGCTTTGCCGCCGATGGCGGTGCAGGTGCGGTTGCTGATCCTGGTGGCGGTCGGCGGCGCGGTCTACGCCGGCTGGCTGATGCTGTTCGCCAAGGACACGCTGCTCGAAGCGATCGCGATGGCGCGCGGCAAGCCGTATCATCCGACAGACGCGCGCTCGGCCTCTCCCCTCACCAGCGCTGCCTGAAACCCGGGCGCGGGCTCGAACGAAGACACCGACCAACCCGCGCCGCCCTCGATCAGCCGAGCGGGCTCGCCGGGCGCGACCGAGACGGTGAAGGCGTGAAGCGAGTAGGATAGGCCCAGCCCGATCGCCTTGACGAAAGCCTCCTTGCGCGACCAGCAATTGTAGAACCCCGCGACCCATTGCTCGGGCGGGAGCGCGTCCAGCGCGACGCATTCCGCCGGCGCGAACAGCCGCGCGGCGACCCTCGGGCAAGCGAGGTCGGGATCGCGCCACGCCAGGTCGCAACCGACCCGGATGCCATGCGCGACCGCGAATAGCGCGCGGCCGTTTGAATGGGACAAGTTGAAATGCACATCCGGGTGATCGGCCAGAAACGGCCGCCCATAGGAATCTTCCACGATGCGCAAGGCAAAGGGTGCCTGGTCGACTTCTGCTGCCAACAGCGTGCGCAACTGGCCGCGCCGTGCGATATATCGGTCGCGGTCGCGCGCATACCGAAAGCGGCTCGCACGGTCGCGCTCGTCCGGCGAGAGTAGGGTGTAACACGCCGTCAACGCTTCCGGCGCCACGTCGAGATCGGACAGCGCCAGCGCGACTCCGCCCGATTCGGGCAAATCCGCCGCGACCCGCGCCGGCGCGATCATGCCGCCGCCGCGATCCGCCCTGGGGACAAGGCTGCCTCGATGGCCGCGCGCAAGTGTGTGGCGAAGACATCGGCGTTGGGCGGTTCGGTCATCGTGCCATGCGAGCCGGGAATGTCGTACGTCGCGAGCGGGCCGGTGACGACGCTCGCCCAGCCCGGCCGCGTATCGAGCACGTCGAGCCGTTCGTCTGGCTGGAACAGAGCGACTGCGCCGTCATACGCGCCGGGCGTGTAGCCGTACGCCGCCTGCTCGAGCGCCGCCGCGAATGGCCGGTACCGGCCATCGAGCCGGTCGGCATCGGCCATCCCGACCTCTTCGAGCATACCGCGCGCGCGCTCCATCGCATAACCGACGCGCTGATTGAACGGCAGGCTCTTCCACACACCAAGATGATAGCGCGCCTTGCTCAGCCGCATCTGCGTGGTGGTGATCTCCTGGAACGCGACCGGGTTCATCGTGTGGCCGAGCGCCAGCAGCGGCACCTCGTCGCCGGCGGCGCGCAACTGGCGCGCGATCTCGAACGCCAGGATGCCGTTGGTGCACCAGCCGCCGATCAGATACGGCCCGCGCGGGCGGCGCTGGCGGATGACCGCCACCACCGCAGCGGCGATATCCTCGAACCGCATGCCGGGCTTGAGGTCGCGCTCGAGGATCGGGCCGAGCGCGAGGCCGAGGAACGGCCGGTCGGTCCCCATCGCCCTGGCCAGCGCCAGGAAGGTCGGCCCGCCGTCGATCCACAAAAGCGGCAATGCGTCGCCGAGCGGCTGCAGCGGAACCAGCGCGCCGACTTCTACCGTCGGGTTGCTGTCGATCCGCGCGGCGAGCTTGCTCAGCGTCGGCGACTGGAAGAATTCGGCCATGCCGACGCGGCGGCCCCAATGCTGCTCGATCCGCACCAGCAGTCGCGCGACCAATAGCGAGTGGCCGCCGAGGTCGAAGAAGCTGTCGTCGCGGCCGACCATGGGAATCCGCAATATGTCGCACCAGATCGCGGCAAGCGCTTGCTCGGTCTCGCCTTGGGCGGGTTCGACCACGACCGCGGCGTTGCCGCCCGGATGGGGCAGCGCCTTGCGGTCGATCTTGCCGTTCGGCGTCATCGGCAGCGCGGCCAACAGCTCGAAGTGCGACGGAACCATGTAATCGGGCAATGTCTGCGCCAGATGCGCGCGCAACGTCGCGCGGTCCGGCGGCGCCTCCCCATGCGGCACGACATACGCGGCGAGCGCGCGTTCGCCCGACGCATCGGGCCAGCTGCGCACCGCGGCGGCCGCGATCAGCGGATGCTTCGCCAGCGCGCCCTCGATCTCCTCGACCGCGACGCGATACCCGCGAATCTTCTCGTCATTGTCGACCCGGCCGAGACACAGGATCGTGCCGTCGGGGCGATAGCGCGCGAGGTCGCCGGTGCGGTACAGCCGCTCGCCGCGTACCGTGAGGAACCGCTCAGCGGTAAGGTCGGGTCGGTTGCGATAGCCCTCGGCGAGGCCCGCACCGCCGATATAGAGCTCGCCGATTACGCCGATCGGTGCGGTGTTGCCGTACGCGTCGAGGATGTGGATCGCAGTGTTCGCGATCGGCCGGCCGATCGGGACCGGGCCGTCGCCATGCGTGACGTGCGCGATGGTCGACCAGATCGTGGTCTCGGTCGGACCGTAGACGTTCCAGACTTCGGCGGCGCGCGTCAGCAGCGCCTCGGCCAAGCCGCGCGGGAAGGCTTCGCCGCCACATAGGATGCGCAAGTCGGGCGACCCCTGCCAGCCGGCCTCGATCAGCGCACGCCACGTCGCGGGGGTCGCTTGCATCACCGTCGGATGCGCGGAGTCGATCAGCTCGATCAGCGCGCGCGGATCGACCGCGCTCCGGCGCGGCGCGACGATCACTTCGCCGCCGGCCATCAGCGGCAGGAACAGTTCGAGCATCGCAATGTCGAACGACAAGGTCGTCACCGCGAGCAGCGAATCGCCGGCGCCGAAGCCGGGCCGGTCGCGCATCGACGCGAGCAGGTTGATCAGCGCACCGTGGCTGATCTCGACGCCCTTGGGATGCCCGGTCGAGCCCGACGTATACAGCACGTAAGCGAGATCGCCGGGCGCGATCGCCACGCTCGGTGCCTCGTCGGCAGTGTCGCCGATATCGTCGATCAGGATACGCGGCAGCGGGCAGTCGGGGAGCGTATCGGCCAGCTTGCGTTCGGACAGCAACACCTTCGCGCCGGCATCGCCGACGATGTAGTCGAGCCGCGCCGACGGGAAATCGGGATCGAGCGGCAAATACGCCGCGCCGATCCGCAGCACGCCAAGCAACGCCGCGACCATGTCGATCGAGCGGTCGAGGCAGATGCCGATCAGATCGCCGCGCTGGAGGCCTGCTGTGTGTAACGTCGCGGCGATCGCATCGGCCCGCGCGTCGAGCGCGGCGTAGGTCATCGCCTGGTCGCCGAAGCGGATCGCGGTCGCGTCGGGGCGAACCGCGACTTCCGCGCGGAACGCGTCGGGGAGCATTGCGGGTGCCGGGGGCGCGGCCGTGTCGTTCCACTCGACCAGCAGTTGGTGCCGTTCGGCCGCATCCAGCAACGGCAAGTCCTTAAGCGGCCGATCGGCACCCGCGGCGACGCCCTCGAGGATCGTCAGATAATGGCCGATTATCCGCCGCACCGTCGATGGATCGAACAATTCGGTCGAATAGAGGAAGCGGCCGTGCATTCCCTCGCCCTGGCGCTCGTCGAGCTCGAGGTAGAGGTCGAACTTCGCGCCGCCGACCACGACGTCCATCTGGGTCAAATCCCACCCTGCGGGGAAGGGATCGACCGGCGGCTCGATCGAGAACAGGCAATTGAACAATGGATGCGTGCCGGGCTGGCGTTTGACGTCGAGCGCGCGGACGACCTCGTCGAACGGCGCTTCGCTCGCGGCGAGCGCGCCGAGCACCGAATCGCGGACCTCGGTCAGGAAATCGCTGAACCGCGTCTCCCCCCTGGGCTTGGCCCGAAGCGCGATCGTATTGAGGAAATAGCCGACGACGTTCTCGAGCTCGGGGCGGCGGCGGAGATCGGTGACTCCGCCGACGACGATGTCCTCTTCGCCCGAATAGAGGTGGAGCTGCGCGTGATAGGCGGCGAGCAACGTCATGTAGAGCGTGACGCCGTGGCGCTGGCCGACCAGCTTGAGCCGTTCGATCAGGTCGTTCGGAATCTCGAAGACTTCCATCGACCCGGCGTGCGTCGGGCGCGCCGGCTTGATGCGGTCGCCAACCAGTTCGAGCTTGGGCGGCGCATCGGCGAGCGTCTGGCACCAGTAATCGACTTGTTTCCGGATGGCCCGGCTCTTCAGATGCTCCTGCTGCCAGACGGTATAATCGCCGTACTGGAGCGCCGGCATCGGTAGCGGCGACGGGATGCCAAGCGAGAAGGCGTGGTACAGCTTGGCGAGCTCGGGGACGATCACGCGATAGATCGCGACGCCGTCGAAGATGATGTGGTGGAGCGTGAAATAGAGCCGGTGGTTGTCGTCGGCGAGCTTGACAATCCGCGCGCGAAACAGCGGTGCATCGTTCAGGTCGATCGCGCGGCGCGCATCCTCCTGCCCGATCGCCAGCGCGGCGGCGTCGCGCTCGGCTTCGGGCAAATGGCTGACGTCGTCGTACGGCAAGTCGATGTCGCTATGCTCGCGCACGCGCTGGACGAGCTCGCCATTTTCCTCGACGAACGCGGTGCGCCACGCTTCGTGCCGGCGGAGGATTTCGTTGACCGCGCGCTCCATCGCGCCGCGGTCGAAGCTGCCGAAGCGGTGGATCGTGATCGATTCGTTATACAGCGGCATATCCGGCGCCATGATGGCGTGGAGCCACACCTGGCGCTGGTCGGCGGAGAGCGGGATCGGCGCGTCGGGCGCGCGCGGCTGGATCGACGCGGGCTTGTCCGCCGCCTCGCCGCCGCCGCGCATCATCTTTTCGAGGAGTGCCCGCTTCGAATCGGACATCGACGCGTGCGCGTTCACGCAGCGGCCTCCACCGCGCGGAACGCGATCGGCAGCGCCTTCAGCCCGCGCAGCCCCGAATTGGTGCGCCATTCGAGCGTGTCGCTCGTCACGCGGATATCGCCAAGCCGCGCGAGCAGCGTCGTATAGGCGATCCGCGCCTCCATCCGCGCCAGCGCCGCGCCGAAGCAGAAATGCGCCGCCCAGCCGAACGCGAGGTGGCGGTTGTCGGTGCGCATCAGGTCGAGCGTGTCGGGGTTGGGGAAACGCTCGGGATCGCGATTACCCGCGGCCATCACCGCCATCACCGCCTCGCCCTTACGCATCAGCTTGCCGCCCATCATCGTGTCTTGCTTGACGATGCGCGCGGTGTGCTGGCTCGGCGATTCGAAGCGCAGCAGCTCCTCGACCGCGGTGTCGATGATGTCGGGATTGTCGCGCAACTGGGCGAGCTTGTCGGGCTGGCCGATCAGCGTCAGCAGGCCGCTGCCGATCAGGTTGGTGGTGGTCTCCTGCCCGCCGACCATCGTGACGATCGTGTTGGCGATGACCTCGTCCTCGCTCAGCCGTTGCCCGTCGACCTCGGCATCCATCAGCGAGCGGATCAGCCCGTCGTGGGGTTCCCGCTCCTGCTCGCGCACCGCGTCGCGGAAATAGCCGGTCATGTCGGCGACGCATTTGAGCACGTCGCGGATACGGTCGGGGTTGTGCTGGAAATTGCCGAGCATCTCCGCGAACGTTGCCGACCAGGCCTTGAGCTGGCGATGATCCTCGAGCGGCACGCCGAGCAGCCCGGCGGTGACGATCGCGGGATAGGGCTCGGCGAAGTCGGCGATGACGTCCATTTCGCCGCGCGGCGCGCTGGCGTCGATCAGGTCGTTGGCGATGCGCTGGACAACTTCCTCCATCGCCTCGACCCGGCGCGGGGTGAAGGCGCTCATGCACAATTTGCGCAAGCGCGTGTGGTCGGGCGCGTCGAGGAACAGCATCTGTTTCGCCATCACGTCGGCGACCGGACCGAGCGAGGGCAAGCCAAGCGCTTCCATCTTCTTCGGGTCAGGGGTGCGGTCGGCGCTGAATTCCTTCAGCACGACGTGCACGTCCTCGTACCGCGTGACGACCCAGGTGTGCATGAACGGGTCCCACATCACCGGCGCTTCCTCGCGCAGCCGCTGGTAGAACGGGTACGGATCGGCATGGACCGCCGGGTCGAGCAGCTGGAACAGGCTTAGGCTCGGGTCGAACGGCGCGGCCGCCTTGATGGGGGTCTGGTCGGTCATGGTCGGTCCTATCCGGCGGCGCGGGCCTGGGCTTCGTCGTCGCTCATCGCCTCGATCATCGCCATGACGATCTCCTCGATCCGCAGCGCCAGCTGGCGGATCGTCGGTGCCTGGAACAAGTCGCGCAGCGTCAGGTCGATCCCGAACGCCTCCCCGGAGCGCAACACGACTTGCGTGCCGAGCAGCGAGTGCCCGCCGAGCAGGAAGAAATTGTCGTCGATCCCCACATTGCCGCGGCCGAGCACGGCTTCGAGGATCGTCACCAGCCGCTCTTCCGCAGCGGTCTGCGCGGTGGCGAATCCGGCCGAGGCCAAGGCGTTGTCGTCGGACGGTTCGGGCAGCGCCTTCTTGTCGAGCTTGCCGTTGGGGGTGAGCGGCAGTTCGTCCATCCGCACGAACGCGGCGGGGATCATATAGTCGGGGAGCGTCTGCGCCAGATAGTCGCGCAAATCCTCCGCCGTCACATTGTCGCCGGTGACGACATAGCCGACCAGCATGTCGCCGCCATCGGCGGCGGGGGCGGCGATTACGGCCCCGGCGCGCACCGCCGGATGGTCGCGCAGCACGCTGGCGGTCTCTTCGGGCTCGACGCGATGCCCGCGCACCTTAGCCTGGTCGTCGACCCGCCCGTGGAAGGCGATCTGGCCGTCCGTGCGCAACGACCCCAGGTCGCCGGTGCGGTAGAAGCGTGCCCCGTCGATCGTTACGAACTTTTCGGCAGTCATCGCCGGCTGGTGGCGATAGCCGCGCGCGACCTGCGGTCCGCCGATGAAAATCTCGCCCTGCTCGCCACTTCCGACGGGCTGACCGGTTGCATCGAGGATATGAATGACAGTCGCACCAATGGGATAGCCGATCGGCGGCAGGCCCTTTTCGGTCGCTTCGGGCGGTACGGTCGCGGAGGTCGCGACCACGGTGCATTCGGTCGGGCCGTAATTGTTGACCAGCGCGAACGGCAATCCGGCGCGGGGGCGACCGAGCAAACGGTCGGCGCCGGTCAGCAGATAGCGCAAGTGCGCGCCGCTCGCCCAATCGTCGCGGATCAAATCCTGCGCGAGCGCGGTAGGGACGAACGCGACAGTCACGCCCTGCACGATCAGCCATGCCTTGAGCCGCACGTCGGAGGTGCGCACATCGTCGGTCGCGAGCACGACCGAGGCGCCCGCCACCAGATACGGCCATACCTCCCACACCGACGCGTCGAACCCGAGCCCGGCGAGATGGCTGCCGCGATCCTCCGACGTGATGCCGAACGTATCGTTATGCCACGCGATTAGATGCGCGAGGTTATCGTGGGTGACCTCGACGCCCTTCGGACGTCCGGTTGTGCCCGAGGTATAGATGACATAGGCCAAAGCGTTCGCGCTAGGCGGCATCGCCGGTCTGTCTTCGGCGGTCGGCAAAATGCTCCAGTCGAGCGCGACGACGGGAGTTTCGACTCCCTCCAGCCGCTCGGCCGCTTCGCTGCGACCGATCACGACCGCGCAAGCAGCCTCCTCGACGATCATGCGTAGGCGCCCGTCGGGCCATGACGGGTCGAGCGGCAGATAGGCGCCGCCCGCTTTCCAAACGCCGAGCGCGAGCGTCAGCTGGTCGAACGACCGCTCCATGCAGATCCCGACAAGGCTTTCCGGCCCGACGCCCATCCCGCGCAGCCAGCCCGCGACGCGATCGGCGCGCTGGTCGAGCTCGGCATAGCTGAGCGTCCCGCACGCGGCGGCGAGCGCGATCCGCTCGGGGTCGGCGCGTGCCACTGAGGCGATGACGTCGATCGGCACCGTCGCGCCGTGTTCAACGGACGCAATAGCGGGATGGATCTGCGGATTCGGATTTTGACTGGCCATGGCGCCAATAAAATCACAAATTTGTTTGATTTCACTTAACCGGCCGTCAATCGCGTTCGGTCACTATCGTCCGGTCAATATGTCTTTCAAGCCGGCCAGCGCGCCGAGCGGCTTGGCTTCGTCCTCACCGATCACCCCGGCCGCTTTCAGCACTGACTCCGCGCCCGGTCCGCGCGGGAACGGATCGAGCGCCAGCAACACGGTCTCGGCCGCCGTCTCGCCGAGATCAATGTCGCTGCCGGCATACGGGATGACGTCAAGATCGCCATCGGCCAGTTCAACCTCGTCCTGCTCATCGCTCCCTTCGGGCACAAAGCGGAGCGCAACCGATTCGTCGATGCGCGCAGGCAGCGGATCACCGGTCACGCTGCAGGCCTGCACCAAGGCCGCCTTCACGCGGCCGTCGGCGACGATTCCCTGCGCATCGCGGCGGATCGTAAAGCTGGCGGTGAGAGCATCGAGCGCGATCAGTTCGAAGCGTTTTGCCAGGGCAGCGCGCTCCCCCTCGTCCGCTTCGATCGCAATCGTCTGCGCCGCATCGCCGATCGTCTCGACGCGGATCGGGTGCGAGAATTCGGGCGCGCTCACGGCAAGTCGCCCGCGACGAGGAAATCGACGGCGACCGCCGCCAATGCCTTATGCAGCGCCAACAACTCGCGCTCGCTATGCGCCAGCGCGACATCATCCGGCACTTCACCGCGATAGAGATTGCGAACCAGTGCCGGCTTGAGGTCGCCCGCCGCCAGCGCGTCGCGATACGCGCCAAGCCGCCCGCCAAGCATGCCCATCATCCGCCCGACATGCTTTCCGACCAACAGGTCGCCGATCCCGATCTCGCGCAATTGCGGGTCCATGTCGTCGACGAACGCCTCGGCCAGATGCGTCGCGACCGGGATGCCGGCGGGGTCGTCCTCCAGCCGCAGCATCGCCATCGCAAGCACCGCGGCGATCGCATCGAACCGCCCATCGACCGTGTCGGGCACCGCACCCGCGACATACCAATGCGGCTCACGCGCCTTGGCCACGATGGCGGTGTAGAGTGCCGTCGTCTCGGTACGCTTTGCCTTAAATCGGTCGAAAAAGCCCATCATTCACCCCAGGGTCTACGCTGACCACCAGCAGCCTTGTGCCACCGCGACGCTCCGCATATTGAGGCGAACGGCGCGCGATGCAATCGGCGCGGGTAACGAGCGTGTGCGCGGGAGAATAGAATGACCAAGGCCGTCCGGATCATGAGCCTCACCGCAACGGCTGCGGTGCTGACGCTCGCCGCCGGCTGCGTGCCGCTGCGCTCGCATCAGGGGTACATTATCGATGCCGATTTGGTGAATTCGGTCCAGCCCGGGGTCGATAATCGCGGATCGGTGCTGCAAACGCTGGGCAAGCCCAGCTTCGCCAGTCAGTTCAACACCGGCGACTGGTATTATATCGCCCGCGACAGCCGCAACCTGGCGTACTTGAAGCCCAAGGCGAAGAGCCAGATCACGCTGAAGATCAGCTTTACCCAGGCCGGCGTGGTGCAGAACATCACCCGCACCGGGGTCGATCAGGTCGCCTCGATCGACCCGTACGGCAAGACCACGCCGACTTTGGGCCGCAAGCGCGGTTTCTTCGAGGAATTGTTCGGCAATATCGGCTCGGTCGGCGCGGCAGGCGCGGGTAAGGGCGGCGGGGACGATTCTCAACCCTAACCCTTGCCCTAACATGACCAGCGCGTTCGAGGCCGGTTCAGTCCCGGCAGCCTAAACCGCTCTCCATTGGCGGCGCATTCGATTCGCGCCGCCGCAACAATGGAGAGACGATCATGCGTAAACTGATCCTCACTGCGCTGGTGGCCGCGACGATCATGCCAGTCGCCGCCGAAGGGCAATCGCGTGGCGACATCCGCCGCGACCGCCGTGAGATTCGCGACGACCGCCGGGACCTGCGCGAGGACCGCCGCGATTTTCGCGACGACCGCAACCGCCGCTGGGGCAACGACGACTGGCGCACCTGGCGCAACACCAACCGCAGCGTCTATTCACGCGGCAATTGGCGCGCGCCGTTCCGCTACAACGCGTTCCGCGCGGGCGTGCGCATCGCGCCAAGCTATTACGGGTCGAGCTATTGGATCGCCGATCCGTGGCGCTATCGCCTGCCGGCCGCCGGCTACGGCCAGCGCTGGGTGCGACACTATGACGATCTGCTGCTCGTCGATACGCGCCGCGGCATCGTCATTCGCGTGATCAACAACTTCTACTGGTAAATCCAGTAGTGGCAGGCGCCCGGGCGATTTCAATGCCCGCCCGGGCGCCTTTGGCCGCCCGAAGTTTACGATAGACGCGGCCATTTTTTAACTTCCGGCCGCCTGTTCCTGCCGCATCCGAACGCGCCGTGTGCACTCATTTCGCAAGACCATGGCTCATCGCGAATCGAGCATGACACCCGAAATCCAACATTTGAAGTCGAATGTCGCGCCCGCTCAGCGCATCGTGAAGACCACTTGATCGACGACCTTGCCGCCGAGATCGAGCAGCGCGAGCCGATGCCGCCCGGGCCCCGGTAAAATCATTGGCGCAGTACTCGCATCCCCCAAATCTTGTTTGTCGAGCAGCAGCCGGTGCGTCACCGCATCGCCGGTTACCGCGACCGCCAACCGCTGACGGTCGATCGGAATGTCGGGGTCGATCGCGTAGACGCTGCCCGACACCGGGTTGGTGATGCGCGGCCGGCGCGATTCGCCCGGCGCGCTGGCGATCAGCGTCATTGCGGTCCCTTTGAGGAAATATTCGCGACGCGGTTGCTCGATCGCGTTGGCATAGGCGATCGTCCGCTCCTCAACCCCTTGCGGCATCGCCGGGGCCTGGCTCGGTCGACCGTCGTGGAGTGCGAGCATCACGTCGCGCCATACCGGTGCGGCACCGCTAGTCCCCGACACCGCGCGCATCGCGTCGCCTTCGACATTTCCGACCCACACCGCGACGGTGTAGCGGTCGGAAAAGCCAACGCACCAATTGTCGCGCATCGCCTTCGACGTGCCGGTCTTCACCGCCGCCCAGAACGGCAGCCGCAGCGAGGAATCGAGCCCGAACGTCACCGCGCGTGCGTTGGGGTCGGACAGCATGTTTCCGACGATCCACGCCGATTGCGGGCTGGTGATCGCGCGGGCCTCGGGACGCGGATCGGTGGCCGTTAGCCGAACCGGGCTCCAGCGCCCGCCATTGGCAAGGCTGCGATAGGCATCGGCTTGTTCGAGCAACGTCACTTCGGCGGAGCCCAGCGCCAGCGAATAGCCGTAATAGTCGCCGTCCTCGACGAGCCCCTGATAGCCCGTGTCGAACAACCGGTCGCGGAACGAATCCACTCCGACCAGCAGCAGCGTGCGCACCGCCGGCACGTTGAGCGACCCGGCGAGCGCGGACCGCACCGACACCGGCCCCTTGAACCCCTTGTCGTAATTCTGCGGCACGTAGAGTCCCGACGCCGTGTCGAGCTGAACCGGCGAATCGTCGAGAATCGACGCGGCGGTCAGATACCCCTTTTCGATCGCCTGGGCGTAGAGGAACGGCTTGAGCGTCGATCCCGCCTGACGGTACGCGTTCGCGCCATCGACCGCGGCGGCGGTCGAATTGCCGCCGATCCCGCCGACATAGGCGAGCACGTCGCCGGTCGCATTGTCGAGCACCACCACCGCGCCGTCGCGCGCGCGGCTGCCGCCCAATCCTTCGAGCTGGCGCTTGAGCGCGGCGATCGCGACGCGCTGGACGTTGATGTCGAGCGTCGTGGTGACCTTGAGCCCCGGTCGGATCAGCAACCGCGACGCGAGGTGCGGGGCAAGCCCGGGATCGAGCTGCAGGCTGCGCGCGGGACCGAGCATCGAATAGGCCGCAGCCTCGAACCGCGCGCAATCCTCCTCGTGCGCCAGCCCGCACGCACGCCGCGCGACGCTCGGCGCGCTCGCCTGCGGATCGGGGAGCAACGCCACCAGCAGCAGGGCATCGTCGCGACTCAAGGCGTCGGGGGTCTTGCCGAACAGCCCGAGCGCGGCGGCACCGATCCCCTGCGCTTCGCCGCGATAGCCCGCGAGGTTGAGATAGGCTTCAAGGATTTGATCCTTGCGCCACGCTCCGTCGATCGCGAGCCCGGCGCGCATCTGGCGGATCTTGTCGAACCAACCGCGCGCACCGGGCCGGGCGAGGTCGGGGGCGAGGAACGCGGCGACTTGCATCGACAAGGTCGAGGCGCCGCGCGAGCGCTTGCCCTCGAGCCGATCGCGCAGCGCGCCGAGCGTCGCCAGCCAATCGACCCCGCTGTGCGCGTAAAAGCGATGATCCTCCGCCGCGACCACCGCGTCCGCGACGGGCTTCGCCACCTTGTCGAGCGGGGTCCAGCCCAGCCGCCGCCGCGCGAAATCGACGCGTGCCGAATCGATCAGCACGCCGTTGCGGTCGTACAGCCACGCCTCCGACGGCTGCCACGCCGCGCGCACCCCGGCATAATCGGGGATCGGCGGCGGCATCGTCGCGAAATCGAGCAGCAGGAACACTGCGAGGAACGTGCCGAACCCGGTCCAGGCCCATTGCCGCCGCGTGCGCGGCCAACGGTCGCGCACCCAGCCGCCAGCGCGCGCGATCGCCTCGTCCAGCCTCGCCTCGACACTGCGCGCCCAGCGCCACGCGGTCACAAGGCGTTCACGCGCCGTCATTTGCCGGTCACTTGTCCCGGATCGTGAACGCCGCGTTGGGCACCTGGGCGTTGATCGATGGCGAGTACATCGCCTCGACCCGGCTCGACGGCAGATTGTAAACGCCCGGCGCGTTCAGCCGCATGACATAGGCGATCGTGAAGCTGCCGCGCGGCACCCAACCGAAGAACCCGCGCCACGAATCGTTGCGGCGTTCGATGTACGACGGCTGCACGCCGACCTGAACGTCCCACAATTTGCCGTCGCTATCGACCGCCTGGAAGTTCGTCCCACCGCCGCCATTTTCCTGACTGGCCAGCAATTGCGACTGGTTGGCGAAATTGCCGATGATCGTCGCGCCCGCCGGGATCGGATCGTTGACCACCACCCAATTGCGTTCGGCAGTCGCATCGACCGTGATCGACACGCGCACCACGTCGCCGCGCGTCCATTGCCCCTTCACGCGCTGGCTGACGGCGTCGATCCGCTTGGTCAGCTTGTACCCGAAGAACGCCGGTTGGGTGAGCGGCACCGCCGCCGACACCTGCACCGTCGCCCACGGACCCGCGCCGCCGGCTTGCGTGAGTTTGAGCGGCATCGGGCCTGACGGCAACGGGAAGCTGACTTGGCGCTGGTCGCCGACCAGCGGCCACGCCCGGCTGATCGACTGGTTGCCCAGCGAAAGCATCGTCGAACCGGTGATCGCGCTCGCCGGATAGAGCGTCCCGAACTTCTTCGCCGCGATCGTCCCCCACGCGTTGGCGGTGGTGGTGTCCCAGCGCCCATGCACCTGACGGAAGGCGACGCCGACCATCATCTTGGCCGCCTCGTCGTTCCAACCTGGCCGGCCGAGCGTGGCGATCACCGCCTTGATCGATCCTTCGTCGGCGGACGACATCAGCCACCATGGCGCCTTGTCCTGGTCGGACAGATCGAGCCGCGTGCCTTCATAGACCAGCCGCGTCCGCAGCACCGCCTCGACCTTGGCCTTGAGCGCCGTCGCATTGGCGAGCCCCGGCACCTTGTCGAGCGCGACGAGGTAATCCGCGAGGTTCGAGGTCGGCATTTCCTGCGGGATCATGCTGATCTGGCCGAGCATCGCCGGGGTCGCTGCGCCCGCACGCGCGATCGCGTTGAACGCCGCCAGCCGCATCAGCCGGACATCGCCGAAATCCTCGTGCCGCAAGCGCCCGTCGAGCACCGCCTTCAGCCCCTCGACCATCTTGGCCTTGGCGTCATCGGGGATCGGCAGCCCCGCATCGGCGGTGACCGACAGCACGTACGCGGTCAGCGCTTCCGAGCCGGGGAGCTTGTCGTCGGGCCAGTAGCGCAACAGTCCATCGCTCGCCTGATAGGTCGGCAAATCGCCGACGAGCGCCTGCCACTGGCCAAGATCGCCCAGCGCGACCGCGCGGCTCAGCCGCTGTTCGAAGCAATCGTACGGATAATAGGCCATGAACCGCCGAACGCCGGCCAGCGGCGGGGCTAGCGTGTCGGTCAATTGCACATCGACCACGCCACGGCCCATGATCGCCCCGGCCGGCGGCGCCACCTGGATCAGCCCGCCGTTCGCCCCGACGCGCGTCAGCGTCGCCGCCCAGACGTCGGTCGGATAGGTGTCGATCACTTCCTGTGTCGTCGTCAATTTATCCAGCGCCTTGCCGTCCGACGACTTGGCGCTGACGGTCCATTTGAGCTGGCCCGACGCCATCGGCGCGGTCAGGTTCCACGCGATCGGCGCAGCGCCCCCGGCGGGAATCGTCACGGTCAGCGGCTTGCCGTCCGCGATCCGCGGTTCGAGGGCGACGCTGGCGGTCACCGTCATCGGCTTGTCCGACCCGTTTCGCAGCGTGAAGCCTGCGGCGTATTGGTCGCCGGTACGGACCATCTGCGGAATCCCGGCATAGACGCTCAGGTCCTGCGCGGTGCGGATGTCGGTGCTGCCGGTGCCGAACAATTGCGCGCCGTCGGTCGCGACCGCGACCAGCTTGAAGCTCGACAGTGCGTCGTTGAGCGGCACACGGACTGCCGCATGGCCGTTACCGTCGAGCGGCACCTTGCCTTGCCATAGCAGCACCGGCTGGAAATTCTCGCGATTGAGCCCCGACAGATCGCCCGCGCCGCCGTCGCCGCCAGCCTCGACCGCCTTCTTGCCGTAATGGCGCTTGCCGACGACCTGCGTCTGCGCGGTCGCGGTGACGACCGACAGCGGGCGTTCGCCCATCATCGCGGTCAGCACGTCCCAACTCGGGTTGGGCGCGAGCTGCAAGAGCGCCTCGTCCACCGCGACGAACGCGACGTCGGCGGTCTTCGCGGGCTTACCGTCGGGGGTCTTTACCGCGACATCGACCGTCGCAGTGTCGCGCGCGGCGTAACGCTGCTTGTCGGCCTTGACCGCCACGGCGAGCTGATGCCCTTCCCAGCCGACCTTCACCTTGGCGATGCCGAGCCGGTAGCTCGGCTTGGCGAGATCGACCAATGCGGTCGGTTCCTGCGATTCGACCGGCGCGCTGGTCAGCCCAAGCTGACGCCCGATCCCCTGCAGCCAGCTCCACGCCCCCGATTTGGCGCGCCCGCGCACCGCCATCACCGAGACATAGACATCGGGCGCATAGCTCCCCGGCATCGCCACCTCGACCACCGGGTTCGCCCCCGACAATTTAGTGACGAAGCTCGACAACACGCCCTCGCGCTCGACCGTGACGAGTGCCTCGGCCTCGCGGAACGGCATGCGCACCTGGAACCGTGCGGTCTCGCCGGCCTTGTAGGTCAGCTTTTCGGGGACGACGTCCATGCGGTCGCCATTGTCGCCGCCGAACCACCATTCGTCGTCACCCGCCAGCCAGACCGAGCGTACCGCGCGGCTGACGTTGCCGTTGGCGTCGGTGGTGGTCGCGACGATATAGACTTCGCCCGACACGCCCGGATCGATGCTGCACTTGGCCAGCCCGAGCTCATCGGTCGTCGCCGAGCACGTCCCCGAAATCCGCGCGGTCTTCATCTGGTTGTCGTAGGCGTAGAACCCGCCGATCAGCCGGCGCCGCGCGGTCAATATCTGGCGGCTGTATAGCGCGACCTGGATGTTCTGCCCCTTGCGCGGCTTGCCGTCGGTATCGAGCGCGACGAAGTTGAGCCGCAGATCGTCCTGCTTCATCAGCCAGCCGTCGGTCTTGACCCCCAATTGTACCGCCGAGGGAAAGATCGGGATGCGTTTAGACGCGGTCAGCGTCTCGCCGTTGGCGTCCTGGTAATCCATCTCGACCAGCATGTCGGTGGGCGAGTCGAGCAGCGGCACGTCGACCGACGACCGCGTCGTGCCGTCGGCGCCGAGCGTCGCGGGGAGCGTCTGGGTCGGGGGCAGCGGGGTTTCTTCCTCGTCGCCGTCGCCGTTGAGCGGCTTGGTCCCTTCCTTCACGTCGGTCCCGCCGAACGTGTAGGAATCGTACCCGTCCGGCGTCGCCGAGCGCCCGAAATAGCCGACGCGCATCTCGACCGGCAGGTTCGATGCGCCGCCACCCGATAGATAGCCGACGAACAGGTCGAGCGGCAGCGACGTGGGCCGCACCGCGGCGTCCTTCGGCCCGGTCACCGTCGCGCGCATCGTCGGCAGCTTGTATTCGTCGACCTTGAACGACTGGTCGGTATAGGTCGTCTCGCCGCCCGCAGCGATGTACTGGATGTCGTAGTCGCCCATCGGCGCGCCCTTGGGCGCGGTCCATTCGGTTTCGCCGATGCCGTTGCCGTCGATCGTCAGCGGCAGGTCGAACTGCGTGTCGGATCCGCGATGCGACAGCCGCAGCGTGCCGGTGAAGCTCGGCGCGATCGAGAAGCCGGCGCCCTCCGGGCGGCGCATGATGTGCTTCATGTGGATCGTCTCGCCCTGGCGCACGAGCGCTCGGTCGAACACGGTGTGGAACACATCGGCCGTCTTCGAATAGCCGTACGGCAAATCGAAATCGGACGGGCGAATCCCTTCGCCCCAGCCGGTCAGCGTGAAGCTGTAATCGTCGCCGGCGCGCGCGGAAATCATCAGCGGCTGGTCGGTCGATCCTTCATAGCACGAGCCGCCATAGGCTTGCGGCTCGGGCAGCCCCTCAGGGATGAACACCGCGCCCGACCGGTCGGTCTTGCCGTTCGCCAGCACCTGCCCCGAACAGCTGTCCGTGACGGTCACCGCGGCGTTGGCGACGGGCTCGCCGCTGTCGAGGCTAGTCACCCAGGCGAGGCTCCGTTCGCGGCCCCATTTGAAATGCACCGCCATGTTGGTGACCAGCGCGGCGGTCGCGACGTAGCGCGGCGCCTTGCGGCCGAGCAACGCCTGCCCCAGCACCGGGCTCGCCAGTTCGACGACGTAGAATCCGGGCTTCGACAGCGGAATGCCGACGACCTCGAAATCCTTGCCCTTGCCGGGCAGCCCGATCGACATGCGCGATCCGGCATCGGCGCCGGTCAGGATCGGCTTCGACCCGGTATTCTGGATATGGCCGACGACCTCGTCGCCCTTCTTGATGTCCTCGACATCGTAATCGTCGGCGCTGACTACCGTGCGCAACCATTCGGCGATCTTGCCGTCCGACCCCTCGATGCGCAGCGACTGCCCGGCGACCGCGAGGTTCTGGCCCTGCAGCGACGGTTCGACGTTGCGCACGGTGACCGGCAGCACGCCGCCTTCCTTGAGCTCGAGGATGCCGAACGACGCGGCGAACTTCACCAGCGGCGGCGCGGCGTCGAAGCGGATGTCGAGCGGGAAACGCGCGCCGTTGGTCAGCGGGCGACCGCTCTCGTCCTTGACCTCGGCGGGAATGCTGACCTTCGCGGCGGTCGAATAGGGCATCGGCCCGGCGAAGGTGATGTCGCTGATCGTCGCCGATTTCTGCTCGTCCTTGTCGAACACCGGCTGGATCACATGGCCGTCGGCCGCGGTGATGCGCATTTGCTTGGCGAGGCTCATCGCGATCGGCGCGGTGAAGCGCAGGTACGCCTTCTCGACCGGGTTGCACCCGGCCTGCGCGTTGGTGCGGCTGCATTCGAATTTGACCGCGAACGGCTTGCGCACGGTATAGTCGAAGCGCTGATCGGTGCCCGCGGGCTTGCCGTTGGCGGAGGCGATCTTGCCCGACCAGACCAAAGCCATGTCGTGCCCCGGCGGCAACGGACGGCGGCACTTGAGCGCGGTGACGCTCGCCAGCATCTTTTGCCGGTCGGTCAGGCTCGCCGGCAGCGTGCTGGGCATCCCGCCACTGTCCAGGAAACTAGTGACCTCGTAATTGTCGTCGGTGCCCATCTCGCCCAGGATCTTGGCGGCGGTATCGGCGGGCAGCACGTCGACCGGGATCTTCTCGCCCAGCCCCTCGACCGAGCAATAGGCGTTGGCGGCGACACTTCCCGGCGTCGCGGGCAGGTTGGCCGCGACCAGGAAGACCTGATCCTCCTCGATCTCGCTGCTGTTCTCCCCCGGCAGCACCGCGCGCGCCATCGGCCCGCCCGAATCGACCGTGAACACCTGGTCACCGGCCAGCGCATAGCCCGACACGCTTTTCACGCCGGTTCGGGTCGTGAAGGTACATTTGATGCCGCCGGGCAGCGGCGAGGCGAATTCGTAGACGAAGGTCTGCTGGTCGGCCCAGCGGCCGGTCCCCGCGACCGGGCATTCGACGAGGAAGGGGTTCGCCGCGCGCGGATCGCCCAGCGCGACCATCGGCGTGTCGAAGCGCACCGTAAAGCGCTCGATCGATCCGTCGCCGACGCCCGGGGTCGCGACCACGACATGGGGGGAATTGTCGCCGAAAGCGGCGATCGGCGCGAACGCCAGCGCCAGCAACGCGACACGGACCGCGAGCTTCATTCGAACCCCCTCCTATATGCTTCGATAAGCAGGGCGATACGCTATCCTAAGCGCATCCGAAGTCCAGCGGGATTCGCCGTAAAAACCGGCGCTTGATCGCCGGTCGTTACGGCGCGAAGCTAAGCCCTTGGCGAATCGGGGGATCGCTATTGGGGGGCATCACATTTGCGGTCGATGCGGTGGCGCGCGAGAGCGTGATCCTCGCCTGTATCGGCTTTCTGATCGGCGGAATCGACGATCTCGCGCTGGACGCGGTCTACTGGCTCGGCCGGTTGCGCGCCCGGCCCGACTCGCGCGTCGCCGATTTGACCGAAAGCATCGCGGGACGGATTGCGATCTTCGTGCCCGCCTGGGACGAAGCGGCGGTGATCGGGCCGATGCTGGCGACGACGCTGGCTCGGTTCGGCGACGACGATTTCCTGCTCTATGTCGGCGCCTATGCCAACGACCGCGCGACGATCGACGCGGTGGGCATCGTCGCCGAACGCGACGCGCGCGTGCGGCTAGTGATCGGCGCGCGACCGGGGCCGACGACCAAGGCGGATTGCCTCAACAGCTTGTGGGACGCCCTGCAGCGCGAAGAGCGGGCGGAAGATTGGCGCGCCGCCGCGGTCGCGTTTCACGACGCGGAGGACGTCGTCCATCGCGACGAATTGCGCGTCTATCGCGCACTGCTCGGCGAGTATCAGGTCGTGCAGCTGCCAGTGATGCCGTTGGTCGATCGCGGATCGCCGCTGGTCGCCGGGCACTACATCGACGAGTTCGCCGAGGCGCACGGGCTCCGACTGGTCGCTCGCGGCTGGCTCGGCGCGCCGATCCCGCTCGCCGGAGTCGGGTGTGCGATCGACCGCAACTTGATCGAGCGCATCGCGATGGCGCGCGGCGGCACGCCGTTCGACGCCGACAGCCTGACCGAGGATTACGAGCTCGGCCTGCGCACTGCGATGCTCGGCGGGCGACAGGTGTTCGCGCGGGTGCGTGACGACGACGGCAAACTGATCGCCGTCGCCGAATATTTCCCCGACAATGTCCGCGATGCCGTCCGGCAAAAAACGCGCTGGATGATCGGCATCGCGCTCGACGGCTGGGACCGGCTCGGCTGGGGACGCGCGGGCGACTGGCGCGACCATTGGATGCGGCTGCGCGATCGACGCGCGCCGCTGTCGGTATTCGTGCTGTTTATCGCCTATCTGGCGCTGCTCGCGTGGGGCGCATCGCTGGCGTTGCACGCGCTCGCCGGCGACACAGCGCCGCAGCCGAGCAATGCGCTGATGACGTTGCTCAACATCAACGCGGCGATGCTCGTGTGGCGGCTGGCGATGCGCGCCTGGTTCACCGGCCGCGCCTATGGATTCTGGCAGGCCTTGCTGTCGCTGCCGCGCGCCCTGGTCGGCAATTTCATCGCGCTGATGGCGGCGCGCAAGGCGGTGTGGCGCTACGTCGGTGCGCTGCGCGGCAGGCGGCCGCAGTGGGACAAGACGCACCACCGTTTTCCCGAGGGCGTAGAGCCGTGAGCGGCCGTCCGCTCCGCTTTTTCGGCGCGACCGCGCTCGGCTGGGTGGCGCTGCGCGCGGTCATGCTGTGGCCGGCGGCGGGGCCGGCAGCGATTCCCGGCGCGCTGGTGCCCGCCGCGTTTGCCGACGATGCGCCGGAGACCACGGCTCAACTGGTCCCACAAGCGAGCACGTTCGCTCCTTTCCAGATCGCCAAGCGACCAGCCCGGCCCGCGCCGGTTTACGGCACGCCGCGGGCCACGATCTTGCGCGAGAGTAAGGTTGACGCGCCCACGCCTGTCGCGCCTCCCTCTGCCATCGCCGACATCGTTTCACGATCCGGCCAAGCGCCCCAAACCTTGCTCGCGCCGCCGCCCGCCACCGCGCCGACCGACCGCCCTACCGCGAGCCGCTGGTCGGCGAGCGCCTGGTTCGTCCTGCGCGACGGGCGCGGCATCGCGCCGGGCCTCAGTGGCGGTCAGTTGGGCGGCAGCCAGACCGGGCTGCGGGTCGCCTATGCGATCGGCGATGCCCGCCGCGTCGCCATCGTTGCCCGCATCGCCAGCCCGCTCAAGGGCAAGGGACGCGAAGCGGCGTTCGGCCTCGAATGGCGCCCGACCAAGCTGCCCGTCCGCCTCGTCGCCGAATACCGCGTAGCGCTCGACGGCGGCGGCAGCGGCCCGGCGGCGGGGATCATCGCCGGCACCGGCCCCGCCCCGCTCGCTCTGGGTTTCGACCTCGAAACCTACGGTCAAGCCGGCGTCATCCGCCGCAGCCGCACCGAACCGTTCGCAGAGGGCGCGGCACGCCTGTCGCGACCGGTCATGAAATTGGGCAGTGCGAAGGTGGACCTCGGCATAGGCGGCTGGGGCGGCGCTCAGCGCGGCGCGCAACGGCTCGACATCGGCCCCTCGCTCGGCGTCCGCGTGCCGGTCGCCGGCCAATCGCTCCGCCTGTCACTCGACTGGCGCCAGCGCGTCGCAGGCAACGCGCGGCCCGGTTCGGGGCCAGTGCTGGTGATTGGGAGCGATTTCTAATTCCACCCTCCTTTGCGCAAAGCACCCCCACGCGATAAGCGGGGGCTGTGGATATCTACCTCCCCATCGCCAATCTGTCGGTCAACGCGCTCGTCATCATCCTGCTCGGCGGGTTCGTCGGGTTGCTGTCGGGGATGTTCGGGGTCGGCGGCGGGTTTCTGACGACGCCGCTGCTGATCATCTATGGCATCCCGCCGACCGTCGCCGCAGCGTCCGCGGCAAGTCAGGTGACCGGCGCCAGCGTATCCGGCGTGTTCGCGCACCTTCAGCGCCGCGGGGTCGATTTCAAGATGGGCGGGCTGATGGTCGCGGGCGGGTTCGCGGGGTCGGTGTTCGGCGCGTGGATCTTCAAGGCGCTTCAGGCGAGCGGTCAGCTCGATACGATGATCGCGGTCGTCTACGTGCTGATGCTCGGGTCGATCGGGTCGATGATGGCGCGCGAAGCGATCCAGTTCATCCGCGCGACCCGCGCCGGGCACGCGCCGCGCGCGGCCAAGCGCCACCATCATCCGCTGGTCGCCGCGCTCCCGTTCCGCACGCGCTTCTATCGTTCGGGGCTCTACATTTCCCCGCTCGCGCCGTTGCTGCTCGGGTTCGGAGTCGGCATTCTCACCATCCTGCTCGGCGTCGGCGGCGGGTTCATCCTGGTCCCGGCGATGATCTATCTGCTCGGCATGGCGACGCAGGTGGTGGTCGGCACCAGCCTGTTCCAGACTTTGTTCGTCACCGCCTGGGCGACGATGGTCCATGCCACCACGACCAAGGCGGTCGATATCGTGCTCGCCGCGCTGCTGCTGGTCGGGTCGGTGACCGGCGCGCAGATCGGGGCGCGGTTCGCGACCAAGTGGAAGCCCGAATATCTCCGCCTCGCGCTCGCGTTGCTGGTGCTGCTGGTGGGATTGCGCATGCTGGTCGGGCTGACCTTGCGCCCCGACGAGATCTTCTCGGTCGAATTGTCGTGAGGAAAGCGGTTGCCTTGCTCTTCGCGCCGCTGCTGATGGGGCAAGCCAAGCCCGTCCTCGTCCCCGATGTATCGCAGCGCCAGATCGACATCGCTTATTCGTTCACCGGCGCCGAATTGCTGTTGTTCGGGGCGATCCTCTACCCCGGCGGGCGGCTGCCCAACGACGACAAGCCGACCGACATCGTCGTGGTGGTGAAGGGCCCGACGCAATCGATCCTTGTGCGCGAGAAGACGCGGATCGCGGGCATCTGGGTCAACGCCGCGCGGTTGCGCTATCGCTCGGCGCCGAGTTTCTACGGCATGGTGTCGTCGCGGCCGATCGACAAGATCGTCGATGAGCGCACGCGCGCGATCTACGAACTCGGGCTCGACAGCCTCCAGCTGTCCCCCGCGTCGAGCGCTCCCGCCGACGAGCAGGACCGCTTCGCCCGCGGGCTCAACGATCTGAAACAGCGCGGCGGGCTGTATTACCAGAAACCCGATGCGGTCGAGATCAGCGACGGCGTGCTCTATCGCGCGCGGGTCGATATCCCGGCGCGCGTGCCGGTCGGGCGCTTCACCGCTGAGACCTTTCTGATCCGCGACGGCCACGTGCTGGCGGTCGCGACCAAGGAAATCGAGATCCGTAAATCGGGGTTCGAGCGGTTCGTCGCGCGCTCGGCGCAGCGCTGGTCGATCACCTATGGGCTGGTCGCGGTGGCCCTGTCGGTACTGCTCGGCTGGGCCGCGGGCTATGTCGCGCGGCGGTTGTGAGCGGCGGCGGATCCCACCCCGCTCAACCTTAAGGTTAATCACGCAATCTTTACCCCTGCCGGTGCATGAAGCGCGGATGATCAGGGGAATCCGATGACCGAGATGCCAGGCGACGGCGCGTTCGCCAACGCCACACCCGCGCCGGCACAAGCCGCGCCGATCGGCATGCGCCAGATCGGCGCGCTGAACGATATCGCCGGGTCGGGCGGCCAGGTGCTGCTCGATACAGCAGTAGTCGAAAGCTATCTCAACGACGCCGACCCCGTGCTCGCCAGCGCCGGGTCGGTCGGCGGGCAGCTAAAAATCCGGCTCGGTGGCACGTGGCTGATCGCCAACGTCCGCTCGCTCAAGCTGACCGACGCTGGCGTGCTCGCGCAGATCGATTTTCTCGGCGAGGGCGACGAGGAACGGCTGACCGGCAAACTCTACCGCTTTCGGCGCGGCGTCACGCGCTATCCGGTGCCGGGGTCGGCGGCGTTTCCCGTCTCGACCGCCGACCTCAAGCAGATCTATGCCGCCGACGACCGCGCGCACATCGAGATCGGCACGGTCTATCCGACCAGGGACATCCGCGCCGCGCTCTATGTCGATGCGATGCTCGGCAAGCATTTCGCGCTGCTCGGCTCGACCGGCACCGGCAAGTCGACCAGCGCCGCGTTGATCCTCCATCGCATCTGCGAGCTCGCGCCGCAGGGGCATATCGTGATGGTCGATCCGCACGGCGAATATTCCGCCGCGTTCGACGGCAATGGCGCGATCTTCGACGTGTCGAACCTGCAAATGCCGTACTGGCTGATGAATTTCGAGGAACATTGCGAAGTGTTCCTGACCACGACGGGCAACGAGGCGCAGATCGACAAGGACATCCTCGCCAAGTGCCTGCTTGCCGCGCGCGGCAAGAGCCGGCTGGGGCAGGAGATCGCCAAGCTGACGGTCGACGCCCCGATCCCGTATCTGCTCAGCGACCTGACCAATCTGATCCAGCTCGAAATGGGCAAGATGGATCGTGCCGGCGACACCGCGCCGTACCTGCGGCTTCGCACGAAGATCGATGAGATCAAGGCCGACCCGCGCTATGGCTTCATGTTTTCGGGCATGCTGGTTGCCGACACGATGCAGGACTTCATCGCCCGCATCTTCCGCTTGCCGGGTGACGGCAAGCCGATCTCGATCATCGACGTGTCGGGGGTGCCGAACGAAATCACCTCCGTGGTGGTCGCGGTGCTTAGCCGGATGGTGTTCGACTTCGCGATCTGGAGCCGCAACGAGCCGCAGCGCCCGATCCTTCTCATCTGCGAGGAAGCGCACCGCTACATCCCCAACGAGCGCAACGCCGACGGGTCGTCGGTCGGCAAGATCCTCAGCCGCATCGCCAAGGAAGGCCGCAAATACGGCGTCTCGCTCGGCCTGATCACCCAGCGCCCGTCCGATCTGGCCGAAGGCGTGCTGTCGCAATGCGGCACGATCATCTCGATGCGCCTCAACAACGACCGCGACCAAGCGTTCGTCCGCGCCGCGATGCCCGAAGGCGCGCGCGGCTTCCTCGCTTCGATCCCCGCGCTGCGCAACCGCGAATGCATCATCTGCGGCGAAGGCGTCGCGATCCCGATCCGCGTCGCGTTCGACGGGCTCGAGGAAAGCAAGCGCCCTGCCTCGGCCGACCCGATTTTCTCCGACCTGTGGCGCGAAACCGGCGGCGAGGACCAGATCATCGACCGCACGATTCGGCGGTGGCGGTCGCAAGGGCGATAGGCAGCGACGTAGCGAGAGCTAAATCGCGTTAAAGCCGCGCCTCGGCCGGCGGGCCAATGGCCCGACCTCCCAAACTTCACGAGGTTTCGGCGACCGTATTTCCGCGTCTAATCGACGGGGGTAAAAGCATTGCGATGTCAAAGAGCCCGGCAAAGCTGTCAGGCGAAATCCAACATTGCGAGTATATTGCGAATTACAGCTGACGACCCACCAGCGGACGTTGCGAACTAGGTTCGCTTGGTCAAAAGCCTCGACGCGAGCCAGCGTCTAACCGGCTCATCGAACAACTTGAGCGACGCATACGCCACCGCGACGGCAACGATGAACACGCCCAGTCCAGCTAATGCGCCCTGCGCGGGCGGGACGTTTCGGTCGATCACCCAGCCAGTGTAAATATAGATCAGCGGGTAATGCGTGATGTAGAGCGGATAGGACAGGTCGCCGAAGAACCGCGCGACCCGCACCGACGGCCCATCGATCCGTTTTTCACCGGCGCCGATCGCAACAATCAACGGGAATAGCACGATCACGCAGCCGGCCTCGTACAGCCCGTTGATCCAGAGCCGCTCGGTGCCCCCGAAGCGGGGCAGCGACAGCGCGACGATCAGCATCAGGCTGCAAAGCCAGAAAGCACCGGGCAGCCGGATTCGCTTGCCGAGCCGCATGAGCAGAACGCCGGCAAAGAACGGGAACATCACGCGCGTAAAGCCCATCGTGAGGCCGGCGGCGTCGAGTGACCAGCCGCCGATCAGATCGCCCCGTCCGCCAATGACGAGGAGCAGTATGAGCGCGATTGCGGACAGCGCGACGAGTAGGCCGAGGCCGCGGCTGGACAGCCTTCGCAGCCCGACCGCGTACAGGACATTGGCGCAATATTCGTAAAACAGCGACCAGGCTGGGCCGTTGAGCGGGTAGGATTCATCCCAACCGCGAATGTCCGCCGATTTGGGCAGCGGGATCATCGTGCAGCCGATCAGCATGACCAACAGGACCTGCCATGCGGAACTGCCGGCAACCTTCGGGAAAATGGTCCAGTGCTGGAATGCGAATAGCGCCGCGCCGATCACGCTGCCCAACACGACCATCGGCTGGAGCCGGACCAATCGCCGCTTGTAGAACTCCCACTGCCCCATGCGTCCCCAGCGATCGTCATAGGCGTACGCAATCACGAAGCCCGACAACAGGAAGAAGAAGTCGACCGCTAGGTAGCCGTGATTGATAATCTGTTTCTGCGGATTGTTGTCGGCATAGGCTTCGAACAGGTGGAAGACGATCACCACAAGCGATGCGACACCGCGCAGGCCGTCGAGAATGACATAGTGACTTTTCGCCGGTGCCGTGGCGTTGGTCGAGGTGGCGGCATCGCTGATCGGCATGGTCATCCATTGCTGGCAGTAGCGAAACGCCTTTGTGAACGTTCTCAAGGAAGATCGCAATAAGCGTTCGAGCGTTTGCTAACCACCCAAAATCAGACGTACCCGCCCTACCGCGCGGTCCCCGGCCGCACCGCCAGCAGATCGGCGACCTTCGCCTTGAACGCGCGCAGCGCGCTGCCGGTCAGCGCCGCCATCGTCGAGAATGAGAAGCCGCGCGGATTGACCGTCTCTCCACCGCGATAGACCTCGAAATGGAGGTGCGGGCCGGTCGACAGCCCCGAATTGCCCGAATAGCCGACCAGCTCGCCGCGCGACACGCGCTCGCCGTTGCGCACCGCGATGCGGCTGAGATGACCGTACCCCGTGCCGACCCCGCCGGACCCCAGGATACCGATGAAATTGCCGTAGCCGCCCTTGTACCCGGCCCAGTTCACCGTCCCGTCGACCACCGCATAGACCGGCGATCCATAGGGGCAGGCGATGTCGATGCCCTTGTGCATCCGGTAATAGCCCAGGATCGGGTGCATCCGCATCCCGAACGCCGAGCTGACACGGCCGTTGACCGGCAACCCGACAAACCCCTGACGGCGCGTTTCGCCGCCATTGGCGTCGTACCAGTCGCCGCCGCCGTCCTCGTCGTCGCTGTCCTGGCCCGCCCATTTGACGAGTTGCACCTTGCGGCCACCAAGATCGAGCCCGGCGAACACGATGTCGCCGATTTCGACCTCGCCGGTCGCGGCGCGGCGTTGCTTGAGGATGATGTCGAACGGGTCGCCCGCGGTAACGTCGCTGCCGAGCGAGATGCGGGTTGCCATCGCTTTGAGGTAATCCGCCGCCGCCGTCGACGGCACACCCGCCGCACGCAGCGACTTGTAGAGGCTCGCCCCCGCCAGCCCCTGGATGCGCAGCGGCGTGTCGTCGACCGAAATCGCCTGGCGCTGCATCGACAGGCCGTTGGCGGTGCGCGAGATGATCAGCCGGAAATCGAATGCCGGCTGAAAGCTGAGCGTCTCGATCGGGCGCGGATCGCTCTTGTGCGCGCGCGGCCCGAGCACGCCGTCGAAACGCGTTCCCGGGCGGATCTCGTCGAGCGGCAGCGCGTTTGCAACCATGTCGGAAATTGCCGCAACGTCGGCCTTGGCGGCACCGGCGCGGCGCAGCAACGCGGCGAGGCTGTCGCCGTCGCTCATCGCCGAGGAGAAAGGCAAATGCGGCCGGTCGGGCGTTTCGCCGAGCGGCCGGACGAGGTCGTTCGCCGCCATCCGCTGGCCGGTGTCGGCGCCCCAGGCGAGCGGGGCGATGGCTTGCGCGCGGGCATTGTCCCACGCGGTGCTGCTCAGCGCCTTGGGCGTCTCGCCGGCGATCGGGCGGGCGAACCCGGGCGACAGCGCCCAGGTCGCGCACAGCAACGCCGTGCAGGTGGCGGCGCCGCGGAACCAGTCGCGCGACCCGATCCGCGCGCCGAGATCGGGCGTCCAGTCGATCGCTTCGATGGCATGACGCATCCGGTCGAGCCGGGTAGGTTCGGGCACCAGGACCAGTTCCGACGAGCGCGCGGCCGCGCCGCCCGCCGAATCGAATTGGTCATTGCGCAAAAACACGGCGTAATCGTCCCCGGACATCATCGCCGATCCACCCCCGGCGCGAGCGGAATCACTGTGTGGGCGAGTGGTTAAAGTCAATTTAACAAGCGGGCCTTTTGCCCGTCCTTGCGGCGAGCCGTGCCGTGCTAGGGACAGTTTCATTATCGCGGAGGACTACTTAAGTATAGGTGAATAAGGGGACTTTTCTTAAGGGTTTCCCGCTTGCGCTGACCGCGTCGCGCGACGATGTTAGCGGCGTAATGAGCGCGTACAGTAACCCGGTCACCGCGGTGCTCGGTCCCACCAATACCGGCAAGACGCACCTCGCGATCGAGCGGATGTGCGGGCATTCGAGCGGGATGATCGGCTTCCCGCTGCGGCTGCTGGCGCGCGAAGTGTACGACCGGGTGGTCGCGATCAAGGGCAAGGACCGCGTCGCGCTGATGACCGGCGAGGAGCGCATCGTCCCGCCCGACGCGCGCTGGTTCCTGTGCACCGCGGAGTCGATGCCGATCCGCGGAGGCATGTTTGCCGGAGCGGACACACAAGGACTCAAGGATGTGTCGTTCCTGGCGCTCGACGAGGCGCAACTGGGTGCCGATCCCGAGCGCGGGCATGTCTTTACCGACCGCCTGCTCAATGCGCGCGGGCGCGACGAGACGATGATCCTCGGCTCGGAGACGCTGCGCCCAATGATCAAGGCACTCGTCCCCGATGCGGAGATCGTCAATCGACCGCGCTTCTCAACGCTCAGTTATGCCGGCGCGAAGAAGCTGTCGCGGCTGCCCAAGCGTTCGGCGATCGTCGCGTTCAGCGCCGAGGAAGTCTATGCGGTCGCGGAGATGGTCCGGCGCTTGCGCGGCGGCGCGGCGGTGGTGATGGGCGCGCTGTCCCCCCGTACCCGCAACGCGCAGGTCGCGATGTTCCAGGCGGGCGAGGTCGATTACCTCGTCGCGACCGACGCGATCGGCATGGGGCTCAACATGGACGTGCAGCACGTCGCGTTCGCCAGCCTAAACAAGTTCGACGGTCAGCGCCAGCGCCGGCTCACCGTCAGCGAAATGGCGCAGATCGCGGGCCGCGCCGGGCGGCACCAGCGCGACGGGACGTTCGGCGCGTTGGCCGCGGAAGGACCGGGAGCGTTCACGCCCGAGGAAGTCTACGCGATCGAGGAGCATCGTTTTCCTGCCCTCGACTTCCTTTATTGGCGCGAGGGCGAGCCCGGTTTGAATTCGATCGATGCTCTGATCGAGAGCCTCGAAACGCGGCCCGCGCATCGCGCCTTGCGCACAGCACCACCGGCGGTCGATCTGGGCGTGCTCAAGCGGCTGGCCGAGGAGGATTGGGTACGCGACCGCACGCACGGCGCCGTAATGGTCGCGCGCTTATGGGCGGCATGCGGCGTGCCCGATTTCCGCAAGCTCGGCGCCGACCAGCATGTGCGGCTGGTGTCGCGCGTGTTCGGGCATCTCAGCGAAGGCGACGGGCGCATCCCGGTGTCGTGGTTCGCCAGCGAAGTCGCGCGGCTCGACGACGTCACCGGCGATGTCGAGACGATCGCGGGGCGGATCGCCGGGGTGCGCACTTGGGCGTATATCGCGCACCGCGCCGACTGGCTGGCCGACCCGGCGCATTGGGCGGCGCGCACCGGCGAGGTCGAGGAGCGCTTGTCCGACGCGCTGCACAATTCGCTGACGCAGCGCTTCGTCGACAAGCGTACCACGATGCTGCTGCGCCAGATCGGTAAGGACGCCGGTGCGCTACCCGTCGTGATCGGCGAGCAGGGCGAGGTGATGGTCGAGGATCATCCGATCGGTACGCTGGCGGGGTTCACGTTTACTGTGGCGGCGGATGCGCGCGCAGCCGACAAGCGCCTGTTGCTGGCGGCAGCAGAGAAGCGGCTGGGGGTCGAACTGGCGCGGCGGGCGAAGGCGTTGGCGCAGGCAGACGACGACGCCTTCTCCCTGAACCTGCCACATACGCTTCCCCGGCGAAGGCCGGGGCCCAGAATCGGTGCGAATGGAGACGGGGGTTCTCCCTCGCCGATGTCATCGCAACTGGACCCCGGCCTTCGCCGGGGAAGCGTCGAAGGGGCGGAAATCCGTTGGCGTGGCTCATCCATTGCTCACATCGCCCTTGGCCCCACCCTCGCGCAGCCACGCATCAAGCTCGACCGCGCGCTCGACGCGCTCGATCCCGCGTCGCGCAAGACCGTCCAGGCGCGGCTCGACCGCTGGCTGGCGGCGCAGGTCGCGCGGCATCTGCCGGTGTTCGGCCAGCTCGACCAAATCCTGCACGATCCCGTCGCCGGCGCGCCGTTGCGCGCCGCTGCAGCGGCATTGCTGCAGGCCGGCGGGCTGCTGCCACGCCGGGCTATGGGCGTGCAACTCGAAGGGCTCGATCCAATCGCGCGCAAGCGGCTCGGGCGGATCGGAGTAACCATCGGCACGCTCGACGTGTTCGCGCCCGCCTTATTGAAGCCAGGCGCCGCACAGTGGCGTCGCTTGCTGGTGCGGCTCGCCGACGCACCACGCGAAGGCGCCACCGTCCTGCCACGCAACGCCCTCGGCGCCGATTTGCCCTATGGTTTCCGCCCCCTCGGCCAACAGGCGGTGCGCATCGACCTGGTCGAGCGCATCGCCCGCGCGGCGCATGACGGGCGCAAGGGTCGTGCGCCATTCGTCCTCGATCCGGCGCTGGCGACATCGATCGGGCTTCACCCCGACACGCTCGCGCGGCTGATGGCACAGCTCGGCTTCCGCACCGCTAAGCCCGATGCAGCGGGCCGTGTGCAATGGATGTGGCAGGGCCTCACCCCAAACGCCAAGCCGACCGCGCCGCCCAAGGACAACGCGTTCGCCGCGCTGGCGGGGATGCTCGATGGCTGAGTGGTCGATCCGGCTCGACCGGTTCCTGTGGTTCGCGCGGATCACCAAGACGCGGAGCCTGGCGCAAGCGCTCGCCGCGCAGGGCCGCTTGCGGATCGACGGCCGTCCGGTAAATCGCCCCGCCGCGCCGGTCAGGGTCGGCAACATCCTGACCTTTGCCACGCACGCCGGCGACATCCGTACGATCCGCGTCGAACTCCTCCCGATCCGGCGCGGCCCGCCGGGCGAGGCGCAGGCGTGCTATCAGGATCTGGCGGTTGCGAACGTCTCGCAGCAAGACGCCTCTGATTGACGGATTCCGCCGCGGGGCATAGCAAGCCGGAAATCTAGTCTTGGGGAGCCCGACATGACCTACGTCGTCACCGATGCCTGCATCAAGTGCAAGTATATGGACTGCGTCGAGGTGTGCCCGGTCGATTGCTTCTACGAAGGCGACAACATGCTGGTGATCAACCCCAGCGAGTGCATCGATTGCGGCGTGTGCGAACCCGAATGCCCGGCCGAGGCGATCCTACCCGACACCGAAAGCGGGCTCGAAAAATGGCTCGAGCTCAACAACACGTTCAGCGCAACCTGGCCCAACGTCACGCGCAAGAACGACCAGACCCCCGCCGATGCCGACGAGCACAAGGGCGAAGAGGGGAAGTTCGACAAGTACTTCTCGCCCGAGCCGGGGCAAGGCGACTGATCCCATACCGTCACCCCAGCGTAAGCTGGGGTCTCATGCAGCGCGGCGATACGGCCTGACATCCCAGCTTTCGCTGGGATGACGTGCTAAAGCACGTCAAAATCCCTCTTCCACCCGCCGCCATAGTCTGACAACACACCGTCCGAACCATCATCGAGCGCGGAGTCTTGGCACATGGCGATCAAGCGGGCAGCCGGTCTTTTCCTCCTGGGCATGTCGAGCATCGCGCTCGCGCAGACGGCGACGCCGCCCAAGGCCAAATACGGCCCGTGGGGCGTCGACTACTCGTCGATGGACAAAGGCGTGAAGCCGGGCGACGACTTCTTCCGCTACGCCGAGGGCACGTGGCTGAAGACCGCGCCGATCGCCCCCGACAAGTCGCGCGCCGGCTACAATTACGACATGCCCGACGAGGCCGAGATCGAGGTGCGCAAGCTGGTCGAGGATGCCGGCCCGACCCCCGCCGATCCGAAGATGCGCCGCGTCGCCGATTTCTACGGCGCCTGGATGGATCAGGCCGGGATCGAGGCGCGCGGCACCGCGCCGCTGAGACCCTATCTCCTGCGGATCTTCAATCTCAGGAATACCAGCGAGCTCGTCGCGCTGATGGCCGAGCCGGGCTATCCCGCGCCGATCAACATCGGCGTCAGCCCGGACGCGAAGAACCCGACGCAATATGCCGTCGATGCCGGGCAGGCGCGGCTCGGGCTGGGATCGCGCGACTATTACCTGCTGCCCGATGCCAAATATGTCGCGTTCCGCAAGGCGTATCGCGACTACATCATGCGGATCGAAGAGCTCGCCGGCGTGTCCGATCCCGCCGCGCGGGCAAGCCGCGCCGACGCGATCATCGCGCTCGAAACCAGCCTGGCGAAGGACCAGTGGACGCCGGAGGCGCGGCGCGATCCGGTCAAAACCTATAACCCGATGACGCGCGCGCAACTCACCAAGCTCGCGCCGCAATTCGACTGGACGCCAGTGCTGGCGAAGATCGGGCTGGGCAAGATGCCGACCGTGATCGTCGCCGAACCGAGCGCGGTGACCGCGGCGGGCAAGGCGATCGCGGCGACCCCGCTGTCGGTGTGGAAGGACTGGATGACCTTCCGCTTCATCAGCAGCCATGCGGCGTACCTGCCCAAGGCGTTCGACGACGCCAATTTCGATTTCTACGCGCACACGCTGCAGGGCGTGGAGTCGCAGTCCGACCGCTGGAAGCGCGGTGTGCGCCTGCTCAACGACAATCTCGGCGAGGCGGTCGGCGAGCTCTACGCGAAGAAGCATTGGACGCCCGAAACCGACAAGCAGATGACCGAAATGCTCGGCGACCTGCGCGCCGCGTACAAGGAAAAGATCGACAACGCCGCCTGGATGGACGCGCCGACGCGCAAGGAGGCGCTCGTCAAGCTCGCCTCGTTCGATCCGCGGATCGGGCACCCGAGCAAATATATCGACTATTCGGCGATGAGCGTGTCGCGCTCCGACCCGCTGGCCAATTCGCTCGCCGCCGAGGATTTCGGATGGAAGCTCGCGCTGTCGCGGCTCGGCAAGCCGGTCGATCGCAGCTTGTGGGACATGAACGTCCAGGAAGTGAACGCGTACTACAACCCGCTGACCAACCAGGTGACCTTCCCGGCCGCGATCCTGCAGCCGCCCTTCTTCGATCCCGGTGCCGACCCGGCGGTCAATTACGGCGAGACGGGTGCCACGATCGGCCACGAAATGGGGCACGGGTTCGACGACGAAGGGCGCCAGTTCGACGCCACCGGCAAGCTGCGCGACTGGTGGACCAAGGAATCGGCCGACCGGTACAAGACGCACGCGCAGAAGCTGGTCGACCAGTTCAACGGCTACGAGCCGATCCCCGGCGTGAAGATTAAGGGCGAGCTGACACTCGGCGAGAATCTGGGCGATCTCGGCGGGCTGGAAGCGGCCTATGCCGCGTATCGCCGCTATGTCGAACGGCACGGCGAACCGGCGGTGATCGACGCCTATACCGGCGACCAGCGCTTCTTCATCGCCTATGCGCAAAGCTGGCAGGGCAAGGCACGCGAGGGTGCGCTGCGCGCGCAATTGCTATCCAACCCGCACAGCCCGGAGGAATATCGCGTCAACGGGATCGTCCGGAACATGGACGCCTGGTATGCTGCATTCGGGGTGAAGCCGGGGGATAAGTTGTATCTCGCGCCGGCAGATCGCGTGCACGTTTGGTGAGTAGCCGCGCCGGCGGCAAAGCCGCCGTCGGATGGGTTGCTGCGCACCCGCCGGCCGCGTTGGATCGCGAGACACCGATTAACGAGGTTAATCGGTTCGATCCAACGCTGGTAATTTTATTACGAAGCTGTTAAATAGGACAGGACGAGAGCCCCGATTCTCTCGTGTGGAGACACACGCAACAGAACACTTCCCCCGCCGATGCCACCCTTGGCGTCGGACTCTCTGGGGTTATTTCCAAGAAAGGTTGAGCCTCATGGCTGCCAAGGCACTGTCCTTCGACGTCGGTGATTATGTCGTTTACCCCAAGCACGGCGTTGGCCGTGTGGTCGAGCTGCTGAAGCAGGAAATCGCCGGCATGCAGCTGGAGCTGTACGTGCTGCGGTTCGAGAAGGAGCGTATGACGCTCCGCGTGCCGACCAACAAGGCCGAAAGCGTCGGCATGCGCAAATTGTCCTCGGACAAGACGCTGCGCGAGGCGCTCGACACCTTGAAGGGCAAGCCCAAGATCAAGCGCACCATGTGGTCGCGCCGCGCGCAGGAATATGAAGCGAAGATCAATTCGGGCGACCTGGTGTCGATCGCCGAAGTGGTCCGCGACCTGTTCCGCGCCGAGGACCAGCCCGAGCAGAGCTATTCCGAGCGCCAGATTTTCGAAGCGGCCGCCAGCCGCCTCGCCCGCGAGCTAGCGGCGATGGAAGAAACCGACGAAAAGGGCGCGCTGGAGAAGATCCTCGACATCCTGCGCAAGGCCGCGGCGATCTGGAACAAGGACAAAGTGCCCGCGTAAGCGAGACATGACGGTCCACGCAAAAAGGGCGGTCCTGACGGGCCGCCCTTTTTCGTTGCACCGTCAATTCTGTGTGTGTTATATCGCCAACACACACAGGAGACTTCCCATGCGCCATCTCGCCTTGCTCGCCCTGATCCCGCTCGCCGCCTGTTCGGGCAGCGGCGATGCCAAGACCGCCGCCAGCGGCGTCAACGGCAACAAGACGTTCGCGATCGACGGGTTCACCGCGGTCGATTCAACCGGGCCGGACGATGTCGATGTCCGCGTCGGGTCGGGCTTTTCGGTCCGTGCGGAGGGCGACACCGGGATCATGGCCAATCTGGAAATCGTCAAGAACGGCGACACGCTCGAAATCCGGCGCAAGTCGAGTTCGGGGTTCCACTGGGGCGGCGGCGAGCGCGGGCACGTCAAAATCTATGTCACGATGCCGCGCATCACCGCCGCGAGCACGACCGGGTCGGGCGACATGGCGATCGATCATGTCGAGGGAGACGGGTTTAAGGTCAGCGCGACCGGATCGGGCGACCTGTCGATCGCGTCGATGGCGGTGCAGCGCGCCGATTTCTCGCTCACCGGATCGGGCAATGTCAGCACTGGCGGCACCGCGAAATCGGGCAGCTTCTCGATCACCGGGTCGGGCGATATCGAGGCGGCCAAGCTGTCGCTCACACAGGCCGACGTCAGCGTGATGGGATCGGGCGGGGTCACCGCGACGGTCGCCGGCCCGGCCAAGGTCAACGTGATGGGTTCGGGCGACGTGACGCTGACCGGCGGCGCGAAATGCACGACCAGCAAGATGGGATCGGGCAGCGTTACCTGCAGCTAGGCCGACGCTAACCACGGATTGGCCTTGCGCGCGCCGCCCCGGCGGTGCGATGCAAGGGCCATGTCCCGCTTCCTCCTCGGCCTCGCGCTCGCCGTGCTGGCGCTTCCCGCCAGCGCAGCCGACCGCAACTTCGTCGTCACCAGCTTCGATCGCGTCCGCGTCGAGGGGCCGTTCGATGTCCGGTTGACCGTGGCCAACGCCGGCGCATCGGGCAGCGCGACCGGCGACCCGACCGTGCTCGACACGCTCGATATCGAAGTACAGGGCACGACTTTGGTCGTCCGCAAGGGCGCGAACGGCTGGGGTGAGCGCGGCAAGCCCAATGGGCCTGCCCCGGTGATCACCCTCGTTACGCCGACCCTGCGCAGCGCGAGCGTGATCGGCGGCGGGAAACTGGCGATCAAGGGCCGCATCCGAAGTCAGCAGCTCGACTTTCAGATCACCGGCACCGGGTCGATCGATGCGCAGGGAATCGATAGCGACCAACTGACCGCTACCCTGATCGGTGCGGGCAATGTCGCGCTGGCGGGGAAGAGCGGGCGCGCGCGGTTGCAAACCAACGGGTCGGGCACGATCATGGCGATGCCGTTATCCGTTGGCGACCTTATGGTGTTCCTCGACGGCCCGGGCGAGACGCAGGCGACTGCGCGCTTTACCGCCAACCTGACCTCGACCGGCCTCGGGCGGATCGTCGTGTCGGGCAGCGCCGCCTGTGTCACCAAGGCGCAGGCCGGCGGCCCCATCCTGTGCGGGCCGGACGCGACGCCCTAGCCATCCATCACCGTTCGCCCTGAGCTTGTCGAAGGGCGTGTTCGGCACGTGCTTCGACAAGCTCAGCACGAACGGAAGTCATATCAGCGCGAGATCGGCGAGTTTGCCGACCAGGTCGGCCGGCAACGCGCCGACACCTTCGCTGCCTGCGCCGAGGTCGAGCGGGGCGGCGTCGCCTTCCAGATACCGCCAGCCCTGATGCGCACGCTTGGGCCGGGCTTGAACCAGCACCAGCCGCGGATCGAGCCTGATCGCGACGCGCCCACCCTCCAGTTCGCCGAACCCGACGATCGGCGAGCGTGCGACTAGCTGGTGCTTGAGAATCCAGTAGAGCGACCCCTGCCCGGCAATTTCCTCATGTCGCTTGGGCAGATAGCGCGTGCCGAGTTCGTACGGCGGCAGCCCCTCGCGGGCCGCCCAGCGCGCGGCGAACTGGTCGAGGCTCGCGACCCCGAACGCGACTTTGGTAAGGTGAAGCGGCATGGCGCCGATGTAGACATCGGCTGTGCGTCGGCAAGGGCGGTGCGCGCGTCAGCGCGTTAACAAGCTCAGCCCGACAGGCCCCACAAGAGCGCCAGCCCGAGGAACGAAAAGAACCCCATGCAATCGGTCATCATCGTCACGAACACCGCCGACGATACCGCGGGATCGATCCGGAAACGATCGAGCGTCACCGGGATGAACACGCCCGACAGGCCGGCGATCAAATTGTTGATGACCATCGCCAGCGCGATCACGATCGACAGGTCGGCGCGGTGGAAAATCAGGAATGTTCCGAACCCGATCAGCAGCCCGAGCGACAGGCCGTTGGCGATCGCAATCCGCAATTCGCGCAGGATCATCCAGACGGTATTCGAATCGGTCAGCTGGTTGGTCGCCAGCGCCCGCACCACCACCGCCAGCGTCTGCGTCCCGGCATTGCCGCCCATCCCCGACACGATCGGCATCAGCACCGCGAGCAACGCGAACTGCGCGATCTCGCCCTGGAACAGCCCCACCACCGACGAGGCGAGAATCGCGGTGCCCAGATTGACCACCAGCCAGGTCAGCCGCGTCCGCACGGTCAGCACGATCGGCTCGTTGATGTCGCCGTCGCCCGCGCCCGACAGCCGGGTGATGTCCTCGCCAGCTTCTTCGGAAATGATGTGGACGATGTCGTCGACCGTGATCATCCCGACCAGCCGCCCGGCGGCATCGGTGACCGCGGCGGAGATCAACGCGTATTTCTGAAACCGCAGCGCGACCTCTTCCTGGTCCATGTCGACCGGGATCAGCGTCTGTTCGCGCTTCATCACGTCGGCCATCGCGATTCCGCGCGGGGTGCGCAGGATCCACGACAATTGGCATGTCCCGACCGGCTTGTGC